>JAKSMF010000056.1 GCA_024400775.1 Bacteroidales bacterium | reverse complement strand
GACTTAGGACTTGAGACTTATGAAAGAGAAACGAGAACAATGAGAACAACGAGAACAACGAGAATGAATGGATTTGCCATCATATTTCCGATTCCGACTTGAAAAGTCGTAAGTCTCCATTACAACAAGAAAAAAACAGCCTGCGAAAGTTGAGTAATTGAGAATTGAAAGGTGAAAATTGAAAATTATTTTCTGCCTGACACGTCACTCGCGGCAAAGAAACAAGGCCGCGACGACATCGACGTGGTCGTGGAGTACATTGGTGGCGGCAGTGTGAACATTTCATACCGCGGTGTGACGGAACAATGGTGATTTCCTATTGCACAATCATTTCGCCACCGGAAAAATCAAAGACGACAGTTTTCTGAAAAAACGGAATCCCTAAAAAGCCGAGTTGCTCAATGTCCAACATTTTGTCGGTGACAGCAACCCATTTCCCTTCAAACTTCCGGCCACAAACCACCGTACTTTCCGTCTTAATGACATTGCCGATCACTTCGAAAGTCTCGGGGTCCAGAATATCGATCAGCGTAAGCTTTCCGCTCTTCATTGCCTTGTCAACATCCTTGCGTTGCGCCATTAGAAACAGCAGTTCGGGATTGCCGAAGTCCACGATGAAATCGCCTTTAAGGTTGACTGTCCCGTCTTCCGTTTTCATTTTCAGAACGGAACGAACGATAGGAAATCCCATCTTCTTGTCGATGCGCAGTTTGAATTTTTCGCCCTCCACATCCGGCTTTTGGGCATTCACCGTCATTATTTTGTCTTGAAAATCAAGCGAGATGAAAGCTTTCTTGCCGTCGGCCATTTTCAGATATTGGATGGGCATGCTGATGCCGGGAAAACCGTCCAACACAAAAACCGGACCGTCAAAAACGAGATTGCCAACTGTCACTTTCCCCTCCGCGCGGAACGGAATTTTATAGACATCGTTGAGTAGTCTGATCTGGCGTTCCGACGGTTCGAAAGTCAGTCCGCTGTTTTGCAAAACCCTTTCGTAGAAGTCACGACCGACCAACAAGGCCGGTATTCCCGACTCAAGCATGATGTCGGCCTGTTCGCCCGCAACAGCCGCGGAGAAGTAAAAATGATGGTTGGATTTTTCTTGCAGATTGAATCTTTCCTGTGCAAATGAGGACTTCGGCACGACAAAAAAGAGCAGCGCCATTGCTGCCAAAAAGAGGAAATGCCTCATAAATTTGGAATTTAGAGTTAAGCAATAAAGAAAACGTCAAAAAGAAACTGTTATTGTCTTACGGTGGAGACGCGAAATTTGCGTCTCGGACCGACTATTGTAAATAAAAAAATAACATGTAACTTTGCAGCGTCGTTCCCTTTTGGATTTTGTTTAACAGGCTTCGCAAAATTCGAAGGAACGGTGTGGAAAGAGTAAAAACAGAAGTCTCTTAATAGAAGTTTTCGAATTTCAATGGATAAAATTTTAACACAAATTAAGAACGATAAAAAAGTAATTGAAATTCACCAGGATGACACAGGACATTTTGCTGTCGGCCGCATCGTGGATTTTGATGCCCAATGGATTTTGCTGAATGCCATTGACCCGGCGGGCGTGGATGATGGTTTTCTATTACTCAGAAGTGATGTGATTTGCTCAATTCTAACAGACACCCACTACCTTCAGCGACTTGATGCGATTTGCGAAAAACACGAGCCACGGTCGCCGCACATCGCCATTGGCACTGATGGTCGGGATTTGCTACAACAATGTCTGTCACACCTCCGGCAGAAACAGCTTTCATTCTCTTTTTTGTTGTGCCAAGGCTACGAAAACGCAGGGCGCGTCATTGAAATCGGAGAGGATTATCTTTCTTTGCAAATTATTGACAAACAAGGACATGCGGATGGTTCTGCCTTCGTCCGCACCGAAGACATCCGAAGCATATCTTTTGAAGGCATCTACGAAAGATTGAGGGAAGTTGAGATTGAAAAATAAATTGTCGTTCCAATGAAAAAATTACGTAATACATTTTCAATCAGCAGGTTCGCAGACAGATTGGAATGTGCTATAGCCCGTTTTCCCCTCACCATTCTCGCCTGTATCGCGCTGACGCTGACGATTCCGAGCGTGAATGAGGAGATTTACTGGCTGGCCGCTTTGGGCTGCGTCGGCATCTCACTCACGGTCTCTGTTTTTTGCGAAGACCGTGTGAAACAATGGGTCAACTGGCTCATCTCGCTGGGAGCCGTCGTGCTGTGGCTCGCGCTTTTCTTAGCGAGAGGCACGGCGAACAGCACTGGAAGAATTGCCGAACTGCTTGCTTTCAACAGCTTGTTCTTCGTAGCCTTCTTCACCATCCTGTTCACCCAACGGCAACCCGACGACCGCCACTTCTGGAACTATTGCAGAAAAATCCTTTCGTACGGGGCCATTGCGCTGACGTTTGCGCTTGTGCTGCTCGCTGGACTGGGCTTGGCTTACATTTTTCTCATATCATTAAACGACTCATATTCCTCCAACATTTTCGAATACATAGCCAGCGGCTGCATCTTCTTCGTTTTCCCGACGATGACACTTTGCTACATCCCAGAGCGGAGTCAACTGCAAGACAATTCATTAAATTTCAGCAAATTGCTGAAAATATTCACACAATACTGCTTCCTCCCGCTTCTCGCATTATACTTCTTTATCCTCTATTTTTACCTGCTGTTCATCATTGTAAGCTGGGATTTGCCGAAGGGCACGATTGTGCATATGGTATCGGCCTCGGTACTGTTTTATCTGTTGTTGCTGTTTCTCTCCTACCCCGCCTACATGGGGGAAGAGAACCGCATCTGGAAATTCGTAGCGCATTACGGTGCCCTTTTAGCGCTTCCGCTGGTAGCGCTGATGAGCGTCTGCATCGGCTACCGCATTGCGCAATACGGCATCACCATCATGCGATGCTACGTGGTTGCACTCAACCTCTGGTTTTACGGAATCCTGCTCTACCTTTTCTTCACTAAATCACGGAAAATCAAGTGGATACCCATCTCTTTCGCAGTGATTCTGTTAGCGGTTTCGGTCGGACCATGGAGCATTGCCAACAGCACTTTCCGACATATTTCCCGTAGTTTGGTTTCCATTTGCGAACAGGAGCACCTTCTGAAAGACGGCAAACTGGTTGCAGACAAAGTAAATGAATACGAACTCGCACACCGTCACGAAGTTCCCACCCCGCTATTGACGCAATACAAGTATTTACTTTCCAATTTTGAAGAAAGCGAATGTGAAAATGTTTTTGAGAGCCATAGCGAGGAAAATTTCGATATTTTAGACAGTATCTATTGGTGGAGGTCTGCGGACGGCAGAGAATTCTTTCCTGAGGTAGAGACGATTATAAACGATAGGTCCTTCGACCAATATGACATTTCTGATTATCAACATTTTGCGGTCGGACACACATGGACAGAAGAAGATGGCAGTGCCATTTTCACAACGAATTCGGGAAAGCGTTTTGCAATTCCCGACAGCGTAATCGTGAATATGTACAAGACGCGGGGGGCAGACCTTTCATACCAAACCGATGATTTTCTGATCATCATGCAAGACATGATGTTTACGGGTAAGTCCGCAAAAAAAGACCCCACGTTCCAAGATTTAGAAGGCGGAAGTTGGATGGTGTTCTATTAGAGGAAAAGCGCACGCGATTCGGTTCACTTCTGGTGAAAACGGAGGGATGGGAGAATGGACGAGTATCCAATAGATGGGATTTCTTTAGTGGTTAAATGTATCGTATCGTCAGTTCACCGTAAAGATTCGGTTTCTTCCGCATGCACCCTTCCGCAAAGCCCCATTAACGAAAGACGGGGGAATTTCAGTCCGCAAATTCACAACTCATTCACTCAAAAAGCACGATCTGTTGTGCGTCGGGAACGTCCTGCGTTTGCGTGCGCAACGTGCAAAGGCGCTGTTTCGGAGTCAGAGAGTGGCGACGGCAGACGTTGCGCGCCTCCACTTCGCCCGCCAGCCGGAAATACCGCCGGAAACCCATTAACGGATCGCCGCCGCGCGCAAAGTTCTCTTCCTCCTGAATAAGATGCTGAACTTCGTGCAGCAAAATGCCTTCGGTCTGGTGATCGAACGGCGAGTTGGCCGTGCCCATACACACCATCATTCCATAATTCCCAGGGTCGAAATAGCCGGAAAACCTATGCGTGGGCGCGTACAACGAAAAGAGCCGGAGCCGCTCAAAGGCCGGATATGCGACGAGCAAAGCTGTGTCGTTCATACAAAAACGGATGTTGATGGGCTCGCCGAAATGTCTTTTGAGATGGTCTTCGATTTCGGGCGTGGTGTGAAACGGATCCGTCAACTCGTAACGCCACTTTCCGTCGGCGCCGGTCTCCCAGCCCGTCTGCTGCTTGATGGCGCATCCGTCCGTGCCGTTCCGCAACAATTGAACCGCCTGCTTCTGCGCCGCCACCAATCCCAACGAAGGCGTTTGCTCATCCAACCGCTCGGCGCCTTTTATTCCTATAAAACTCATAATTACCACCTTTCTGGAGAATAAATCATTTCGGTTTTGCCATCGAGGTAATCTTGTATGCATCTTCGGATGCTCTCCAACTTCGGTGAGCAGGGCATTTCGTCCAAAAACGCCTGAGCCACTGATTTCTCCGGCGCGAGATACATCATCTCTTTGTCAAACCGCAACAGAAACTCTCCGCTCGCATCAAGGTATTCGCTGTCCAGAATTTCCTGTAGCAAATTCCTGTATTCACTGCCCAAATCAACCTTGCCTAACTCCGACTTGTTCTCCATTATCTTTTGCAGTTCGCGACAGGAGCAAAATATAATATTTCTGACGTTCCAGTCGCAATTTCGCGAGTTGTAATAGTACGTCAGATTTTTCCTCCATTGCATATAGATTCGGCGCAAAGCGTCGATGGTGCTTCGAAGGCCTAAAGACAAACCATCAAGAGACATTGTTTCCTCGGCAAGAAGATAAAAGTCGGAATGCTGCGAAACGGGATTGCCTTTTTGCGCTTTCGGCACGATAGGCGCGGAGATGCGCAAAAGCAGTTTTTCCCTGACGGGCGGCATCGGAATTTCGGCGGCATTCTGCCAGTCCAACTTCGGCCACGGCTCGTTGTCGTCGCGCTCCGAACGAGAAACGAACTCTTTCACATCGCCGTAAGTCATCTGGTCGCGCGGCACAATCAAAACCGCATCCATCTGCGAAAGTGCTTGGATGATGGTTTGAAATTCCTCCGACTTGAAATCCAATTGCGCTGTCTGATAACGCATTAAGGGTTTGCGCTTGCGTTTTTCGTTTTCTTCTTTATCATAAATGGAAGAAATCGCGCTTCCCTGAAAACAGGAACGAATGCCGTCGAAGCGAGTGTCGGTTTCAAAAATCCTGGAATGTTGATCTTTTACGCTAATCACATATTTCAAGAGGTCGCCCACCCGATAGGGAAGCAGCGAGAAGCTCACGTTCAGCCCCGCGATCGGATAGGAAGTGTTTGTATAAGTGGCATATTTCACCCCTTCGTGCAGCGGAACGGATACGGATTGGATGGCCTCGCGGATTTTCGACTCGTCCATCGGGAGCAGCAGCCCGGGCTGCATTTGCACCTGCCCTTCGACTTTATTTTTCGATGAAAAAGTGATGAAACGCGGCTTCAGCTCGGCGACGGCCGGATGAACGTATGCCCCTAAAATGTTGCCAGTGATAATCTTGCGTTCCACAATCTTGTTGTTGTTTCGGGCGATTTCTCTGTCCCACTCGTTGGCATTTGGTCGCCAAATTCGTGAATGGAGAATTTCACGCAACCGCTCATAATTGCTCCATTTTTTGTTGTGTACCAGATTGATACGGATTTCCGTGTAAACGGCGGTCAGAGCGAACACAAACTCCACCCGACTGGGCAGAAAGCGATTTTTGTCTTCTTTTCCGAAACGGATATCACGCAAAACGGCAATCACCCTGTCGGGACACTCCTCACTGGCCAACTGGTTGCTGACATTATAATACCCCTCACCCATTCGTGCCTTTGACAGAATCTCAATGAGGCGTTTTTTCTCTTCCGAAATTTTCTTCAGTTCCTTCTTTTCTCTTTCCAAGAGATGATTGTACTCATTGGAAAACGAAGTGAGTTTCCGCATTATCTGCTTGGCTTTGGGCTGTTTTTCAACATCCAAAAAATACGTTGAACTCCATTCCGACGACGGCGTTTGCGCTCTTTGCAGCCAATTTTCCGCCAAATTTTCATCCGAGCAATAATTCTCCAAAATGCGTTTGGCGCTGGCGTGCAACAATGCGTGCCGCTCCTTAAACCGCTCTTTCGCACCCTTGTTCTGCGCGGAATAATAGTCTCGAGTCTGTTTTTGTAGCAAAGAATTGCAACTATATGTTTGACCATATTTCCTCTCGGCTTCGTCGCAAAGTTCCTTCAATTTTTCAAAAGTATAGGGGAAGGTCTTCTGCCGGCATTTGTAGGTGGTGAGATAGGAGCAGCCGCCGAGTTTGGAGTCGGCTTTCGAAGTGGTGAAGAGTTCCTCGCGCACAAATTCCGCCTCGAAATCACGGAATTCCCGTTCCAAGTCCCATCGGTTGATACGGCGCAACTCTGCTTCCAAAGTGGTATAGGCCGACATCAGGTCATCGACAATGTCCTGCTGGGCCGTCACGCTGAGCATTGCGATTCGGGCGAGCAATTTGCTGGCGGCCACCTTTCCTTTCAACCCCAGAACAAGCGCAAGTTCCTGATGTTCTGCAAGATAATCATTCGCAACTTCATTACCGTACTTGTTGCTGATGTCAATGAAGTCGGCCTGTTCCTTGTCTTGGTCCTGCCAGGCGGCCGTATTGGCGCTCAGCGAACGCAACTTGGCGCGAAGCATCATATTCAGGCGTTTTTCCGACGGGATGGCCGTGATGATGTATTCGTACAACGGCGGCAAATCCATACGCTGACCGGTACGATTGATACGGCCTCGCTTCTGCAAGTCAATGTTCACGTCGAGGTCGTTCTGCACAATCAGCATTTTGCGCTGTCGCACCTGTTCTTCAGGCACTTCCGCAGTGGCGATGGCGTGCGCGCTGGCCCCCATCGCCCCGCACGCATTGATGAGAATCACGTCCAGTTTGTTGTTCTGAAAATCGTTGAAAATGTGGTTGGAATGGCGTTTTTTCCGCGGTTGGATGACCGCATTCACAAAATCGTCGTCGCCCTCCGGCGACAGATATTCCAGCTGGTGCGCCCGACCGGTACATTCCTCAAAACGGATATTGATAAAGCTGCCGTCGGGCGCGACAAACTGCTCCTGCGTTATCAGTTGTCGAATGACGTCAATCGGCGACATCGGCAAATGAAAAACCTCTTCCTGAATGCTGTATTTGATATATTTGTAATAATCGCCCACCTCTTCCGCTTTCGCAATAAGTAGCGGATTATCAGCCGCTTCTGCCGAAATCTGTTCAAAAACAGGCATTCCCCCATTGGCTGATTCGTTGGTGCCGCAGACTGTTTTATCCAACAGTCGCAGCAGCAATGCGGAAATGTCGCCGCAAACGGAGCCGTCGTCCGCCACCATCACATCGCGGAGAATGCACTCGAGCGTGTCACTCATTCCGATTACCACGCTTCTACCCTGACGCACCTCCTCGATGGCGACCTGCGCCACTTTCTGCGCCTTCAGCGAAAGCAGCAGCACCTTGTTGATATAGAAAAGTTGCGCGCGGGTGGGATAATTTTTGAAATCAGTCAAAAGTTCTTGCATCTGGGCCAAACCAATCAATTCGCCTACCATCATTGAAAGTTTCACGATTTCGCGGAAAAAGTACATCACCCTATCGAAAAGTTCGCCGTGCTGCGCCAGTTCCTCGTCGAGGTAGGTATAAACGGGCGACGGGATGCCTTCCGACGAATGTTCGCGCCGCACCATTTGGCCTTCTGCCGCCAAACTCGACGACACGTACTCCTGCATCGGGACGCCGCCGCTGTGCAGGGCTTGCTCAAGCGTGTTTTCCGTGGCCAGCGCGCTGAGGGCGGTGCGGCGCATAAACGTAATCAGACTTTCAGGGCGCTTCGCGAACGTGGCCGAAAGGAACACGCACTGCGTCTGCTCCGTTTCGGTAAGAATCCTGTTGATGCCCTGCGTAATCACCGAAACTTTGCCCGCGCTGACGCTGCTGCTGCGGTGTGCCTCGTCGAAAATGAACAACACGCGATGCTTTTCGCACAAAGAATGCAGAAAATCAAGACGAGTCGCGTCGCGCTTGGCATCCTTGAGTTGCGAATAGGTCACCATCAGGTAGTCGTAAGTGTCGGCAGGGATGTCGCCACTGACGAAAATCTTCTGCAACACGCTCTTTTTCGGCGCTTTATACACCACCTCATACTGCTTTTGATAGAGTTGCATCAACTGCGTTTCAAACTTTTCCGCATCCTCGTCCTCATCCACGGGCGACCAGATTTCGTCGGGCAGGTCGGACGATTTTTCTTCCACAATATGGTCGAAATCCACCACCGACGCGCCGGCGTTCACCACCAGCGGACGCGCGTCTTTGATACCCAGCGCCTTACAGTCGCGGTACATATCGCTGAAAAGCGTGTAGCGGTCGGTAAAGAAAACGGGCAGGTAGCCCGACAGCAGGCCATAGCGAATCATAGCGGCGGCTTGGCGGCCCTTGCCGATACCCGTTTGGTCGCCAATGATCACCGACTGCGCCCTTTTCTCAATGTTGTACAAGGCCAGCGCCACGCCGTCCACCTGCTCGGCGGCCAGGGCATCCGCCAATTCGTTCATACTAAAATGCAGTCGGTTAGCGACATAGCCACTCACATCCCCATTCAGCGCCTCTTTCAATTTGTTCAGTGCCTTGCCCGTAACCTCCACTAAGTTTTTCGGCACCACTGAGCCGAGCGTACCGACCTTGTCGGCCGCGCTTTGGTATCTGGTTAATTCACCCATTATTTCTATTTTTTATCACCTAAAAATTGACGGTGCAAAAATAGAACGAAGGTATGCCTTTTGTGGGCGCAGGGGGTAAAGTTTTTACGAATAGAGCAACCTCAAAGAGATTGAATTTCTTGACTCCAACTTTTCAAATCGTTTTTTAAGCATTTTTTCTTAGTACCTGACAAAAGTTTCCCGAAGGTTTAGCGCTCTTCTTTTGTTATATACGAGGAGGGATGATTTTGATTCGGAAAAACCTGTGCAGCAAATTGTAATGCAGCCCCGTAGTCGTTGAATTCCACCCCTCCCACTTTGTAAACGGTTTTTCGGGCGGGCTTCTCATCCGATTTGGGGGTGGCTACTCTTTCGGCAAACGAGCGTTTCGCTGTTGCCTTTCCACCGGTCACCTTCGAGAGAAGCCAGCCAAGCACCAATATTGCGACAACGATTCCGCCGAGAATTTCAAAGAAAAGAAGGGTGTTACGCGTCGCAAAGAAAAACAGTTTTTTAGCGAGTTCCAAGCCGCCCCAATCACCGAGAAACAGCCAGAGAAGCAATCCTGCGCCTCCGAGAATCTTGAAAATGAAATGTTTGCGACTTACAAAAAAAATACTTACTGCGAGAAGTGCAACTGCGAAAATTATTTTTACTGCCATTTGATATTTTTTATTTGTTACTTGAAAAAGATATTGATGCACTTTTGAAATCAAAAGACACCTACATCTTTCTTTTCCACAAACGCACATCGCGGGTGCAAAAATAATCAATTATTCAATATGCGAATGGGTGTCTGTGTAAAAATCATTCGCACAACTCATAGTTCGTGCTTCGGCTACCTTCTTCCGAACATCGCAATATACCCTTGTTTATCAGGTCTTTAATATCTCTATTTGCGGTATCTTGAGAACAATGGTTTATCTTGTACCACTTCGAGGAGCTGAGTTTTCCTTCAAAGCCATCAAAGAGTTTGTTGATGACCTTGCGCTGGCGGTCATCGAGAGGCGTTGCGCGGTGCTTGTCCCAAAAGGCGGTCTTGCGGATGACATTGTCTGTTTTGCTCAGGGATTCCGTAATGGCTTTTCAAAAAGTCTTTCCGTGATGTGTTACTAACAAACGTGTGCAAAAGTAATCAATTATTCAATATGTAAATTATCGTCTTTGAAAAAATCATTTTTCTATACGGCTATAATATTTCGCCCGCAAAAATAGACCGCGCCTGTGCCGAAATGAGGCACAGGCGCGGAAAAAGAGTGGAATATGTAAGTGGATTATTTCGCAGTTTGCGGGACGAAGACGTTTAGTCTCTATATTATTGAATTTTTTTACAATTTTCCACACCAGCTCTTGGCGTAAACAAAAGATTGCAATGCTCTACTCCGCGAGATACGCCGATGGTAATTCGCTTTGAAGGACAGTGCTTTGTAAGTAGTCCGGGGTTCTTTATTATTTTTTGCTTCCATCCGGGCAGATTTGAACAATCATAATTGTCAAGTAATGACGAAATATTATTATTGAATTCATTGACCAATCTCATCACAACATCTTTTATGTAATTGTAGCAAAAATGATTATTTTCAACCATTGCCAATAATTCACCTTTATCTCCAATGCAATATTTCCATTCTTCAAGATTATATGAATAACTACGCCAGTATAAGTAAAAAGAATTGTCTAATGCGGTGAACAAAGCGGCACGGAATTCATCGCTAAAATCTTCTATCAAATACTTGTCAGCAACCTCTTTGTAGTTATTTAATATATTATAATTAATAGCGTCCTCTTTTGTCTTTATTCCAGCACAGCCAAAGTAAAATGACAATTTGCCGTGTCCGATATAGGTATCTTCTAATTCTGAGATTATCTTGTCATTGGCGGATACATATTTGTCATCTATATTGGGCACGTGGCTGTTATTTGAGGAATCGAGCCGGAAAGAGGCCTTTAACCGTTCTTCTTTTACTTGATCCTTTGCCGCTTGTGATTTAATCTCATTTTTTGATAGATAACCGTAAATATCATCACGTCCATTTATGAGTTCCTTCATCAATTTGTCAACGGAAATAAATGTAGTATAACTGTCTATAGTCGTGTTCTCAATAATATTACGAATCACACGCATCCAATGTTGAAAAGCAATCTTATCGGAAGATTCTGTATCTATAAAATAAAGAATGACTGCTTTCAAATATGCTAGTGTTTGCCAATTTAGGTCGTATTTTTGCTCTTCATCATTCCGCTTTTTCAGACAAGCACATTCCAAAATTCGCTTGATGCTGCAATGACAGGAAACCGATTTCATTTTATATCTCAACAGAAATTCATCATTGAAAAAGCCACTGAGATATGCCCTCTCTAATGCAGTGAATGCTTTTGTAAGGGATGTGAATGCTTCCTTTTCGGTATAGTCAGTATGCTCAAGTGATAATACGTTATTAAATAGATTCTTTACCTTTTCGTTTGCTGCAGCACCTTTATTTTCAGCAAGATAAAAAATCATACAGGAAGTCATAATCGCTTGGATATTGACATCAACCTTTGCGTCTTCATTTCTCAACCTCCAAAAAATATCGGTCCAGCCATTGTCCATTTTCTGAAGAAATCGTTCTTTTAAATCAACGTCTTCTTCCCATTTGTTATCAGACGCAATTTTTGAGATGCCTGCCTTTAGGTTTTCAAAAGGTGTCAGCAGTTTACCTCTCGCATTCATCTTGATATACAAATCGTCAGTCTGTTCAAGCTCGTTTAAAGTGGTGTATGAAAAAACAAAGGGATTGATGTGTACATCACACGTTATCATCTTTTCCCAATAATCTTTATACGGTAAAATATTTTCTTTGTCGTCAAAAGCATTTTCTATAAGCTGAACCATTTCCAATGCAGACTTGATGCTTTGGTCGTTTCTCCATAATGGACTGAACCACCCTTGATTCTCAATAACTTCGGAAGTGTCCTTCATAGAAGGAATGGCAATCAACTCCTCGTCAACCAATCCTTCAAAAAAACGTCTTGTCGTAGTCCTGGTCTGATAAGTAAAATTGTGAAATACTTTTCCGTTACTTTCAATAACATTTCTCCCTACTTTATTCCCGACGTACCAGTACAACAAATATAATGTTGTCATTCGTTGTTGGCCATCCAAAAGTTCAATATCGCGGTCTATCTCTGAACCATAAATAATATTAACATCTGCTTGCTTACCATTCTTTAATTGGGAAATGAGATAATTACAGAAACGCTTTCCTTTTTCACGAATTTCAGGATCATCGGGACGGCCACCTTGTGTGTATGGGCGTTGGATAATAGGAATAACAACTTTCTTCTGCTTGTCAGAATATTCTATTTGCTGCTGTAAAAGCCCCCAAAATGTCATTGGTTTGAAAATATTATTGATTGCTTGTTCCATTGCCTATTATTTAAAATATTTTTTCAAAACTTCTTTGTAATCTTTTTCATACGCTTTCATATCATTTTCAGACCAATAGGTCATATTGGGTATGATGCTTTGAGTATATTGTTTGTTGAAAGCCTTTTTTGTACAAAATGGAATAAACCGTCCTTCAGAATCTCTTTCAAATAGGAATTTTCTCTTTCGGGCAAAACTCCAATTTTTATATGCACGATTAGTCTTATAATCCAGCAGTACGAGATTTGACATATCATCGTTTGCTACTTTCGCAGTTGTATTGTTCGTATAGTAATCAAGAACTTTTTTATATAGTTTCAAAAAAGCCATAGTGTCATCTTCAGAATCTTCAAACCTATGAAAACTCATCATTTCTTCCTTGAGTTTCTCATCGGCGATGGACTTAGATTCTTCTTTGAGCCAATTTTCTTTCTCTGTCGGATTTTCTGGAGCTTCTGATTCAGTTGGATTGATGTGCTCCAAATCATATTTGAGAGACAAATAGTCCTTGAAACTGAATCGTGCTGTTTCGTTCTGTTGATTATTGAGCGTCAATATATTATGCAGTAATAAAGCTCTTCTAATCTTTGCATCATCATGTCCTTTCTGTAACGCGTCGGTGCCATTCCAATCAAGAATTCTATTGATTTCATCGTCCAAATACTTTATAAATTCCGGAGCAGTATTCGTGCTTTGATTGACGATTTCTCGCATTTTCATCCGTTTGTCAGATGCTTTTTTTGAATCAAAAAGAATGTATCCGATTTTATGGAAAAGTTCTTTATTTCCGTACCAATAGCGGATTTTATCTGCTATGGATTTTATCTCTTTCCATTGGTCCAAAATATAGCTTGTCAAATTACCATGATCTATTGCATCATCGAATTTTTTTTGAAAGAAGCCGTAGGTTTCTGTATTTTCAGCATCTTCGCACCCTTGTTTTTGGGCTATCATATCAAAGATGATTTCAATCTTAGACCCCTTTTCTTCGTTGTCTCCGTTGATGAACTTCCAAAGTTCACCATTGTCCATATTAAACATCTCTTCAATTTCGTCCCATTCGCGTGAGATTTCTTCCTGTCTGCGTCTCACATCAGCATCTTTCTCAAAATTCATTCTATTTAAGAACAATGCCTTGATGAGTTCCGCATTAGTGAGTTCGATTTTTCCTTTATTAAGGTCAAGAAACATATTTTCTTCAGCATAATCGGGGATTAAACAAGATTCATCCATATCAAACCAAATGAATTTGCAATGTTTCTTCAGATTGACTTTCATTGTATCTTTTATGTCAGGATCAATTTCGCATTCATTCAAAAACCATTCCTTGATGGTTTGATACGCTTTGTAAATATGGAAAAAGTCGACGTTACTTTGGGCTTTCAGTTCATTGTCCATAGAACTTTCCCAACAAGGGCGCGTTTCATAAGATAATTGGAGTTTTTTATCGTTTCCAAGATAATGAAGAATCAAAGAAATGGTGGTGAGACGTTGCTGTCCGTCAACAACATTCCAATGTCCCTCTTTGATATTTTCCTTTTTATCTGTTTCTTGCACTTTGTGCCACTTAACGACAAGTGGCTGCATACAATACCAATCTTTCGAGGTATTGGCTTTGAAACGTTTTACATCATTCAACAATTTTTCCACATGGCCTGCTTCCCAGCGATATCCTCGCTGATAACCAGGAATGAAAAAATTATAGTCATACAATTCATTAACTGCTTTGATAATATCACTCATTTTGTATCTTTTAAATTGCTAAAGAAAACTTCTATTTTTACTCATTTCACGCCAGCCTTCTGAATTTTGCGAAATCCGTTAAACAAAAATCAAAAATAAAACGACGGTGCAAAGTTACATATTATTTCCAATAGTTTAGCGAGATTTTTATTGGAATAGACTGGATGAGACGCAGAAGCCCTTTTGTGTCAAGAACATCCGTTTCTCTCATTTTTCCATCCGCAGCTATCATTT
>JAKSMF010000055.1 GCA_024400775.1 Bacteroidales bacterium | reverse complement strand
CGCGCACGGAAACGCCGGAGGGCATCAACGGCAACGACATCAACGTGAGCTTCTACCCGAATCCGGTGGCTACCGAGCTGACCATCGAAAGCGATATTATGCTGAGCGAGATACAGTTGTACGATATTATGGGCAAAAGACTCTACACGTTGGATGCCGACGGCGATGCCACACACACCGTGGAAATGGGCAATTATGCACCGGGAACCTACTTCGTACGCATCATCAGCAAGGACGGGAATTGCACTACAAAGAAGGTGATAAAGAAGTAGTTTTTATTCAGAAAAATTTCTTATCTTTGCAACCGTTTTCAAACAAAAATAATTCTAATTTAATCATCTTAAAATAAACAAGTTATGCAACCTAAAGGTAACAAATACGGTACTCACCGTGTCATCGAGCCGAAGGGCGTTCTTCCGCAGCCGGCCAACAAATTGGACAACAACATGGACGTTATTTACGATAACGAAATCCTCATTGATGTCCAGACTTTGAACATCGACTCCGCTTCATTCACTGACATTCACAACTATGCTAAGCAGCAGGCTGGTGAAGGCGCAAGTGAAGAAAAGATCATGGAAGAAGTTAAGAAAGAGATGTTCTACAATGTTGAGTTGCAGGGCAAACACAGAAATCGCCGTACTGGTTCTGGCGGTATGTTGCTGGGCAAGGTCGAAAAGATCGGTGACGCTTTGAAAGGCAAAATCGATTTGAAAGAAGGCGACCGTATTGCCACCCTCGTTTCCTTGTCACTGACTCCGCTCCGCATCGACGAAATCATCGCTATTCGTCCCGATGTTGACCAAGTGGATATCAAAGGTAAGGCCATCCTTTTCGAAAGCGGTATCTACGCTAAGATTCCGACCGACATGCCCGAAAAGCTTGCTTTGTCTGCATTAGACGTTGCCGGTGCTCCCGCACAGACTGCAAAACTCTGCCAATATGGCCAGAATGTCGTCATCCTCGGCGCTGGTGGCAAGAGCGGTATGCTCTGCTGCTACGAAGCCAAAAAGCGCGTAGGCGTTACCGGTAAGGTTATCGGTTTGGCTAACAGCCCGAAATCAACCCAGCGCATCAAAGACCTCGGTTTCTGCGATGTTGTAGAAAGCGTTAAAGGTATGACCCCGGTAGAAGTCAACGAACTCGTTTCCAAACTCACCGACGGTAAAATGGCTGATGTCACCATCAACTGTGTAAACGTTCCGGATCAGGAAATGACTGCTATCCTCTGCACCAAAGACGATGGTATCGTTTATTTCTTCTCCATGGCTACCAGCTTCACCAAAGCATCTCTCGGTGCTGAAGGTATCGGCGCTGACGTCAACATGATTATGGGTAATGGTTATACCAAAGGTCATGCTGAATTCACGCTTCAGGAACTCCGCGAAAGCCCGGAACTCCGCAAGATTTTCGAAGAACTTTACGCATAATTCCGAAAATGAAATAACAAAAGGAGCGGTTGTCTTCAAACGGCCGCTCTTTTTTTTATGTAGAAAGTAAGAAGGTGTAAGCTATTTTTAAGTAAAAAAACATGGATTTTAGTTCGCACGAATGGCAGGTGATTGCCAAGCCGAATGCGCAGTCGGCGCAACGCAAGATACTGGAGAACAACATCTTGAACAAATTTAACGAGCGAAACATTGCCTATCGACTGCATATTGCCGATGGTGTCGGAAAGGGCACGGAAATAGCGGCTCGACTTTGTCGAGAAGGCGAACGCCACATTATAGCGGCGGGCGGCGACGGAACCATCAACGAGGTGGTGAACGGGATCTACCAATCGGGCACAAATCCGGAAGAGGTGTATTTGGCCATTATTCCGTTAGGAACGGGCAATGACTTCTGCCGTACGTTAGGTTATCCGAAGGCGGAGGCATTCTCGCAGTTACTTGCGACGGGCGAATTCAAACGTACCGATGTCGGCTTAGTAACATCTTTAAATACTGATAATCAAGAAATTGCAAAAAGATATTTCATCAACATCGCTGGATTTTCCTTTGATGCCGCGGTTATCAACGAGACAATGAACGGGAAGCCGAAGTTGTTTCCATCGGCAGTCTATCTGATGAAGTTGGTGAAGGTTTTGTTCACCCACAAGGCGACACGCGTCACAGTAAAGAGTGGAAATGAAGAGATAACGGACGATATTTTCACCATTGCGGTAGGCAACGCGCAATTCAACGGCAACGGCATGCGACAGGTACCGATGGCGGACCCGCACGACGGCATGTTTGACGTGGTAAGCATTCGCAAAATCCGACCGATGAAAGTGGTGAAAAACGTCAAGAAGCTTTTTTCGGGAAAGCATGTCACTTTGCCAGAAGTGCGAGTAACACACGCGAAACAGGTTGATATTCAGGCGAGCAAGCCGATTTTGGGTGAAGTGGAGGGAGAAATGCTGGCAGCTGGCAACTACCACATCAGCGTGGAACCGCGACAATTGAATGTGCTACACGCCAACTAAAGCTGTTTGTGTGCTTTATTAGATCAAAGTTCTCACCACTTCCTACTTACTACTTCCTGCTTACTGCTTCCTTCTTCTTGTTTTTTAATAAAAAAAGTCCAATTTTCACACAATTCTTTCAAAAAAAAGCATTACCTTTGCACGTTTTTAGTATAAAGGGAAATTAGCGAAGGATGATGCGCCAATGTATTCTGGTTCACGGACATAACGATGGTTACAGGCAGTTGCACTGTGCAGGTGTGCTGCCGACGGAGAAGCCATGTCCCGACATCAGCGCGCAGGCTGACAGCGAAGTTGGGGCGACGGGGTACTTTGTTGAGCTGACCAGCGATGGCGCATGGATTTCCATCGGCCAAGTACGTCATGACCCGAAGGCCGAGATGAGCACCGGTTTCATCATTTTTTCTATTTTCGTCCACAACGGCACGTTCCTTCCGCGCATCAAAGAGGCATTGGACCGCGTGCTGGCGACCTACGACCTGCTCACAGGGCAGACCGGCAATGTTGACATTCCAGAGCAATGGGATTTTGTAGATCAGCTGAGTGCAGTTTTGGAGGAGCAGGACGTACCCGAGACGCAGATTTGGATTCCCTCGGAGCGACGTGCTACCGCGAAAATGTACGTTGCCGCCGCCGAAATCGAGCCATTTTTGCAGGAGACGTCACTTCCGCGCTACGCGCTTTACCAACGCGTATTCATTGTTCCGAAAGAGCTTTATGGCACCAAACACGATCCGTTGATTGCCGTTTTCGGCGAACAGTTGGATACCACGCCGGATATTTCGCAAGAGATGGCCTTTGAATTGCGCGAACGCCACCGTTCAACGCTATCCTCCCCCACCGAACAACAGGATTCGGATA
This sequence comes from Bacteroidales bacterium, assembly GCA_024400775.1. Classification (GTDB taxonomy): domain Bacteria; phylum Bacteroidota; class Bacteroidia; order Bacteroidales; family WCHB1-69; genus UBA1756. The sequence continues at coordinate 11,052 of JAKSMF010000055.1, read as the reverse complement.
CCGAAAACGTCACCGTTATCTTTACTTTCGGCAAAAGCCGATATGTCAGTCCGGGTCGCACGGAGTTCATCTGCCAGAATCCCGAACTGATGTATAACGAAGTGACGCAGGTTATTAGTTATCCGAAAAAAACGGATGCGAAAGGGACCCGTTTCATGTTCAAATTCGCGGAAACCTACCAGCCATGCGAAGGCATTCTCACCGGAGAAGAAGCCATTGAATTGGAACTGCATTACAGCAAACGCGGTAAATTCACCTACTACAAGCCGCTTCTGATTGGCATAGCCGCCCTACTCGTCATTATTTTGGCCATCCTGCTGTGGAAATCCATTGCTCTGCCCAAACAGCCGAAAGTCAAGATTCAGCCCACGTCCTCAGTCGTCATCGTTCAAGATGATTCCGTTCATCCGATTAACGCGGACGACAATCCAGGGCCGAATGACTCGGTGGGCTGGGCCATCAAGTTTGCAGAAGATTATCTTGCCACAGACGAATGGCTGGAGGATTCTTTGCAGCATTTCTACAATGCCCTTAACCATTACGCCAAATTGGAGTTGTTGGATGCGGGGCAGACCAATGTAAAGGACAAACTTTATGTAAATCTGCTTTTCCGCCACGCCATCAATCAGAACATGCAGACGAAAGGGACGAACTGTATGGAAGACCTGGCCAATCTGGAAAAATTTCCGCAGATAGCCAGCCAACTTGGAGAGGAGAAATACCAGTTATTGAACGACATACTTGCCAGACCCGACCTTCAGCGCCGCATTACGCGAAATCGCGGAGAGCTCATCAAGTCGAGTTATCCCAGGATGCGTGAGATTATCTACGGGAAACAGAATAAAGGGCAGCGCTAAAGCTGGCCACAACGCCATAATTAAAATATTCGGAGGCGCCATGGGCGTCACCATTAACTTTAACATTAGATCATGACACAATTCACCCACTTACACGTACACACACAGTATTCGTTATTGGATGGTTTGGCCGACATTCCGTCGCTCATCAAAAAAGCATACGCCGACGGTCAGCGCGCGATGGCCGTTACCGACCACGGCAACATGTACGGAATCTACGATTTTTTCGCCCAGGTGGAAAAATTCAACAAAGACCACAAAGAGGACCCTTTCAAGGCCATTTTCGGATGTGAGGTATATGTAGCGCGCGAAAGCCGTTTTTTGAAAAGAAAAGAAGTACGAAGCGACCGCAGCGGTGACCATCTCGTACTGCTGGCAAAGAACATGGAAGGCTATCGCAATCTCAGCCACCTCGTCTCCCTCGGATTTGTAGAAGGTGAATACTACAAACCGCGTGTCGATAAGGAAATCATGCGCCAATACTCGAAGGGCGTCATCGCCTGTTCCGCCTGTTTGGGTGGAGAACTGCCTCAGGCCATCATGCGCGACAATCCGTCGCTCCACGACGGAACGCTGCCCATCAACTTCAACCTTGACGCAGCGAGCAAAATCGTGGAAGAGTTCAAGGATATTTATGGAAGCGACTACTACATTGAGCTTCAACGCAATGGACACAAGGAGCAGACATTAGTCAATGCCGCACTATTGCAGTTGGCAGAGACGCACAACGTGCGCGTCATCGCGACCAACGATGTTCACTTCGTGAATCGCGAGGATTTTGAGGCCCACAAGATTTTGATTTGCATCAATACAGGAAAGAAATACATTTCCGAGACAATTGCCACGGACGAAGAGTCCGACAATGGCATGGCATATTCCGGCGAGGAATATTTCCGAACGACGGCAGAAATGGAAAGTCTGTTTGAGGATATTCCGGAAGCCATCGCCAACACGCAGCACATTACCGACAAAATCGAAAAGATTGTGCTCAAACAACCCGCCACACTTCCCCGCTTTGAAGTTCCGACCGATTACAAGGAAGACCCCAGATATCCAAAATACATTGAAGAGTATGTAAATCCGCTGAAGGAGATGATCAACAACACCTCGCTGGATCCCGAAAAGAAGCGGCAGGTTTTCACTCCGGAATTCGATTATCTCGGGTGGCTCACCTGGGTAGGTGCCATCAAACGGTGGGTCGAAAACTACAACGATGAGTATAAGGAACGATTGCTGTTTGAATTGCAGACCGTCGGCATCATGGGATTTCCCGGATACTTTCTGATCGTCATCGACTTCATTGAGGCAGGCAAGCGAAACGGCACGCGCTTCGGGCCGGGACGTGGTTCGGCGGCAGGCTCTGCCATCGCATATTGCCTCCACATCACCAACATTGACCCCATCAAGTACGACTTGCTGTTTGAGCGTTTTTTGAATCCCGACCGTATTTCAATGCCTGATATGGATATTGACATGGACGGCAGCGGCCGTGAAAAAACCATCAAATATGTAAGTGAAAAATACGGCAAGGAAAAGGTGGCCGTCATCGTGACCTTGATGGAAATGAAGGGGAAAACGGCCATCCGTGACTGCGCGCGCACGCTGGACCTGCCCCTGTCGGAAAGCGACGCCCTCGCCAAGTTGATCCCCGACGGAGGGAAAACCGACATGGAAGAGGCCTTCAAGACCATTCCGGAATTGCAGGCAGCTTACGATAAAGGCAGTGAACGCACCAGAATGACGCTTGACTTTGCACGCAAACTTGACGGCACCCTCCGCGGGACCGGCGTACACGCATGCGGCGTCATCATCGGTCGTGACAACCTCTTCGACTGCATTCCGCTCGCCACTTCCAAGAATTCCGATACCATGGTCGTGCAGTACGACGGCCACTTCGTGGAAGACGCCGGTCTGCTCAAGATGGACTTTCTTGGTCTGAAAACCCTGGATATTCTTACCGCCACACTCAACAACATCAAGAAAAGGCACGGAATCGACATTGAAATCGACGACATTCCCCTCGATGACATCAAGACATACGAACTTTTCCAAAAAGGCGATACGACAGCCATTTTCCAATTTGAAAGTCCGGGCATGCGCAAATATCTGCGCGAACTGAAGCCCACGCGTTTCGAAGACATCATCGCCATGGTGTCGCTCTACCGTCCCGGGCCGATGGACAACATTCCATCATTCATTGCCCGTAAGCACGGTCGTGAGCCCATCACCTACCCCATTCCCGAAATGGGTAAAATTCTCGACGAGACGTACGGAATCTGCGTTTACCACGAACAGGTAATGCAGCTCTCCCGTCTGCTCGCCAGCTTCACCCGTGGTCAAGCCGACACGCTGCGTAAGGCAATGGGCAAAAAACTCATCGCCAAAATGGAAGAGCTGTACACCGACTTCATCTACAACGGCACCCAAAACGGACACGACAAAGATGTACTCGACAAGATTTGGGAAGAGTGGAAAAAATTCGCCTCTTACGCATTCAACAAGTCGCATGCCACCTGCTACGCCTTTGTATCGTACCAAACAGCTTGGCTGAAAGCAAATTACATGGCTGAATTTTTGGCGGCCAACATGACCACTGAAATCACGAATTTGCAGAAAGTGACCGAACTTATTGACGAAGCAAGCCGACAGGGCATAGCCGTTCTTCCCCCCGACATCAACGAATCGGAAGCCGACTTTTCCGTCAACAAGGATGGTGCTATCCGCTTCGGTCTGGCCGCGCTGAAAGGCGTAGGCGGCAGTGCCGTCGCCGACATCATCGAAGAGCGCAATGCCAACGGTGATTTTACAAGTATCTTCAACTTCATTGAGCGCGTCAACCTTCGTTCCTGCAATCGCCGCATCGTTGAGAGCATGGCCGCCGTCGGAGCATTCGACAGTTTCCGGAATATTCATCGCGCACAGTTCTTCTTCGAAGATAAAGACCACAAGACCTTCACCGAAAAGCTGATGGCCTATGGTTCAAAACAGCAGGACACCTCACAGCAGATGCAAATGTCGATTTTCGACAGCGCTCCCAACGAAGTCAGCGAAACAGCATTGCCAACGATTCCCGATTGCGACCACTGGAGCTCGTTCGAACAACTCAACCGCGAACGCGAAATCGCAGGTTTTTACATTTCCGGACATCCGCTGGACCACTTCAAACCCGTAATTAAATCATTCTGTAACACCGACTTATCCGTCATCAAAGATCGTGACTCGTGGCGCCGTCTGACTGGCAGAAAACTCTGTTTTGCTGCTGCGATCACGGAAGCACAACACAAAATCGGAAAGACTGGGCATCCCTACGGAATCATCGTTCTGGAAGATTACGAAAACACATTCGAATGGATGCTGTTTGGCGAAGACTATTCCAAATACAAACACCTGTTTGAGAAAGGGCAGTTCCTTTTCTTCACGGCATTGGTTTCCGAACGCGGCTTTGAACGTGACGAGACCAAGAAGGTTTTCAACCTTAAACCGACACAGGTTATGTATCTGCGTGATGCATACACTAAAATCACTACAGCCGTCCGCCTCAAGATGGACATCAGCCAGCTGTCGGAGAATATGGCCAACCTCATTAACGATTGGGTGCAGGCGGCAGAAGAGAAATCGGTAAAAGATGGCAAGGGGAAAGGGACAAAGAACCTCATTTTTTCCGTAGTTGATGAGAAAAGCGAATTCACTACCGATTTGTATAATTATGAAATGAAGGTGGATCCCGAATCCTTTATCGCATTAAAGCCAGCGAACATCGCTTGCGAAATTTCATTAGACTCATAGTTTGAACTTATCAGAAATAGAAGAAATAAAGCAAAATGTCAAAAAAAGATATCTTATCCGAACTCAATGATTCTCAACGTGCTGCGGTCTGCGAAATTCAAGGACCGGTGATGGTCATAGCCGGTGCCGGCTCCGGGAAGACCCGCGTACTGACGTACCGCATCGCCTACATGTTGGAACAAGGCATTGCTCCGTGGCGCATTTTGGCACTCACATTCACCAACAAGGCGGCACGCGAAATGACCGACCGAATCCTCAAACTCATCGGCGACAAAGGGGCAAAGGCCGTACAAATGGGCACTTTCCACTCCGTTTTCTTGCGCATCTTACGCACCGAAGCCGAAAAAATCGGCTTCACGCATTCGCTATCTGTCTATGATACAGACGATTCGAAAGCCTTACTGCGAAACATCATCAAAGAGATGAATCTCGACCCCAAGATTTATGTCGTCAACTTCATCCTCAACCGCATTTCTGCCGCAAAATCCAGCCTGATGTCGGCGGAAGATTACGCGCAAAACAGCGAAGCCAAGATGTACGACAAAGAGTGCGGGAAACCGTTGATTTCAGAAATCTTCACCCGCTACAACAGTCGTCTGCACAGCTCCAATGCGATGGATTTCGATGACATTCTTTATTATATGAATGCCCTTCTGCGCGACTATCCGGAGATGTTGTTCAAATATCAGAACCGTTTCCAGTACATCTTAGTGGATGAGTATCAGGATACTAACTTTGCGCAATATCGCATTATCAAGCGTTTGGCAGATGCACACCATAACATCTGCGTTGTCGGCGACGACGCACAGAGTATCTATGGCTTCCGCGGCGCCGACATCAACAACATTCTCAACTTTAAACGCGACTACAAAGAGGCAAAAATCGTTAAGCTGGAACAGAACTACCGTTCCACACAAAATATCGTCAACGCGGCCAATGCCGTCATCAAAAACAACAACAAACAGATTCCCAAGACGGTATGGACCGACAATGAGGAAGGCACGCCGATAACGGTACTGTCATCGGCTAACGAGAACGACGAAGCCATGCTGGTAGGAGATTCGATTTTTGAAATCGAACACAATTATCATGTTGATTATAACGACATTGCGATTCTATATCGCACCAACATGCAGTCGCGTGCGTTGGAAGAATGTTTAATCAAGAAACACATTCCCTATCGAATTTACGGGGGCACATCGTTTTATGCCCGTAAGGAGATCAAGGACATCATTGCCTATTGTCGTTTGGCTGTCAACCATTATGACGAAGAGGCATTGCGACGCGTCATCAACTCTCCGTTGCGCGGCATTGGCGAAACGTCATTTGAGAAAGCAACGGCCTGTGCCGGAGAGCGCGGTGTCCGCATCTGGGACGTCATTGAAGACCCACAGTTTTACGAAGTGCCCGTCAACAATCCGACCAAAGAAAAATTTGTTGATTTTGCCTCTAAGATCAAGAGTTTCACCGCGATGCTGAAGACAAAGGATGCCTACGAAATGGGTAAACATATTGCCTTTGCTTCCGGCATTGTGGCCGCGCTGAAAGCCGACCCTTCCGAAAAAGACCGTGCCGACAACGTGGAAGAACTACTTGATGCCATGAAGGATTTTTCGGAAAATGCCGAAGACACCACCTTCAACGAAGAAACCGGAGAAATGATAGAGAACTTTCAACCTACGTTGGACCGCTTTTTGGAAAATGTAGCGTTGCTGACCGATGCCGACGAAAAGGAGGAAGAAGACAGCCACAAAGTGAAACTGATGACCATCCATGCCGCCAAAGGCCTGGAATTTGACTATGTGTATATCACCGGATTGGAAGAAAATCTATTTCCCTCTTCCCTGTCCATCGGTTCGAAACGCGAATTGGAGGAAGAACGCCGTTTGTTCTACGTCGCCATCACACGAGCTAAGAAAGTGCTGACGGTGACACATGCCCAAACACGCTATCGTTTTGGCAGTCTGCAATTTTGCGAGCCCAGCCGTTTTTTGGACGAGTTGCCGCGAGCCTGTATGAAGACTATCGAGAAGGCATCGGCCGGACGTGGGACGTTTGCAAAAAAAGAGGTAAAAACCAACGAATGGAGTGGCCGTACATTTGCGAAAAAAGAGGTGACTGCGAAGCCCAAGCCGGAGCTCAACATTGCGGCCATCGGCAGACTGGCCAAAGTTTCCGACCTCACCCCCGGCTTACGCATCTACCACATGAAATTCGGTTATGGCACAGTAGCGCGCGTTGAAGGCCCGACGACAGATGCAAAAGCCATCATCGCTTTCGACACACTCGGTGAGAAAGTCCTGTTGTTGAAATTTGCAAAACTGATTATTCCGAAGGCATAAAAACCCACGGAATTCGAATTAGAATTCGCCTTTGCCGTGGTGGAATTTAACCGCACGCGGCAGGGTGATTTCCTGCATACACTCCAAAGCAAAACGGTCGGTCATGCCCGACAAATAATCGGCGACCACCTGTTTGCCCATCTCCTCTTCATTCCAACTGTTTTCCAATGCCTCCTTCATATAGAAAGGACACATATTTTTCAGATAATCAGCAAAATAATTCTCCAAAACAAGCGTACGCTTCCCTCTGTAACGATGATTGTTCCAATCAAAATGACGCTGCATTTCGAAAAGGTAATCAAAGATGGTGGACACAATACGGTCGCATGATTTTTCAACCTCAACCTGAATCGGATGCCCGTAAATATTCTGATAGTTGAATTTGCGGAGCATCAGCATCAATTCGTGCGCTTCTTCGGAAACGGCAATCGCCGCCTCGGTTGAATTAGAGACCAAGTCATTTACCAAATAGTTGATAATATTGCTATTGCTATCGCCAATCTTACGACGGATTTCCGAAGGAATGTCCCTTTTTTTGATAAAACCAGCCACAATCGCATCTTCGATATCACGACCGAGATAGGCGATTTTATCGGAAAAGCGCACGATGGCGCCTTCGTAAGTGGAGGGCACGAATTTGCGCGAACGAATTTCATCCAAATTCTTCACCATAAAATCAGGCGTGATGCTTCGTTCAAATTTTTCACCATTATGGCAAATGATGCCATCTTTCACGGCATAGGTCAAATTCAGACCTTGGCCGCCGGAAATCAGCTTTTCGACGACGCGGTAACTGTTGACTTCGTGCATAAACTTGTCGCGGCCACCGAGATAACGTGCCAAAGCAGCCTCGCCGGCATGACCGAAAGGCGTATGACCGAGGTCGTGGCCCAAGCTGATAGCATACGCCAAATCCTCATTCAAATGCCAGCCTGCCTCTTTGTTCGCATTCAGTCCGCGACAAATGGTGGCGCTGACCGATGCCACATGCAACACATGTTCAATACGCGTACAGATGTGATCATCATTCGGATTGAAGAAAACCTGCGTCTTATATTTAAGCCGACGGAAAGGTTTGGAATGGAAGATAGCGGTTTGGTCGCGATAGTAACAACCACGGATATCATCCTCGCGGGGCGTGGTGCGACGCTGTAATTCGGAATCAGGGACTCGGTTTCGAATCATATATCCAAAATTTGAAATTATTGTGCCAACATCAAACGCACCTTAAGTCCCGCATCAATATTCATATTATTGTATTGCTGTGAGATATAAGGTTTGTTGATGACGTGGTCGTAATAAAGCGTAAGCCCCACCATCTTACTCAGTTGATAATCAGCGGAGAAGTTGATGGTCATAGAGAGAGAACCGGCAGAAATCTGATTGATTTCTTCGGCAATTTTACGAAGGACGGTTTGATTGTCTTTCAAAGCGAAGGAGATACTCAGGTTCAAGTCGCTGGTCACCTGACGTTTCATACCGGAGAAGATGAATCCGATAGTGATGTCCTTGATACGATAGCCGGCAGAAAGCGCCAATTCGTTGGAAGTCATTTCGGTAATCTGGTTGTTAGCAAAACTGAGTGACGTATTGCGAGAACGTTTGTATTCCACTTTGATCATCAAACTGTTTTTCAGGGTCATATCGAAACCGATCAACGGATTCAACTGTTCGGAAATGGTGATTTGACCGATTTCGCGATTGGGGACGAAATTGTCCATCTGGTCAAAAGCGGTAGGATTGCCGTTGGCATCCGCGGTATATAACAAGTTGGTGGCGTAATTGCCAATGTTATAAGTACAGGTATAAGCATGGGTCAAGGACAAGCTCTGGAACACCTTCTGAACGCCCTTGATTTTGGTAAAGCCGGTGTAATTCAAGCGCCAGTTGGGCAGCGGGAGTTTCGGGAACGGCGAGGTGACATCAACGGTAGAACTATTCTTTCCAGCATATGCACAAAGGAAAGCCGAAGTGAGAACGTCTTGTGAAAGACGACCATAGCCGACCGGATAGCCGGTAGTGTCGTTAATCACACCGCCGGAATTAGGATTCAGCTCGGAAAGACGCGTCGCCAACTCATAACGTACAGCCTTGAAGTCTTCAAAAAGTTTATCGCCATCCGTGAAGAACTTACCCAAACCGAACTGGGTGATATTATAATTACCGGTGGTTTTGGGCGTATAGGAATGGAAATTGCCTTCCCCGTCCGCGCGATAATATTCCGAATAGCTGGAACTTTGGTTACGGTTAGCAGTAACGTCGATACGGAAATCCTTGAACGGCTCGACCGTCGCCCTGAAGTTAATCACTTGATTATGATTCTCTTGGTATGCGTAATTCATCAACGTATCGGTAGATAACCAACCGCGTTCGGAAGATATGTGACGGATATCGGTCTGGCCACCGAAGACGAACAAAAAGCCGGGGGCACCGTTGGTCCAGTTCAAGCCCATAATATTCGGAGCATACATAAAGCCCGGCATAGCGGTACCGTTGCCGGCGCTGTAACTCAAGGACGCGTTACGCAACATCATCAAGAAACGGAGTGTACCATCCAAAATGATCTTGCCGTAATTAGGTTTCTCCTGCAAAGAATCCTTGCCCTTACCCTTCTTGCCTTTGTCTTTACCAAGTGTCTTATCTTTTGAAGTGTCAGAAGCAGCATCATCTGCCATAGGTTTAGCGGTAGCCTTAACTCCCTGCTTTCCTCCCTTACTGGATTTGTTATTACCCTGGTTAACCTTTTTCAAATAGGGAATCTTGTTGTAAAGATTGACGAAGTTCACATTGCCATTAAGTTGCAGTGTCTGCGAGTTGGAAATCGTATTACCCAAATATGAGAGGGCCGCGGAGGAAGAGGTAAAGTCGTAAGTAGAACTATAACGAGCATTGGCAGTTATCCAGCTGAAAAGCGGAATCTTGTTAATCGGCACCTGCCAAGAAGCATCGAAGCGCTGTTGGAAAGTATTGACGCGGCCGGCATGACCGAAGCAACGCCATATCGAATCCTTTTCGGCGCGCGTATCAATCAAGCCCTGCGGTTCGTCAATACGGGCAGAAGCATTCGCCGTGTATTCAAATTTCAAACCCTGCGACAAATCCCAACGCAAAGCATAATCACGTGTCCAGTCGAAAGTCTTGACAAAACTGGTATCGACAATCACGTTACCTTTGCTCTTCGGGCGATATTTGAACTCATTAAATTCACGCAAAACCGTAGTACGGAAGGTGAACATCTTGGGCAGCGGATAGAAGTTGAAGTCGCGAATCAGCTGCAACCACTTGGATTTCAACCATTTTTGATTTGCCAGCGGACGGATGTTCTTCGGATTGTTATTGTAAGAATATCCCAATTCCGCCTGATGTGAAAATTCGTTATCAAATTCAACATCAACATTGCGGCTCTTGATTTCGGAATATGCATACGAAAAATCCCAGTTTTCAATATCCCACGGACGGAACTTGATGGGGCCGTCAAAATTACGTTCTTTACGTACATTCATAATGTTAACGTTCTGACGACGCACAAAGTCGGTGGTCATTTTGCGGATAGAGTCACGTTCGGCAGCTGTTTCGTATGTCTTCAGATCTTCTTTGAGTCTGACATCAGGATTCAGCGGATTGTATTCCGGGATGGACACATTCTGAGAAAGGTCGTAGTGAATCGGGATACGGATGTTCCATTTTTCTGGGAACAACGTCTTGCCGGCCTCCAAGTTAGCCGCGAAGTCAATGGTGTAAAGCGTTTCGTTTTGCGTTTCGGTCACCGACTGATCAAGCGTACCGAAGCCCGGTGTGGAGAAGGTCCCCGACAAAGTGATATCACCAACATCGGCCAAGTTCAAGCGCATACGAGCGAGTGCGGCGAACCCCTGCTTGTCATCAAAGTCACACAAACGGAGTTCGTTCACCCACACCTCCACCGACTTAGGCATCATGTCATCACCATCGTTGATGGTTTTCTTTTTCGGGTTACGAATACCAATCATGATGGTGGCGACATCCGGCAGGTTCGGTGTACCTACCACAGTGATTTTGTTTCGGCCGATCTCAACAGAATAAGGAAC
>JAKSMF010000054.1 GCA_024400775.1 Bacteroidales bacterium | reverse complement strand
ATATCTTCAGCTTGGTGGAGAAACTCTGCGACCGCGTCGGCATCATCATCAATGGTCAAATGACGCACTGCGGAACGCTGTCAGAAATCTGTAACGGCGAAACGCTGGAAGACCGTTTTTTTGAAATCTATAAAGAAATAATGGGAGGGCAGGAGTAATGAAAAATAATACTTGGAACATTGTCAAAAAAGAGTGCCGCCGTTTCTTCGGGGATCGTACTATGGTGATTACCACTATTTTATTGCCAGGCTTTTTGCTGTATTTCATCTATTCCATGATGGGCGACTACTTCATGCAGCCGAAGGAGGATGAAACTCCCGTCACGATTTATGTGGAAAACATGTCCGACACGCTGCGTCCGCTGCTGACCGTCACGCCGTTTCATTTCGTTACGGATGGCGTGAACGGAAAAAAGCTGAAGTCGCAGTTGGCGGAGAAAGAACAGGATTTCGTCTATCTCCACTTTCCGCAGAATTTCGACTCGCTGATTGCCGTTTCTCCCACTGAACGTACGACGGCAGCTCCCAACGTGCAGATTTATTACAACTCCACCTCCGATAAGTCGGAGAGTGCCTATACCGCTTTATCAACGATGTTGAACCAGTGGGAAGAAAGTTCCTATAACTTGTTTGATGTCAATAAGATGACGGAAAACGGCGAGGCGTACGACCTTGCGAATACGGAGGATGTCGTGCGCGGCGTTTTCAGTCAGCTGATACCGATGCTGCTGTTGATAATGATGTTTTCGGGCTGTATGTCGATTGTGCCGACGTCGATTGCGGGCGAGAAGGAGAGGGGAACGCTGGCAACGTTGCTGGTCACCCCGCTCAAACGCAGCGAGCTGGCGTTGGGCAAAGTGCTGAGTGTCACCTTTTTTACGCTCTTGGGCGGACTTTCAACCTTTGTGGGGACGATGCTTTCGTTGCCGAAACTGCTTCACACCGACGAACTGGGAATGGATGCGACCATATATACGACGCCCGATTATGTCGGACTGCTGGTGCTCATTCTTTGTACCGTGCTGGTACTGACGTCGGTGGCGTCGCTGATTTCCGCCCAGGCCAGCAACGTGAAAACCGCCTCTTCGCTGATGCTCCCGATGATGATGGTGGTGCTCTTCATCGGTCTGACACCCATGATGATGCAGGGCGACAATTCTTCAACCGCCGTTTTCTTGATACCTATCTATAACAGCGTGCAGGCGATGACGCAGGTGCTGGAACACGAGATTTCGCTGCTCCCGATGTGCTTGACCGTCGGCTCCAACGTGGTCTGCACAATCATCTGTATATGGCTGTTAACCAAGATGTTCAATAGTGAGCGCGTGATGTTTTCGAAGTAGTTGCGACGCTCGGTTTTGACAATTTGGGTGCAATCTGCATTTTTATCAGGAAATTTCATCCGAGTTTCTTAATAAATTTGTAACTTTGCACCCAAATTTTGTAAAATGAAAAAGTATATCTTTGTTCTCATCGCACTCGTTGCCACCCTTACATGGTCGTGCCAGGACGAATCTGGCGACTACATTGATCAGTTGCAAACCAACTCCGTTTTGTCGAAAGGCGCGCGCTCTTGTCTGGAGGTCGCTACCGACACCGCCGTCGCACATGTCTGCATTCCCGGCGGCATGACGGAAACCGATTATCGCATCACATTTCCCAACAGCGGTCTGTGCCGCGCCATCCGCGACACCATGAACCACCTGGGTCGCACCGACCTGTTGGACACGCTCTACAACCGCGTGAACCGTGCTTGCGAACACATGGGCAATGATGTGACCTCCACTTTCAAAGCTGCCATCGTAAAGTTGGTCTTCGACAATCCGTCAGACCTGGTGTACGGTCCGTCTGACACGCTGACTGCCTATCTCCGTCTTTATCAAGAAAGTGCGTTGCGCGAGTCGCTGACGTCAGCGCTAAACAGCCAATTCCAATCCGCTGGCGCGACTGCCACCTGGAACGAAATCGTTACGCTGTTTAACGGCACAACGGCCGGCCCGCTCTCCTTTGACCTGAATGACTTTGTAATGCGCAGGTTCGTGGCCGCCATTTTTGCGGAAATGGGCAAAGAGGAAGCACTCATCCGTTCCGATGCCAATCATCAGGTTACCAATGCGATAAAAAACGTTTTTGGAAATTAATTAAAATAACTAATAAACTTTACCATCAATGATTCAAGAGAAACTTTTTGCCGGCAAGACGCTGGCTATCCTTTCCGGCGGCGGCGATACCCCGGCCATCAATTCCAGTATTGAATGCGTGCGCAACCGTGCTTCCATGCTCGGTTTCAAAGTTTACGGCATCTTGCGCGGTTGGAAAGGCTTGCTCGGTGACGGCGACGTGGTTGACCTTACCAACATCCCGTACGACGGCATCTATGGCGGTACCGGTCTGCTCTCCAGCCGTACCAACCCTTTCCCCAGCAAAAAGAATCCCGAAGACCGCTCTCAGCAGATTCTTCGAAACATTGAACGTTACAAAATCGATGTAATCGTCACCATCGGCGGAGACGACACCAACGGTGCCGCCAAAAAGATGTACGAAGCCTACGGCATCCCCGTTATCGGGTTCCCGAAAACCATCGATAATGACTTGAGAACCAGAACTATTCATCATTATAACGGACAAGACAACGAAGTCGTTTTGTGTCCTGGCTTCGCTTCTGCGGCTATGGCCATCAAGAAACTGACCAGCAAACTGCACACCACCAACGAGTCGCACCAGCGTATTATGGTGCTTGAGGTGATGGGCCGTGACGCCGGTTGGCTGACGGGTACCGCATCGTTCGGCGGCGCACAGATCTCCCTCGTCCCCGAAGTGCCGATGACGCGCGAACGTAAGGACTTCTTCTTCGAATTTGTCCGCGAACAGTATCTTCGTTCTCCGAAACGCGAGTTGATCATTGCTGTTTCGGAAGGCGTTAGATGGTGGAACGATGAAACCGAACAGTTGGAGATGGTTTACGCCAGCTCCGATTTGGACGAGTACGGGCATCCGCGTTTTGGCGGCATCAGCGGCGTGATCGCCTCTGAAATCAACCGCCGCACCGGCATCGAGGCCCGTGGCCAAATCTCCGGCTACATCCCGCGTTCAGGCAAGTGCTACGAGTACGACCGCCGCCTTACTTCTACCCTCGCCGACAAGGTCACCGACCTGCTGCTGCGCCAGGATTATGGTAAGATGCCCGTTATGAAAGACATCGTGCCTTACGACGAACTCGAAGAATACCACACCACCGCCATCGACATGGGCAACGTCGGCAACTTCCCGCTGCCCGAAGATTATTACGACGTCAACAAGTTCAACTTTACCGACAAGTATGTGGATTTCCTCACCAACATCATCGGCAAACCTTACCGTATGGAATTCAACCATATTTTCCCCACGGTAATTCCAGAAGAATAAGAATATCAAGTGTGTAGGGGCGTGGCAGCACGTCTCTACATCTTTCCCCATCCCTAAACCATCAACACAAACCTCTTTCCCCATGCAAAAAATCTGTTTCCATTTTCAAATCAGTCAGCCTTTCCGTTTGCGCACGTACCGTTTTTTCGACATCAACGTGCACCACGACTATTTTGATGAATTTCAGAACAGTTATCTCGTCAACCGATTGGCGGAGCGCTGCTATCTGCCGGCAAATCGCCTGATGTTGGACCTGATTCGTCAATATCCGGGAAAAATTGCTGTAAGTTACAGCATTGCAGGTAGTTCCATTAAACTTTTCCAAGAATATTGTCCTGAAGTCATTGACAGTTTCAAGGAATTGTTGGCGACGGGTTGCGTGGAAATTACAGGAAGCACCTTCACACACAGCATTGCTTCGCTGCACTCCAAAACCACTTTCGCGGAGCAGGTGCGCTTGCAGGAAGAGCTGTTGCAAGAGGTATTTGGCATAAAACCGACCACCTTCTGCAATACCGAAATGATTTATTCGGACGAAATCGGTGAGTGGCTGGCGGAAATGGGTTACAAGATTGTGCTGACCGAAGGCGCAAAGCACATTTTAGCGTGGAAGGATCCCGGTTATCTCTATTGTAATCCGTTCCAAACCGACCTCAAACTGATGTTGCGCAGTTACGCGCTGTGCGACGATATCACATTGAGATTCAATGACAAAAGTTGGGACCAATATCCGTTGACGGCAGAAAAGTATCTCGGTTTCTTGAAGAGTGTTCCGGCGGAGGTGCCGCACATCAACTTCGCCTTCGATTACGAAACCATCGGCGAATATTATACCCAAGAGACCGGCATTTTCGACTTTTTCCGTTCACTTTTTGCCCATTTTGCAGAAATGGAAGAATATCAGATGATTACGCCGAATACAATGATTGATTCCACCGAAAAATACACCACGTTGAATATCCCGTGGGCGATTTCGGGAATGGGCGAAGAAAAAGACACCGAAGACTGGGTCGGCAACGAACTCCAGCAGGAGGCCTTCGACCAACTCTTCAAGTTGGAGCCGCTGTATCTGGAATCGCGGAACGAAACCGCCAAACTCAATTGGTTGCGCCTACAGTCCGCTGACCACTTTAACTTTATGAGTACCAAGTGGTTAAATAAGAAATCGGTGAAACGTAATTTCGATGTTTATCCCTCACCGTACCAGGCATTCATCAATTATATGAATGTGCTGAACGATGTAAAACTGCAATTGAGTTAGCCGTTCTACTCAACCAAAGGTTAGTTGGAAATGGTATGCGCAATGCTGGCGTCCGGGTAGTGTATGGCTCGGACTGTCGCAGTTCAACGCGTAAGCTTTCAATCTTTGCTTATTATTCTTCTTTTCGTGAGTTCCACAGGGCGCCGGAGGTGGAGGTCCTGAATTCGATGGGCTGTCGGAAAAGCTTCTGTTCTAATTCGGTTAGTGTGCCGTTGACGGTTAACGTGATGTGCCGAATACGCGTGTTGGATACGTGTGTCGTAAAAACAAATGTGATTTTTTTATCGTCTTGAGTATAGGTAATGGTGTATGAATCATCGGTTTGCGAAATTGCACGGTCATAGTCTGCAAAATGGTCGTTTAGGCAGTAATGGTATATAGAATTTCCGTTTTCGAGGGTGAAAAAATTTATATGGATGAGACCATAATTAAATACGAGTGTGCATATGGTATCGTTGTGGGACGTTTTTGAGCTATTCCAGGAGGTCGTATTTTCGTAGTCATAATTGTCGAAATAGCCGAAGTCCATCCAATCGGGAACAGGTAGCGAGGCGTACCGTCGGGCGAATGCTTCCCATTGTGCGACGCAATTGTTAAGTTGCTGACAATAAGATGAATCGTAATAGGCTTTGTTGCTGACGATGGTGTCCAGCTTCTTGAAAAGTCGTGTCGCCCAACGCAGTTCTTCGCCTGTGGCTACTTCAGGACATGATGAATATGCACTTTGAGTGGTTCCGTCATTTTCCAAAAAACAATAGTAGTAGCGGGTTCCGTCGTCACAATCATATTGCAACGTGTGGCGGCGGTTTCGGATGCCAGTGGCAAAAAGGTTGTAGATGGCCTCGCCCTGTCGCGTATCTATGGGTATGGTGACCTTTTTATGTATCTTTCCAGAGGGTAAGCGTGTGGTACGTTTGAGTCGATATTCATTAGACTGGTTCTTCAATAAAAGAATGGTGTAATTCCACCTTTTAATTTTGGTGGCATAGCGGTCTGCACTCATTCCTTTAACTTTCAGCATATATGGGAATTCCGTCGAATTGTTGAAATAGGCGATACACTGCCATCCTCTATCGGCATAATCCGCAAGGTTGATTGCCATACGTGACTGCTCCGGCTTTAGAAAGTTTTCGGAAACGATTTGCGCAGACAGCCAAAGGGGAGCCGTCAACAGGCTAACCAGCACTACAATTGGGGAAATGATGTGCTTTGCATTGAATATGGGATGATGAAACATGGGGTAATTTGTTTGGTTAAAGGTCTTTCATTGTTTTTACCGGGTGAAAGGTGGAAAGCGGAACCTCTACGAAGACGGTGATCCATCGGGCCATAGCGCCGTTCCACAGTCCGGGCAGCTCCATCGCCTTCAGCGGTCGTCCTTCGTGCGATTTGGAGGAAATAAAACCGGTTTCGGCATCCACAAAGTCAGGCAGATGATAGTAGCCGCCATCGCTTTTGCGAAACGCACAGACCAAGTCAACGGGATTGAAGTGCGTGGAATTCAGCATGATAGCTTTTTGTGCGGCATCGTTGGGGTTGATTTGCGAACTTTCAACAATTTGCCATGAGCATTCTCCTTTTGAATCTTTCACCAGATAGGGACCGCCGCCGGGTTCGCCTTCGTTTTTCACCATGCCGCACACGCGGATGGGACGGCTGAATTTGTCGATCAATTCTTGCGCTGTCGCTGGCTTGTGGTTGAAGCGGATATAGAGTTTTTCTTCTGCAAATTTCTGAATGTCAGTTAATTCCTGCTGCGAAAGATTGCCCTTGCGCAAACGGTCAAGGTTTGCGAAGAGCTGCTGTTGCAAGGTGATCAGGTAGGCGGCGAGCAGTTTCTTGCAGGTGACTGTGTCGTCCACGGTATCGTCGGCGAAGACGTTGTCGATGTTCTTCACGAAGACGATGTCGGCGCGTTGGCGACCGAGGTTTTCGATGAGTGCGCCGTGGCCGCCCGGACGGAACAGCAGGTTGCCGTCGGCATCGCGGAAAGGCTGGTTGTCTTCCGTCGCCGCCAGCGTATCGGTCTGTGGCTCCTGTGTCGAAAAGTCGATAATGTACTTCACACCGAACTTCTGTTCGTATTTATCTTTAATGGTATCAAGTAGTTGGGTGAAAAGCGGAATGTGCTGTGGCGAAACGGTGAAGTGGAGTCGGCAGGTGCCGTCGGACTGGCGGGCATAGAGTGCGGCTTCCACTAAGTGTTCTTCGAAAGCGGTGCGGCAGCCGTCGGCGTAGCGATGGAATTTGAGCACGCCCTTCGGTTTGTTGCCGTAGTTGAGGCCCTTTTCGGTGAGCAGGTATTCGAAAACGATTTTGTAGTTATCATTCTGAATTTCAGTGTCTAACGACAGCCCATCCTGCGCCATGGAGGCTTTGAGGTCATCGTATAGGGCGAGGTGGGGGAGTTGGTGCAGCTGTTTGACGGCGGTGGCACGGGTGGTGGCGTCGTCTTTTTCAAGGTAGGAATAGGCCTCTTTAAACATTCGTGATGCGGCGCCGGAAGCGGGCACGAACTTCAATAGTTGTTTGCCGGCGGTCAGCACTGGATAATTGGTAATCAGTGTTTTACATTCATCTTCAGTCAGTTTGGTGATGCCGTTGCCAATGGTGGCGGCGCACTGCAGGTCGGCAAAGTCGAACCCGGTTTCGAAGTAGTGAAACTGTTGTTGGACAGCGGTTTCATTGCTGCCGCGGCGGCGCAAAAACGCTTGGTCTTGTGAAGTGAATGTAATCATATTATTAAATTTGAAAAGCGGTGCAAATTTACGAAAATTTGTGAAATTCCATCTCCTTGCATCAATTCTGAAGGATAAAATGCGGCAGGGGCGTAGCGAGCGCCGACGGCGAACGAAATCGTGTTGTGAAAAGTGACGTTGTGACTTTCTTTGAAGACTGATAATTCCAAATTTTAATGTAAATTTGCACCCTTAATTTTACAATTTAATAAAAATGGATATTGCAACAAAGTACGAACCGCAACTAATTGAAAATAAGTGGTATAGTTTTTGGGACAACCACAAACTCTTCGCCTCCAAACCCGATAGCAGACCCGCGTTCAGCGTGGTGATTCCCCCGCCGAATGTTACGGGCATCCTGCACATGGGCCACATGCTCAACAACACCATCCAGGACATCCTCGTGCGCCGCGCCCGCATGATGGGCTTCAACGCATGCTGGGTGCCCGGCACCGACCACGCATCCATCGCTACCGAAGCCAAGGTGGTGAACATGCTCAAAGAACGCGGTATCGACAAACGCCAACTCTCCCGCGACGAATTTTTGAAGTACGCCTGGGAATGGAAAGAGAAACATGGCGGCATCATCCTACAGCAGCTGCGCAAACTCGGCGCCTCCTGCGACTGGGACCGCACCAGCTTCACCATGGACGACAAACTTTCCGAAGCCGTCATCGACGTTTTCGTTGACCTTTACAACAAAGGCAAAATCTACCGTGGCGTCCGTATGGTCAACTGGGACCCGAAGGCGCTTACCGCCGTTTCCGATGAAGAAGTCGTCTATAAAGAGTTGCAGTCTAAACTCTATTATGTCCGTTATAAAATCGAAGGTACTGATAACGAATATGTTATCATTGCAACCACGCGTCCGGAAACCATCCTTGGCGATACCGCCATCTGTATGCATCCTGAGGACGAACGCTTCCAGCACCTGCGCGGCAAACGCGCCATCGTGCCGATTGTAAATCGCTCCATTCCTTTGATTTTCGATGAATACGTGGATCGTGAATTTGGTACCGGCGCACTCAAAATCACCCCGGCACACGATATCAACGACTACAATCTCGGTCTTAAGTACAAACTCGACACCATCAACATTTTCAACGACAACGGCACGTTGAACGAAAACGCACAGTTCCTCGTCGGCGTTGACCGTTTCCAGGCTCGTAAGGATATTATTCCGATGCTTGAAGAAGCTGGTGCCTTAGTGAAGATCGAGGACTATACCAATAAGGTGGGCTTCTCCGAAAGAACCAACGAAGTCATCGAGCCGAAGCTTTCGTTGCAGTGGTTCTGCGACATGGCCGCCCTTGCCAAGCCCGCACTCGACGCTGTGATGAATGACGACATCAAGTTCTATCCCGACAAATTCAAAAACACCTATTCTCACTGGATGGAGAATGTGAAGGATTGGTGCATCAGCCGTCAGTTGTGGTGGGGCCATCGCATTCCTGCTTACTATCTGCCTAACAAGGAGTTCGTGGTTGCCAAGAGCAAAGAGGCCGCTTTGGAAATTGCAAAGCAGAAGTTCCCCGAACTGAACCTCACGCTGGATGACTTGAAGCAGGACGAAGACGTTCTGGATACTTGGTTCAGCTCGTGGCTTTGGCCGATTTCCGTCTTCGACGGTATGAGAAATCCTGATAATGAGGAAATTAAATACTACTATCCGACATCCGTACTGATTACGGCTCCCGACATCATCTTCTTCTGGGTGGCCCGTATGATTATGGCCGGTTTGGAATGGCGTAAGGAAATTCCGTTCAAACACGTCTATTTCACGGGTACGGTGCGCGACCATCTCCGTCGCAAAATGTCGAAGTCGTTGGGTAATTCTCCCGACCCGATTATGCTGATGGAGAAATACGGCGCCGACGGTGTGCGTATGGGCATGTTGCTCAGTTCTCCCGCCGGCAACGACCTGCTGTTTGACGAAGGTCTGTGCGAACAGGGACGTAACTTCAGCAACAAAATGTGGAACGCTTTCCGCTTGATTAAAGGCTGGCAGGTGGACGAAAACTTGGCGCAGCCGCTGCACTCTGCCACCGCTATCGATTGGTTTAACCATCGTTTTAATGAGGTATTGGGCGAAATCAACGACCATTTCGACAAGTTCCGCATCTCCGACGCGCTTATGTCTGCCTACAAATTGATGTGGGACGAGTTCTGCTCCTACTTCTTGGAAATCGTCAAACCCGCTTACCAACAGCCCATTGATGGCAAAACCTATCGCGAAATTATTGACATTTTCGAAAAACTGATGCAGCTGTTACATCCGTTTATGCCTTTCATTACGGAAGAACTTTGGCATAGTGTGAAAGAACGCACCGACGACGAATCCATCATGGTCAGTCAGATGCCGAAATATGTTTCCGACATGCCGGGCAATGATATTCTTGTTCGCTTTGTCAACACGCAAAAGGTGGTGGAAGCCGTTCGTCGCGTTCGTAACGACAAAGGCATTGCACCTAAGAATCAGCTCCAACTTTTGGTCCTGAAGCAAGGCGATGTGGATTCCGCGATGGATTCTATTCTTACAAAACTATGTAATCTTTCTGAAATTCAGTATATTACAGAAAAAGTGGCGGGCACTTGCTCCTTCATCGAAAACAACATTGAGTACCTCATTCCGGTGGCGCAAAACATCAATGTGGAAGAAGAACTGAAGAAGTTGCAGGCCGACCTCGACTACATGGAGAAATTCTTGAAATCCGTGATGGGCAAACTTTCCAACGAGCGTTTCGTTAACAATGCGCCCGAAGCTGTGGTAAATGTTGAACGTAAAAAGAAGGCTGACGCGGAGGAAAAAATCAAGATTTTGAAAGAACAGATTGCCAATTTGAAATAATTTGGCATTGTCGTTGTAATTATGTTGAGACGTGGTCCGCTGCGTCTCAACTTATAATATTAGGTTGTCATTTTCGTTATATCGTTATGAAAGAAGGACTTAAAGATTTGCTTCGCCTCATTATCGTAGTTGTGGTGCTCTGCGTTTTCGTCTATATTTATCCGGAAGAAAATCCGGAGACGAAGCGAGAACTGTATTATGGCGTCGTTGGTGGCGGTATGACCGCGTTTCTCGTCTTTTTTATCATTAAAGCCATTCGCGATAATTTGAATAAAAAGAAATAAAGTATAAATTATTGATTTGTAATTATTTATATTATGAAAGCAAAATACATCTTCACCGTTTCCATGTTGGCCTTGATGTCTGTTGCCTTATTTGCACAAAATGCTGAAAACAAGGTGAATAGTCAGGGTAAAAAGGAAGGATTTTGGAAAAAATATGACGATAAGGGCGTTTTGTTGTACGAAGGCACTTTCAACAACGGCGTTCCGGTCGGCACCTTCAAATATTACCATGCCAACGGTAAGTTGAAGAGTACCACTAACTTCATTCAGGGAACGCACAAGGTTCACACCATCCTCTTTGATCAGAACGAGAAGTTGGCCGCCGAAGGTGATTTTGTGGATCAGCTCAAGGATGGCGAGTGGATCTATTATAGCGAAAAAGGCACCACCATCAAAACGGAAAACTACAAAATCGGTAAAAAACATGGCGATTTCAAGACGTTTTCCGCAGAAACCGGTTTGCTGTTGGAGGTCTGTCATTACGATAATGACGTGCTGAACGGCGAGCGCATCACCTATTTTACCGATGGTAAAATCAGCACTCGCGCCAACTACATCAATGGTGAGATGAACGGCGCGTTTGAAACCTATTTCCCGAATGAAGTCCTCTATTATAAAGGCGTTTATCACAATGGCTTGCAGTCGGGTAACTGGGATTATTTCGACGAAAGCGGCAAACCGCGCAAGTCGGTTGAGTATAAAAACGGCGAAATCGTCAAGACTTACCTCTTTTTGAATATTTCGGGCGGCCTGCAGAAGGTTAACCAGGAAAATATCGCCTATTTCCACAAGGAAGGAAGTCAAACTCGCATCTTCACCAACAACGGCAAAAGTTTTTCCAGTCCGCAGGTGTTTGAAGATCTGCTGACCTACATCGACTTTGTGGATTTCTGTCTGATCAATCCGAACTACGCTGTCGGATATGCTAACATCGTCAAATACAGAGATTTGGGGAATGACCGCATTGAGGTTGTACTCAATCCCGCCACGGAAGAACCGGTGATCTGCGAAGGCGACTACGCGAAATCGGTGAAGATGTTGTTCAATAGCGAAGTGCCGAAAGAGGATTAGTTGTGGCCACGAAGATAGAACTTTTAGCGCCGGCCAAGGATTTGGAGTGCGGCATTGCGGCCATCAACCATGGCGCGGATGCGGTGTATGTGGGCGCGCCACAGTTTAGTGCACGCGTCGCCGCCGGCAATTCACTGGATGACATCGAAAAACTGTGCCGCCACGCCCATCTTTACCACGCGCACGTTTACGTCGCACTCACTACACTTCTGACCGGCAGTGAGTTGGAAACAGCGCGCAAACTTATTTACCAGTTGTATGAAGCGGGCGCGGATGCGCTCATCATTCAGGATACGGGCATTTTGCAGCTTGACCTGCCGCCAATTGCCGTGCATGCCAGCACGCAAACAGACAACCGCTCGGTGGAGAAGGTAAAGTTTTGGGAAAATATTGGTTTGCAGCGCGTTATCTTGGCACGCGAACTCTCCTTACAGCAGATTCGCGGTATTCGCAGTCAGACCTCTATTGAGTTGGAAACCTTTGTGCACGGCGCGTTGTGCGTGAGTTACAGCGGTCAGTGCTACATGAGTCAGTCCTGCGTGGGGCGAAGCGCAAACCGTGGCAACTGCGCCCAATTCTGCCGTTTGCCATATACACTTACCGATGCCGACGGCAAGGTGATTCGCGAAAACAGTCATCTGCTTTCGCTCAAAGATATGAACCGTTCCGACAGTCTGTTGGCATTGATGGAGGCGGGAATCACTTCCCTCAAGATCGAAGGACGGTTGAAAGGAATGGATTATGTGAAAAACATCACCGCTTTTTACCGCCAGAAGCTGGATGCCATTTTCGCGCAGAACGATTGTTTCATTCCTGCTTCAGATGGTAATGTTAGCACAACGTTCACGCCCAATCCGCATAAAACCTTTAATCGCGGTAATACCGAATATTTTCTGCATCATCGTGAAAATGTGATGGTTACCCCCGATACGCCGAAGTCTATCGGAGAGCCGGCCGGCCAGGTGACTGCGATTAGCGGAAAAAACATTCGTTTGCGTACGCCGCTCGTGTTGCACAATGGCGACGGCCTCGGTTTTGTTGATGATACTAACGAACTGCGCGGTTTCCGCATCAACAGGGTAGAAGGCCAAACGCTGACGACCTTGGAGCCGGTGGATGGCCTCAAGGTGGGAATGCCGGTTTTCCGCAATTACGACATCGAGTTCGACAAGTTACTGCAAAGCGATTCCGCGCGCCGCACGTTGGCTGTGGATATGACGGTCGAAGATGCCGACAATGGTATCTCGCTGACAGTGAGCGACGAAGGCGGGACAAAGTGCCGTCTGGAATTTTCGGTGAAGAAGGAGCTTTCACTCAAAGGGGAAGCTGCAAACCAGCAGCTGAAGCAGAATCTTTCCAAGTTGGGCGGTACGATGTTCAGAGCGCGTAGTGTTGAAGTTCGTACGCGGCAGCCCTACTTTTTCCCGGCATCAGTCGTTAATGAGTGGCGCAGAACCGCAGTTAACACACTGATGCAGAAGCGTATATCGTCACATGTGCGTCCTGTGGGGCGGGGGAGTGGCTGCGGCGCGAATAGCGAATACCCGTTGCCTATCGCGAAAAAAGCCGACTATCGTGCCAACGTGATGAATGGCGCGGCTGCCGACTTTTACCGACAACATGGCGCGCTTGCGGTAGCGCCGGCATTTGAAAAGCAGACTGTGCCGTCGGCCGTCTTGATGACTTGCAAACACTGTATCCGTTTTACACTTGGTTTTTGTTCGAAATCCAAGCGCGAAATGCCGTTCCGCGAGCCGCTCTATTTGCAGACGGAAAGTTATCGCTTCCGGCTCGAATTTGATTGCCAGAAATGTGAAATGAATGTTCTAAGTATTGAAAACTAATAGGTTATATTATGAAAAAGAAGAAAAAACAGCGTAGGTTGGTCATCGGAATCATTGGTATCTCCGCAGTCGTCTTTTGCCTAATCCTCTTGTCGATACTCTTTTCTCGTAATGCCAGAAAAGATGCGGTTGTGATTATCACGCGCGATGCCACTTACGAACAGGTCATTGAACAACTTCACCAACAAGATGTGTTAGATAATGAATTTTCGTTCCGTATGACTTGTAAAATGCTGTTTTACAAAAGTGTAAAGCCGGGTAAGTATAAATTCGAACTCGGTGAAAACAACTTTTCGATGGTGAAAAAACTGCGCCACGGTCAGCATTATCCTGTTAAGTTGACATTTACGGGAGCGCGCACAAAGGATGAGTTGTTTGATAGATTTTCAAAAACGGAGTTCTACTTCGATTGGTCGGAACTCCGTAAATTGATTGAAAATGTGGATTTCCTGAACAATTACGCGCCGTTGGGGGAAACGTTGACGCCGGAAACGGTTATCGCCATCTTCCGCCCGAATACTTATGAGTTCTATTACGACATTACCGCTAAGGAGTTTTTTGAAAAGATGTACAAGTATTATTTGGATTTCTGGACGTCGGAACGGCAGCAGAAGGCGAAAACCGTCGGACTGACACCGATGCAAGTGTGTACGTTGGCGTCTATCGTGGAGGAGGAAAATCACCGTGCGGACGAGCAGCCGCGCATTGCCGGTTTGTACATGAATCGTTTGCATAAGGATATGTTGCTTCAGGCGGATCCAACCGTTATTTTCGCTGTTGGTGATTACAGCATACGTCGTGTCTTGGCAGCTCACACCAAAGTCGATTCTCCGTATAACACCTACAAATACAAAGGCTTGCCGATCGGTCCTATTCGTATTCCCGCCGATTGCGCGATTGACGCCGTGCTAAACTACGAGCACCATAATTATATATATATGTGTGCAAAAGAAGACTTTTCTGGCCGTCATAACTTCGCTACAACGTATGCCGAACATCTGAAAAACGCGCTCAAATACCAAGCTGCCTTGGCAGCGAGAGGACAGTAAGAGATGAGAGATGAGA
The DNA here is from genome assembly GCA_024400775.1 of Bacteroidales bacterium. Lineage (GTDB taxonomy): Bacteria > Bacteroidota > Bacteroidia > Bacteroidales > WCHB1-69 > UBA1756. The sequence continues at coordinate 50 of JAKSMF010000054.1, read as the reverse complement.
GACGAGAGACGAGAGATGAGAGATGAGAGATGAGAGATGAGAGATGAGAG
>JAKSMF010000053.1 GCA_024400775.1 Bacteroidales bacterium | reverse complement strand
TGGGATACTTACGAACAAAATCGCGCAACAGGAACGCGGCATCCCCATGGTTGAGTTTCACGGCACATACCCCCTGATAGAAATACGACGTCGATTTCATGTCGTACTGCTGGTCGGTGGTGTGCTCATACACATACTGAAAGTACTCTTGCGCCGCACCAAATTCATGCTTCTGGTACAGCTCCATGGCCGTGTTGTACTCGCGCAACGGTGAATCGTAGCTAATGGGACGCTGCGCATTGACGGTGATGAAGGATAGCAATAAGCATAAAAGCAGATTGCTCCGAATGATTAACCTCTTCATAATCAGCAATATTCAATTTTAAATCTAATTTACAAATTTATAAAAGAGATGTGAGCTGACGTGCGAGTTTTCAACAAGTTATCAACAAGAAAATTTTGATAAAAGATTAATACATAAGGTGCTTTTTTTCCTGCTTCCGCCAACCGGCATCATACTTGTAGTCGGTGAAGTAAATGATGAGATCGGCATCGTATTTATAATCCGTGAAATAGATCTTTTTCTTGGCATCATACTTATAATCACAGAAATACCACAACCCCTTGTTCCCTTCCGCATCGTATTTGTATTTGCATTTGTAAACAATGAGGTCCGCATCGTATTTGTACTCCGTGACATATACCTTTACGTCGGCATCGTACTTGTATTCGCAACTATAGACTTGCTGCGCTTGCATCGTGAAAATGCTTAACGTTATGATTGTCAATAAAATAATAATGTTTTTCATGGATGATTTTCGTTTATGAAATTCCATTCTAACCGTTAATCTGTAGTTTTTCGAGATGAATGCCTCTGGATCCTTTCACCAAAATCATCGCGTTTTGGAACGGGTGTGCGGCAATGTACGCATTGGCCTCTTCCACGTTGGCGAAAGCCGTAATGTCTGGAATGGCGAGTTTTTGGAAGCAGCTGCCGACAAAAATGGCGTTGATACCGAGCTCTTTGCTGAGCATCACAATGTTGCGGTGCTCCTGCTCGCTGACGGCGCCCAGTTCGAGCATGTCGCCCAAGATGGCGCATTTGTTGTCGTGCGTCAGGTGCGACAGGTTGCGTAGCGCTGCCGTCATGCTGGTGGGGTTGGCATTGTAGTAGTCTTCGATGACGGTGTTGCTGCCCACGGTTTCGATTTGTGAACGGTGGTTGCCCGGAATGTAGGCTTCGAGGGCTGCCGCCGCCGTCGCAACGCTAATGCCGAAGTGCTTGCCGACGGCGATTGCACACAGAATGTTGGCGAGGTTGTATTCGCCGGTAAGGTGGGTGCGGAAACAACTGCCTTCCACGCTGACCGCCAGGTACGGATTCATATCGCTGATTTCGCCGCGGCAAGTGCTGTCGGCGCAGTTGCCATAGCGTACCTGCTTCGGATAGTCGCCGGCGCATTGCGTCAGCGTCGCGTCACCACCGTTAACGAACAGCGTGCCTCCGCATTTGGTAACCGCTTCGTACATAGCGCGTTTCGTAAGGATGATGTTTTCGCGGGAACCGAATCCTTCAATGTGCGCTACCCCGATGTTGGTGATGACGCCGTAGTTCGGCTCCGCAATTTTGCATAAACCGGCAATCTCACCCACATGGGTCGCACCCATCTCAATGATGGCAATCTCCGTGTCGCTCGGAATCGATAAAAGGGTGAGCGGCACACCGATGTGGTTGTTGAAATTCCCTTGTGTGTATGTGATTCTGTATTTCGTGCGTAAAACAGTAGATATCAATTCTTTAGTTGTGGTTTTGCCATTGGTGCCGGTGATGCCGATGAACGGTATGTCGAACTGCTGGCGGTGGTGGTGCGCCAAGTTCTGAAGCGCGATAAGCGTGTCGTCAACGACGAAGCAGCCCGGATGCCCCTGCAGGTCGGCGCGGTTGGTGACAACGGCTGCCGCACCGGCTTCTAATGCCTTCAACGCAAAGGTGTTGCCATCAAAATTTTCACCCTTTAAACAAAAAAACAGACACCCCGGTGTGATGGCGCGTGTGTCGGTGCAAATGGTAGAATGTTGTAGGTAGGATTGGTAAATTTCTTCAATCATTTTATTGTAAAATTATTGATAATAAACTAATTAGCGGGGAAGTACGGGTCGCTTTTGATAAAGCAGCCCTTCTTCCAAATGAGGTCAAGCATCGTCCCGTCCAGATATTTGAAGATGCGCTGATACTCTTTTTTGTCCAATTCATCCAGACAGGTGAAAAGGACGATGATGTCGTGACCGTTTTGCGGAAGCAAGTATTGTACCTTAAAATCAAAATTCTTCAAGAGTGTTTCAATGGTTAAATAGTTCTTTTCCAGACGTTTAGAATTGAAAATGTCGCTCAGGGTGATTTCGGGTAGAAATTCTTCCGTGGGAATCTGATTCCAGTTGTCCTCCGGATTATAGAAGGTGATTTTGGAGCCGCAGCTGTTGCCGCAGCGTGTTTCGCTGAGCGCGACAATCGGTGCGGCGTGTTTTTCGGTGCGCCAAACCGCTATTTCGTAGGTCACATCCAATGGCGTGCGTATCTGCAAAAATGGTGCGCGCTTGTCGTAAACCAATAACTTGTAATTGCTGTAGTTCGGAATTGTATTCCCTTTGTTTTCAATCATTTTCTCTCGCACATCCATCGGCACTTCCATCTCGTTTTCGGAAAAATGCATCAGTATTTCGTCCAACGATTGTGCCTGCAATCCGTGCGCGAAAGTGAGAAACAAAATGAGAAATAGGAGAGTTTTTATTTGACGCATAATGTGTGCTGATTTATTTATTTAACGTAAAGGTTGTGAAAATCTTGTATCTGAATGATAATTTTTTGCAGGATGCTTCGTTTCTTATTCGCAATTCTTGATTTAATCGTATCTTTGCCCGCTAAAATTATAAAATGAATCTTTCTCCCCAAAAAAGATATTGGAAATGGTTGTTGTTCGCCGCCGCGCTGGTGGTGTTCGTCGCTATTCTGTACTATTCCAATCTGCTGCTGACAGACATCGCCAACGAAGAACGCAACAAGGTGGAGTTGTGGGCCAACGCGGTGAAACACAAGGCCGAATTGGTCAATTCGACGAATAAGTTTTTTGATGAAATCAAGAAGGAGGAGGAAAAACGCGCCAAGCAGTTCGCGCAGGTTTTCCAAAAGTTGAATGACGCTTCCACCAGCGCCGAAATCAATTCGTATCTGATTGAAATTCGCGAAAATAAGGAAAACAACAAGTTTCCGCTCATTCTGGCTTCGCAAACGGGCGAAATCTCTTGCACCGCCAACGAAACACCCGCTGTTGAAAATATGCGCAATGTTTCGGAATTGGGCGCCGGTATCCTCAATTACGATTCCCTTACACTTCACTACGATCCCACCGATCCCGCCAGTTATGTGGTCATTTATTACAAACAGTCGCAAATCTATACCGATTTGAAAGATGCTTTGGATACGTTGCAAAGTTCTTTCTTTCAGGAAATTGTCGCTAATACGGCCTCGCTTCCCGTCATCGTCACCAATCAGTCGAAGGACTATGTGATTTTGTCGGGCAATGTCGATACTGCGGATTATGCGGGGCGTTACGGATTGTCGAAGGTGATGGAACGTATGATTAACAAAGACCGTCCGATAGAGGTGGAGCTGCCGGAATATGGCAAGTGCTTTGTTTTTTACGAAGAGTCTCCAGTATTGCTGCGACTTCGCTATTTTCCTTACATCCAACTGTTTATCATTTTAGTGTTCGTCGTTGTCGCCTACCTTCTGTTCAGCTTCGCCCGCCGTTCCGAGCAGAATCGCGTGTGGGTGGGTATGTCGAAAGAGACCGCACATCAGCTGGGCACGCCGATTTCGTCGCTCATGGCATGGACCGAAACCCTGCGCGACAGCGATGTGGATGCCTCAATGGTCGAGGACATCGACAAGGATGTCCATCGTTTGGAAACTATCGCCCAGCGTTTCTCCAAAATCGGCTCCGTCCCTGAACTTCATAACGAAAATCTCGTGGAGGTGATCCAAAACTTCACCTCATATCTTCGTACACGTATCTCTTCTAAAGTTACCATCGAGTTTGCAGCGGAAACCTATCCCGACATCATTTTACCCATTAACCGCTATCTTTTTGAGTGGGTAATTGAAAATCTTTGCAAGAACTCGGTCGATGCGATGGATGGCAATGGCTTGATTACCATTGTGATAACGGATGAATCCCGTTTTATCCATATTGATGTTACGGATACGGGAAAAGGTATCCCTCAGAAAAAGCAGAAAACCATTTTTCATCCCGGCTATACGTCCAAAAGTCGTGGTTGGGGCTTGGGCCTTACACTGGCCAAGCGCATTATCACCGAATATCACAAAGGTAAGCTGTTTGTGAAGAATTCGGTCGTAGGCAAGGGCACGACGATGCGCATCTCTCTGCGCCGACCGTAGTCGGCAACGGAAAATTTCGTAATTTTGCCGACTGCTTCTAATCGATACCGCGCATGCTGTTTGAGAGTTATTCCCTGTTTTTTGAAATCGTCATGTTCGTCATTGTTTTTGTGACGTGCCGTTTTGTTTTTCAAAAGGGATGGCTCAACAATCTGCTTATTTTATGCGGTAACTTGTTGATTTTAACCAATATCGTTACCCCTCGTTCCATATTTTGGCTTTCGGTGCTGGCTCTGTTGGCCTTCGGCGCCGGCTGGGCGTTGCAGCGCAAACCCAAAGTTTGGCCGTTGGCGCTGTCGCTTGTGCTGCTGGTGGCGGCTTTCTGCTGTCGTAACTATCCGCTGGTGCAATCCTTTTTCTCGGAAAGTTTTGCCAAAAATGTTAATGTGATTGAAAAAATCGGCCTTTCATACATTTTATTTCGTATAATTCATTGGTTGGTAGAAAGTTACCGTGGAAGCTTACGGAGTTGCAACCTGCTTTCCTATTTCAATTACCTGTTTTTCTTCCCGACATTCATGGCGGGGCCCATCGACACCTACAACAATTTTGACTATTATGTGCATACGACCCGTGTGAAATTCCATGGTCGGATGGCGTTTGCCGGTGTCGGGCGTGTTTTCTGGGGCGCCGTGAAAACATTGCTCGTCGTACCGCTGATTCTTCCGTATGCTGTTGATTATCACCTATTTTATGATATGATGGGCGCGTGGGGCGGTTTCATCGCTGCCGCCTTGCTTTATTCGGCATACATCTACATTGACTTCTCCGGTTACTGCGACATCGCCATCGGTATGGCCTATCTGATGGGCATACGAACACCGGAAAATTTCGCCCGTCCCTACCTCGCTTCCAATATTTCCGAATTTTGGAAGCGTTGGCACATCACGTTTTCCACCTTTCTCCGCATATACGTTTTCAAACCGCTGATCGCCTTTTTCAACAGATTTTCCATCCGTCGTTATCGCATGGTCGTCTCCGTTTGTGCATATCTGCTTACCTTTCTGGTGTGCGGTTTGTGGCACGGCTCCACCTTCAATTTTGTGCTTTGGGGACTGTGGCACGGCATCGGCCTTTCCTGTTACAAAGTATTGCGCCCGCGCTTCTTACCACACATTTCTTCCTGGTCTCCGAAAACGGTTCGCAGTGTCGGCATCATCGCAACTTTTTTGTTCGTCACCATCGGTTGGGTGTTTTTCAATTATTCGGGTGATGAACTGTTAATTATCGTTAAAATGTTGTTCTCATGAAGCAGATGAAAACGTTGAAGTTCTGGGCGCAAGTTGGCGTTTGGGTGTTGTTACTGCTCCCGTTGCTATTGGTGTGCGGACTGCTGCTGATTCCGAAATATACTCCCAATGCACCTCAGGAACAGATATTTACGATTCGGTTTAGCGACTTGCGCACCGAAAACGAGCTTTATGTCAATCAGTTTCTTAATTCAATAAAAAACAACGATGGCTATCTTGTCATCGGGACTTCCGAAACCACGAAGCGCAAAAATGGCAATTATTACGATTTCCTCAATGCCGATCCGGAAGTGCCCTGCTCGTTTTCATATATCTCGGGCGCTGGGAAGACCGCCTGCACCTATTTTTCACTTCTGGTGAATAATGAGAATTTCGAAAATCTGAAAATAATCTATTTCGTTAATCCTATTTATTGGACTAATAAATTGGCAAACAGTAATTTAGATTATTTTAGCAGGTACACTTCATATACTCCGTACATGAAGGCCGATCGTTCGGTTGACCTTTCTTATTTTATTAAAGTAAATCAGAAAAATGCTCGCCCATGGGTGAAAGTGACCGATTTTCTCTCTTTTCATGCCGATAAATGTCGCCAAAGGTACTATCAGGATTTGCGTTTCAATATCAATTCAGCGGCTTTTGAAGATTCTTTTCCCCGCATTCCGCGCGAAATCGACTTGCAACATTTGACGTTTTATCGTGATTTGGATAGCGCGTGTTACGACTTTGAGAGAAATATGGCGCGTGATGCCCATTTCGATTCTGGTGATTTCGATGTCTATCCCGATGCGGAATATCGTTATGAAGAACTTCGTAAGATGATAGAAATCTGTAAGTTGCGTCATGTGGAAATTGTCTTTGTGCTGGGCCCGGTGAATGAGCTGGGATTCGCGAAGGCGGATCCCAAGCAACTGCCTGGGCTGCTCCAAGTCCAGGATAATGTGCGGCAACTATTCGAAAATGCTGGCGTTGATTTTATTGATGCCACCGATGTCGGTAAAGTCTCCGGCGCTTTTCTTGACGGGCAGCATCACAACTCTTACGGTGCGTTTCTTATCTCTAAAAAAATCAAAAATTATGTCTTGGAAAAAAATAATCGCTAACGTCTCACTTGTTTTGGGGATTCTGGTTTTGCTCGTCTTGCTCTTGATGGTGACGATTGAAGGCGACATTTCTTGTCGTTATACGAGTTGTTAATGTACGTATATATATGGCACACACAGTTATTCTTGCGAATGGGGAATGCCCGATGCACCCGGTGCCGGTGGAGTTGCTGAGGCAGGCGGCGCACTGCGTTTGCTGCGACGGCGCTATCCGTCATCTGGAAGCGCTGGGCATCGCGCCGGAGGTCATTGTCGGAGACGGAGATTCTCAAAGCGCTGCCCAGCGCGCAAAGTACGCTTCGCTCTATGTGCGCGATGCCAGCACTGAATACAACGATTTGACCAAGGCATTCAACTATTGCCGTGAACGCCAGTGGTTTGACGTTGACATCGTTGGCGCTGGCGGCTTGCGCGACGACCATGCGCTGGCCAACATCGGACTGCTGTTGCATCACGCTCGCGAGTTTCGTGTGCGTATGATTACTAACTACGGCATTTTCACCCCGATTTTTGAAACCACCGACTTCCACTCTTTCGCCGGACAGCAGGTGTCGGTTTTCAGTTTTACGCCGTCCGCCCGCCTCACTTTTCAGGGCTTGCGTTATCCGGTGCGGGAACGCGCTTTTGCCGAATTGTGGGAGGGTTCACTCAATGAAGCACTGGGCGAACAATTTACGGTTGAATTGTGCGACGAAGGAAAAATTATTGTCTATCAAGTATTTAAATAATAAATTATGCTGAAAAATATAATCTTCGATTTGGGCGGCGTGATCTATGACATCCGCTACGAAAATATTGCGGACGCGTTTGCGGAATTGGGTTTCCCGAATTTCACCGACCACTACACTCAGGCTGCGCAATCGGGGCCTATCGACTTGTTTGAGGAAGGTAGAATTTCGGTTTCCGAATTCCGCGATTATATTCGTTCGCTGTCACCGGTGCAACTATCTAATCAACAAATAGATGATGCGTGGAATGCGATTATCATCGATGTGCCGCGCCGTCGCGTGGACATGCTGAAACAGCTGAAAACGCAGTACAATCTGTTCCTTTTCAGCAATACCAATCAGTTGAATTACGATAAGTTCACGGTGCTTTTGCAGGAAAAGTACGGCTATAATATTTTTGATGAACTGTTTGTTCATGCCTACTTCTCACACGAAATGTACATGCGCAAACCGCTGCCTGAAGCATTTCAGTATGTTATTGATCAACAGAAACTTAATCCTTCGGAAACGTTGTTTATTGATGATACCGCACGCCACATTGCGGGTGCGAAGTCGGTCGGTCTGCACACCTATCTTTTGCCCAAGGGCGAAGACGTCGCTGAAATGAAATTCCTTGAGAATGCGAATGAGGGATTCCCGCGATGCGGTTCGCTGCGTGCGGAAGTGAAATCGCAAGCGCCACCGCTTAAAAGTGAAGAAGTTAAGAAGTGAAGGAGTTATCAATTCCTTCTTCAATTTTCAATTTTCAATTCCTCCCCTTACTAGCTTTCAGTTTTCATCTAAAAAAAAAGCCCGCCGTGAAGCGAGCTCTTTTTTTATTTGGTTTTAAGAAGATTATTCTTTGGTGCCGGTGAAGTTGGCGATAACCACGTCGGCTTCAACACCGAGGATGGTGGCTTTGTAGTAAATCTTCATGTTTACGGTGTTGCCTTCGAAAGTGGCCTTGGCCAAAATCTTTTCGATGGTAGCGTCAGTGTATTGGCTGATGCCAATCAGCTGAGTAGCAGCGGTAATCATTTCGGTTGTGAGAGAGCTTTCGGAAGTCTCATAGACGCCTGTACCGGTTTTTACCATGTCAATTGAATATTCCCACAACATGTTTTCTTTGTTGACGGGATTTTGGCTGAAGTGCAATTTGCCAGTTTTTGTGGTCGTGCTTTGGTCCTGTTTGAGGATGTTGAAAGTACCACTGTATTTACCAGCATATTTTGCGGAATCAAAGTTTTCATCCGGATTACAACCGCTGAAAGCAACTGCGCAAACGCAAACTAATACGAATAATAATTTTTTCATCTTTAATAATTTTTTTTGGTTTACAATAAATGTTATTTACTTAATTCTTGATTGATATTGTCTTGGATTAACTGGACGAAATCGGCAATCGGCATGGTGCCTTTGTCGCCGGCGCCGTGTTGGCGGACGGAGAGCGTGCCGTCGTTTTCTTCTTTTTCGCCCACGATGACCATGAACGGGATTTTGCTGACTTCTGCGTCACGGATTTTACGACCGGCTTTTTCGTTACGCTCGTCGATAGTGGAACGGATTTCTTTTTCATCCAAAATCGCCTTGACCTTGTTGGCATAATCCATGTATTTTTCGCTGATGGGCAGAATGATGACCTGGTCGGGGGTGAGCCACAATGGGAAGTTGCCGCCGGTGTGTTCGAGAAGCACGGCTACGAAGCGTTCCAGTGAGCCGAACGGTGCACGGTGAATCATCACCGGGCGCTGTTTGCTCTGGTCGGCTGCGGTGTATTCCAACTCGAAGCGTTCCGGCAGGTTGTAGTCAACCTGGATGGTACCCAACTGCCATTTACGACCGATGGCGTCTTTTACCATAAAGTCAAGCTTCGGACCGTAGAAAGCGGCTTCGCCATATTCAATCACGGTGTTCAAGCCCTTTTCAGCGGCTGCTTCGATGATGGCGCTTTCGGCTTTGTGCCAGTTTTCATCCGTGCCGATGTATTTTTCCTTGTTGTTGGGATCGCGCAAAGAAACTTGTGCCACATAATCCTTGAAATCCAGGGTCTTGAAGATGTAAAGGATGATGTCGATAACTTTGCAGAATTCCTCTTTGATTTGGTCGGTAGTGCAGAAGAGGTGCGCGTCGTCCTGGGTAAAGCTGCGTACACGCGTCAAACCATGCAACTCACCGCTTTGTTCGTAACGATAAACGGTACCGAATTCGGCCAAACGCAACGGGAGGTCGCGATAGGAACGCGGTTTGGAAGCGTAGATTTCGCAGTGGTGAGGACAGTTCATCGGTTTCAAGAAATATTCCTCGCCCTCTTGCGGAGTGGTAATCGGACGGAAAGAGTCAGCACCGTATTTGGCATAGTGGCCAGAAGTTTTGTACAAGGCCACATTGCCGATATGTGGGGTGATAACTTGTTGATAACCATATTGTTTCTGAACCTTGGTCAAAAAGTTCTGCAGACGGTTGCGGAGGTCGGTGCCCTTCGGCAGCCACAACGGCAGCCCCTGACCGACTTTCTGTGAGAAGGTGAAGAGTTCCATCTCTTTACCTAACTTTCTGTGGTCGCGCTTTTTAGCTTCTTCCAACATAACGAGGTATTCGTCAAGTTCCTTCTTTTTCGGGAAGGTGATGCCGTAAATACGGGTGAGCTGTTTGCGCTTCTCGTCTCCGCGCCAGTATGCGCCGGCGGTCGTGATGAGCTTGATGGCCTTGATGGGGGCCGTGTTGAACAAGTGCGGTCCGCGGCAAAGGTCGGTGAATGCGCCACTTTCATAGAAAGTAATGGTTCCGTCTTCCAAATCGTTGATTAATTCCACCTTGTAGATCTCATCTTTCTTGGTGAAATAATCGAGGGCTTCTTTCTTGGAGACCTCTTTGCGCACGAATTCGATTTTTTGTGCGGCGATTTCCTGCATTTTCTTTTCAATAGCCGGAAAATCTTCGGAAGAGATGGTCTGATCCATGAAGTCGATGTCGTAATAAAAACCATTTTCAATGCTCGGACCGATGCCGAATTTGGCGTTCGGATAGAGTTCTGAAATGGCGGCGGCCATCAAGTGGGCGGAAGAGTGCCAATAAACGGCCTTGCCTTCGGCATCGTTCCACGTCAACAGAGTTACGGAAGCGTCATCGTTGATTTCGTAATTCAGAGCGACTACTTTGTCGTTCACCTTGGCGGCCAACACGTTGCGTGCCAAACCTTCGCTAATGCTTAAGGCTACTTGGTACGGGGTGGTTCCTTTTTCAAATTCCTTGACGGAATTGTCCGGTAGAGTAATCTTTATCATAATAAAATTCAGTTATTTATGCTTTTACAAAAAACGCGGCAAAGATACGAATTTTTCTTGTAAAAACACATGGCGTTTGTTCCAAAAATATGGTAATACGTACCTCCATTTTTACTTTCAACTTTTTCGTATCTTTGCATCCTCAAAAAATAATCTTTTATAATTTTTATTATGAAAAAAGCATTTTCTATTTTATTGGTATTCAGTATGTTAGTTGTTGTCCTTCCGTCATGCGGTTGGCGCCAACTCAGCACGATGAAGGATTGCGATTTCAAATTCCAAAAGATTACCGCCGTTACCTGGGCCGGAATCGATTTCATGAAAATCGGCACCGACTACAAAAATATTGACCTGGCTACGGTGGCAAAATTCACGAAGGCCATTGTCAACAAAGACCTTGCGCTGACTGTCAATTTGGATGTCAATGCCATCAACCGCGGCAGTAAGCAGGCCGAGTTGGCAGGCTTTGACTACATCCTTTACTACGGTGGCAACAAAGTCGGTGAGGGCGATAGCCAAAACACCAAAGATATCTCCATCGCCGGCCATGGCGGCTCTATGACGATTCCTGTCAGCTTCAAATTGGATTGCCGCGGCCTCGTGGATTTGAAAAAGCCCGCGCAAGCCGTTGAAAAAGTGGTGAATATCGTCAAAGATGTTTCTAAAGTGGGTAAAGAGGACACCGATTTCTCTATCAAAATCAGACCTCACGTCCGTCATGGTAAGAAAATCATCAACGGTACCTACATCACCATTCACGATTAAGGATACTTTTTTGAAATTCGCCCGTCATGCGTAAACTGTTTTTAGCTATCTTGTTGATTATCACGATGCTGTCGGTAGCAGTCGGACAGCGTTATACCGTTTCTGGTGTCGTGAAGGATGGCTCTAACGGCGAAACGATGAAGGGAATCTTAATTTCGCTGGTGCCGGTAGAGGATGTCACCCAGGCCTTTACTGGTTTCTCCAATCAGGCCGGTTTTTACTCCATTACTTTGCCTAAAGGCGATTACCTGTTTTGGATTCAGTACATGGGGTATCAAGATGTTCAGGATACGATTTCAGTAGGGGAGAACATTACGAAAAATGTTGATTTACAGCCGGAAGCGGAAATCTTGGAGAGTGTTGTCGTTTCCAGCGAGGCGGTCGATCATAATGTTACCAGCGCTGAAGTCGGCAAGATGGAGATGAAGATTGAAACCATCAAGTCGCTGCCGGCGCTGTTCGGTGAGGTTGATGTGTTGAAGTCCGTTCAGCTGCTGCCAGGCATCCAGTCGGGCGGCGAAGGCAATACCGGTTTCTATGTGCGCGGCGGCGGCTCCGACCAAAACCTCGTGCTGCTGGACGAAACCACCATCTACAACGCCGGCCACCTCTTCGGCTTTTTCTCCGTCTTTAACGCTGATGCGGTTAAAAATGTGGAAATCACCAAGTCCGGCATGCCCGCCTATTACGGCGGTCGCCTCTCTTCCGTCCTCGATGTCGCCCAAAAAGAGGGCAACATGAAACAGTTTCAGTTTGACGGCGGCATCGGTCTTATCTTCTCCCGCTTAACGATTCAGGGGCCGATAAAAAAAGATAGATGTTCATTTATCATCTCTGGTAGAAGAACTTACATTGATGCTGTGGTACAGCCGTTCCTGAAAAAGACTTCACCGCTCAAAGGCACCAAGTTCTATTTTTATGACCTGAATGCAAAATTAAACGTCATCATTAACGAAAAACACCGCCTCTATCTGGGCGGCTATTACGGGAAGGACGTTTATGGCTTTAAGTCGAGTTCCGGCTCTACACTGGCGCAGTTCCGTTGGGGCAATGGTGCCGCCGCTCTCCGCTGGAACTACATCATTACTCCGCAACTCTTCCTCAATACCACATTCTCCTTTACTAACTACGATTTCGCGACTTCTATGGGCATGGACATCTACTCCATGGAGATGAGCTCCGGCGTGCGCGACTATTCACTTAAATCGGAATTGACCTACATCGCACCCTTCGCCCACGATTTCAGATTCGGCGTTCACTACATCTTCCATACATTATTCCCGAATAAATTTGCCGTGGAAGCTGGTGAAGACCAGAATCTTACTTTGCCGAATGTGGATCCCTACTACGCTCACGAACTGGCCATTTACGCCAACGATGAATTCGACATCTTCAAGTGGTGGAAGGTGAATGTCGGCGTGCGCTACACCCATTTCGAGTTTATCGGTCCTTTTACACGTTATATATTTGATAATTACGGAGTTCTGTCCGATTCCATCGTCTATCGCCCCGGACAGATCATCAAACAGTACAACCATGTGGAGCCTCGTTTGGCAATGCGCTTCCAGGTAGCGAAGGCAACGTCAATAAAGGTCTCATATACAATGAATTACCAGTACTTGCACCAGGTCGCGCTGGCTACTATTTCGCTGCCGACGGATGTGTGGATGCCCTCTACCGAAATCGTGAAGCCGCAGGTCGGTCACCAGGTTTCTCTGGGTGTCTATCAGAACTTTCGTGATAATATGTTCGAAAGTTATATCGACTTCTATTACAAGCACATGAACAATTTGGTGGAATATAAAGACGGCATCAACATTCAGGATGTTTCGCAAAATGCCGACCAGATGTACGTTTTTGGCAAGGGCTGGTCGTATGGAGTGGAACTGTTTTTGAAGAAGGCTGTCGGGCGTTTCACCGGTTTTGTCGGTTATACGCTTTCATTCACCGAACGACAATTTGACGAATTGAATGGTGGGAAGCCGTTTTTTGCCAAATACGACCGCCGTCACGATGTCTCCATCAACCTTTGTTACGAAATTCTGCGCAACAAGTTGAGCGTTTCCGCGGTTTGGGTATTCGCAACGGGCAATACCATGACGATTCCGGTGGGCTATTATTTCCTGTGCGGCTCGCTCGTTACCGAATACAGCGACCGCAATGCCTTCCGTTTGGATCCATACCACCGCCTTGATTTGTCGCTCAACTGGACCATCTGTAAGCGCAAACGCTTTGAAACCGGCCTGAATTTCTCGGTTTATAACGTCTATAATAGAAAAAATCCTTTCTTCATCTATTTTGAAACGGAAACCAATTTTGTTGAAGGCGAGAGCTTTGAGATGGATACAAAGGCTTTCCAGATGAGCCTTTTCCCCATTTTGCCTTCCATAACTTGGAATTTCAAATTTTAATGTTGTTCATAAAAAATCGTTTTTTTGAGGTTTGCTTCAAAAAAAAACTGTATCTTTGCAAACTTAAAAAAAGTTAAAAGTACAGACTTTTATGGAAGAAGCAATTACTCCATTTCGCAAGAAAACACGTTTGAGATATCGTGTTGCAGTCATCGGCGGCGGCAGTTGGGCTACCGCAATTATCAAGATTTTATCGGCTAATTTAGAGCATATCCACTGGTGGGTTCGTGAGCCCGAAATCGTGGAAGGTGTTAATAAATATGGCCATAACCCGAAATATTTAAGCTCTACTTTTATTGACCCAAAAGATGTTAAAGTGAGCAATGATTTGCGGCAGGTTGTCGCCAAAGCCGATTATGTCGTCATCGTTACCCCATCTGCTTTTTTGCAAAAAACGCTGGAACCGCTCAAGAAAAGTCGTTTGGGAAATAAGAAGCTCATCACAGCTGTTAACGGTCTCACTCCTGAACAAATGCAGTTTATCACAGATTCTCTGCACGATGAGTTTAAGATTCCCATGGAAAATATGGCCATGATAAGCGGTCCGTCGCATGCGGAGGAAATCGCGCAGGAAAAGTTTACTTTTTTGACGGCCGCTTCTGTAAATCAGGAACTTGCGGCAGATGTGGCGAAGATGTTTACCAACCGTTACGTGCGAGCCTCTGTCTCTGCCGACATTAAGGGCGCGGAACTCGCCGTGGTGATGAAAAACATCTATGCGCTCGGCGCCGGCATCTACAGCGGTTTGGGCTATGGCGACAACTTCATCGCCGCATACATCGCCAACGGCGTACGCGAAATGAAGAACTTCGTTCGCAAGGTCTTCCCCGGCGAACGCTGCCTCGACGATTCCGTCTATCTCGGCGACTTGCTGGTGACTTCGTATTCTCATTTCAGCCGTAACCGTATGTTCGGCAATATGATAGGCCACGGACTTTCGGTACGAGTGGCACAGTTGGAAATGAGTATGATTGCCGAAGGTTCTTGCTTTATAGTATTCTTTACCATTAATTTGCGCG
>JAKSMF010000052.1 GCA_024400775.1 Bacteroidales bacterium | reverse complement strand
GTCTCAAGTCCTAAGTCTGTTATAATTATTTTGTTAACATGCGAAACTTGAATAACGAATAGGTATGAAGAAGATTATCATTGTTGGCTTACTGCCGCTGTTGTTTGCTGGCTGCACATCTTCTGATATTAAAATGATAAAATTACAGGCGGATATTGATAAATTACAGGAATAGGTTGCGGAATTACAAGAAACCGTCGGAATTGTCAGTGCTGACGATACCGCTCATGCCATCCAATCCGATACTTCCCGCATTTCGTTGAACAAGGAACAACTTGCCATAGAACATGTGTCTCATCTCTCATCTCTTATCTCTTATCTCTTATCTCTCATCTCTCATCACCTCATCTCTTCACCACCTTCCTGCTCACGACTTTCCCATCGCTGGTGAGAACGCGCACCACATAAACGCCTTGCGGTAGTTCGCCTAAAGCGATGGCGTTGGCGTCCGTTGTGACGCTTTTTACCAACTGCCCGGCCATGTTTACCAACTCAATACGTTGGATTCCGATACCGTCGATATGAAGGCAATTATCTGATTGATAGATAGATATATTCTCTTCGCTTTCGTTTTCGATGGAAGTTTCGCTAACCGGTCCGAGACTGCCGTCCTGCTGAAGGTTTTGGCCGTACAGACCGAACGTGTTGTTGCGAATGCCTTGCCAGGCAAAGATGTCTTGACCGTTGTGGAAGCCGGAAGCAGCGTCGCACAATGAAATATCATCGATGGCGGGCGTGGCAATGGTGGTGTGCCAGGTGGTGGTGCCGTTGGCATCAATGCCGAAAGCTTTGATGGTATTGTTGTTGAACTTGTATGCGATGGCAGCGCCGGTGCCGTCGGCAAAGGCATCAATCATCGGGGTGGAGATGTCGTCGGTGGTTATGGGGAGAACGATGATTCCGCTGTCGCCCCACACCTTGGTGCCCTCGGGTGTGATGCGGTTGGCGCGGTAGCCGTTATGGGTTTGGGTCATAGCATCCACTTCGGCGAAGGTGATGAGCAGGTCGTGTGAGGTCGGGTGCAAGCTGGCATCGGGCGCCATGTGGAAGTTCATGCCGTCGGGCTGGCCCACGACAAGGCCCGTGGGCGCTGAAATCGTGCTGTGACCGGCAGCATCGAAATGAAACAGATAAACCTCGAACAAATCGTTGACCGCAGGGTGGCAAATCCAGGCGTAACCGCCGCCCAAACCGTCGGGACAAACGCTGTGACAAATCTGTCCGCTAATGGCTACGTCATCCATAAGTTGTTCTTCTTGCGATAGTTGTGTCCCATCGGTGGCGTATTTTGCCACAAACAGACTCTTGTTATAATAGTAGGTGTAGGCATGTTCTTGTTTCAGATAGAGGACGAAAACGTTGTCGTCGCTGGCGAGCACCAATTGACCGAAGGCGACGTTTTTGCCACCGGCGTCAGCGATGGTGATTTGGTCGCCGCCGGGTGTGCCGTCGGAGTGGTAGTAGCGGCAGTGGACATAGTTGTCGTCGTGGCACAACGCCCAAAAGCCGCCGTTGTGGCCGGCAACGATCTGGGTGCGGAGGCAGGAGTTGGTTTCAAGTGCCACAATGCCTTCTCCTCCCCAAGCGAAGGTGCCGTCGTCGTTGATTTTCACCGCGATACACCGACCGGCTTCGTCGGCGAAGATGCTGACAGCGCCCCCGTCGGCCAAAGCGCACATGGCGATTCCGTTGCTGTAAGACGAAAATGCCGGTCCGCTGATGTGGATGCCGTCGTCGCCCCACTGCGGATGGCCGAGCACGTCAACCTTCTGGATGGACGGTGACCAGCCGTTGGCATATCCGCCACACCATTGGATGAAGGTGTTTCCGCTCGGTTCGTGCGTGGAAAACGTAATCTCATTGTAGTTTTCGTTCCCCGTGGCAAGCTGCGTGTTCTGCGCCGGATCGGTAGCCCATTGTGCTGATAATGTTGTGATTGATAATAAGATAATAAAAAAAGCAGAAATTTTTCTCATGATTTTTATGCTTTGAAATTTATTAAAAGTGCAATTGTCGTTGTGATTTTTTACTGCAAAAAATCAGACGGCAAAAGTACAAAAAAAAGAGGTGTGTGACGATGGCGGCAAAAGGCGTTTGGATGTAGTTGCGACAGCCCCGTCGTAATCATAACGAAAAAATCGGTATGCGAAAGTTAAGTCGAAAAAAATAGTATCTTTGCAGCGTTAAATTAAGAAAATCAGTTATGAAAAAATTATTGACATATTCCTTTGTCGTCATGTTTACTACCAGCATTTTGTCTATCTTAGCACCTTGCGTTTAAGGGAATTAGTTATTGGCGATTTATGAAATTAAAAGTTCTTTTCCTCTATAACTTATTGTATGTCAGTGATTAATTGTTTTTTTTAGCACACTAAATCTTTTGCTTATGTGGGATGTAATTACAACGGTCGTCATCGTCGTTGCTGCGTTGGCGGGAATTTCAAAGTTCAAATCGGTGCTGCCCTCCGCAGGTTGTGCCTGTTTTCTATTCCTTTTCCCTGTTGCATTAATCTTGTATTTTCTTTATTTCGAAGACGATGATTTTGTCCCCGGATGGCTCGTCTTTGTCGTTCCGTTCGTTATCTCTTTAATCTACAATTATGTGGCTAATTATGGGGAAACACCGAAAAAAAACAGAAGCGTTGGCGATGAAACAGGCATGTCCGAACAAGAATCTCCCGACATGTCTTCCACCGCCACTGTGCCCGAAGATTTGGAGCAGGTGATGCAGGAACTGGACCAGTTGATTGGTTTGCAGGAGGTGAAACAACAGGTGCATTCGTTGGTTAAATTCATCCGCGTGCAGCAACAGCGAAGCCAACATCAACTCAAAACCTCTCCGATTTCTTACCACTGCGTGTTTTCCGGTTCGCCAGGCACGGGCAAAACGACCGTGGCACGCATCTTGGCGAAAATCTATAAAGAGCTGGGAATCATTAGGGAAGGTCATCTGATAGAAACCGACCGCGCCGGGCTCGTCGCCGAATATGTGGGACAGACCGCCATAAAGACCAACAATGTGGTCGATTCCGCCCTCGGTGGCGTGCTGTTCATCGACGAGGCCTACTCGCTCTATTCAGAATCGGCGGAAGACTACGGCCGCGAAGCCATCGCCACCCTCATCAAACGTATGGAGGACGAACGCGACAACTTGGTGGTCGTTATGGCTGGCTATACTGACGAAATGAAACGGTTTGTGGACATCAACCCCGGTTTGCAATCGCGTTTCAACCGCTACATCGATTTCCCCGACTACACGCCCGACGAACTGCTGGATATTTTTAAACTCTATGTGAAAAATGGGGATTTTCAAATGGATGAAACAACGGAAAATGCAGTTAAACAGCAACTTGCAAAGGCCTATAACACTCGCGACAAATCTTTCGGCAATGCTCGTTTCGTGCGCAACTTTTTTGAAAAAACAATAGAAAAACAATCCATCCGTGTGGTTGACATTTCATCACCGACCGCCGCACAATTGATGGAGATTTTACCGACCGACGTGGCGGAGGTGGATTGATAAGATTTTATGCGTATGGAAAGCTATCCGTGCCAAAGGCGTGCGCATTATGCGAAATCGCCTACATTTTGACACATCGCAGCGACGATTTGCACCAGCTTTTCGCCGGCGATTTGGGCGGCACGAAGTACGGCCTCGTGCGTCGGATAGGCATCGGCGCCATCGTAGGCGAGGTCGGTGATGACGGAAAAGGCCAACACATCCATTCCCAGCGATTTAGCAACAACGGCTTCCGGTATGGTGGACATGCCCACGGCATCGGCTCCAAGCAGATGCTGCATGCGGCTTTCCGACCGCGTACCGTAATAAGGACCGGAATGCGCCAGATACACACCGTGTTGCAGCGGAATCCGAAGCCGGTCGGCGATGCGGCGCACCTCCGTGAGCCAACGACGGGAATATACGCTCACCGGCCCGAAGTGTGGGGCCACGGGAACGCTGCCCAATGGTTTGGCACCGAACTGCGCAATGTGGTCGGTAACCAGCATGAGGTCGCCCACTTCAAACGACGGATTGAGCCCGCCGGCGGCATTGGAAAGGATGAGCAGCCGCACGCCCAATTCGCGCATCACCCGCGTGGGGAAAGTAACAACGTCCATCGGCTCGCCTTCATAGAAGTGTTTGCGGCCGTTCAACACGCAGATTTCCACACCGCTGAGTGTCCCCATCAGAAGCTCGCCGGCATGTCCCGCCACAGTTGAGACAGGAAAGCCCGGTATTTCGGAATACGGAATTCGGTCAACGACTTGCATTTTTTCAACTAAGCCGCCCAGACCGGAACCCAACACAACGGCTACCTGCGGTCGCAGGGCGGTGCGGGAGAAGATGAAAGTGGAAGCTGGAAGCATAACGCTGGTGATGTTTATGGTTTTGAGATTGGGTTATCCTGAATCTTCCTAATCAAATAATTTGATCGGGCTGCAAAAATAACAAAAAAGTTCAGAATTATCCCTCTCCGTCTTGCAATGACTTTTGATAAGCGCAATCAAGTCAAAGGATAATGAATGAAAATAATTTTCAATTAAAAGAACTCTCATCTCTCAACAACTCATAAAAAACGCTATCTTTGCACTGATTTTTCGAATCAAAACCGACACTATGCAAACCCAATTCACCACTGCTCGCCTCATACTCCGTCCCTGGCGCGAAAGCGATGCGCCCGCGCTGTTCAAATACGCTTCCGATCCCGAAGTCGGGCCGCGCGCCGGCTGGCCTCCCCACCAAAGTGAAGCCGAAAGCCTACAATTCATCCGCACCATCTTCCATGGTGAAGGAATGTGGGCCATCGTATGGAAAGAAACCAACGAACCCATCGGCTGCGTCGGCTACCTGCCGCACGGCGCAAGCAACATCCCCATCGGCAAAAACGAAGCCGAAGTCGGCTATTGGGTCGGCGTACCCTTCTGGAACAGAGGTATTTGCACAGAAGCACTGCTTGCCGTCGTCGAATACTGCTTCTGCGAAAAGGGCTTCACCACCCTCTGGGGTGACTACTTCACCGACAACCCCGCCTCCCGTCGCGTGATGGAAAAATGCGGTTTCACCGACTGCGACATCGAAACCGAATGCCCCAAACTGCTGTCTGGCAGCGACAAAAGAGTGCGGGTGATGAAGCTGAAATTCTAAATTCACTCAATTTTTACAAGATTCAAGTTTCGTAACTTAATTCGCAATTGATTGAAACTGATATGCATACGTATGCCGCCCGCATGCGTTCACTGCTCGCTCCTGTCCTTGCCGCAATCCAGCGAACAGTCAGCTGATTCTTTTCATTACTTTTTGCGAGGCAGCGGCACACTGATTTTGTAAAAATTGCGGAACAAAGGGATTTCAGATGCCTGTGAAACATCAATTTTCTCTACAAATTCCACACAAGCATCTGATTGAATTTCCGAAATATCTTCATCTTCCAAATGGCCTGCTATGATAAACTTCTGAGGTTCAGGATATATGATTAAACATTTAATTTCTTCATTATAATCAACTTGCGTTGTTTTTAAGCCAAGTTGTTTCAATATTTTTGTATCACGTGCATAACCACTTATTTCCCGAATATCATCTAAAATTCCAGCATTAGGATTCGCATAGCGAGGTTTGTATTTGGCATCCATAATCCACTTGTCAATGCCTTTTTTTATATAATCAACTTGCGTTCGACAATGACCCTTTACCTGAAAATCGATATCTGAGCCATAGACCTCCGTCAACTTATCCCATACCCACATTTCATACAACCGGGCCATGTCAATCCAGAATGGCGGTGACAATCGATTCTCCTCATTGACATTATCCAAGGAATAATCAAAACGACGTAGGATCATCTTGGCAACGCGAATGGCTTCATTGTACTCTTTGAACATCTTGTTCGTTCGAATTTTTCGGACCTCATACAATTCAATGTCTGCTGAAACCTCTTGGAATGCCGTTGACAACATGTTGAGTTGTGGTTTCAGGTCATTATATCTCTTTTTGAAGCTGGCATATCTACTGATAATCTGCTCGGCAAAAATGAGGGCCTTTTTCAGCAGACGATTTTCTGGAATATCTGCGGTGTAATCTTGATATTGACAGAAAATTCGTTCTTCCCGATGTGAGAAGATGTTCTGTTGCAGATGCTGTGAAAACAGAATCTTACCCTTGATTTTCGATTTGAGATTCTTCTGACGGGTGACGTAATCCTTTTTCAATTCCCGCTTGGTGAGTTTCGTCAACAACGAAATATAATGAAGAATCAGCAGCGGTGTAAGCTGGTTCAGCTCTTTGGGAAGTTCGATGGCCGGTTTTCCCAATTGGATGCCGTAGCATTTTGAAAAATAGTCGGCTTCGTGCTGACAGTTCACGTCCAAAGCTGCGACGAACATTCCCATAAAATCCGTATCTGCCATTTTCGGCAAAACGGCTATGGCTTGTTCGTTCTCAACCAACCAATCGGCACCAATGTAATACGAAGCACGATAGTCGCTATCAATTCCCATATATTGTGGGACACCCATATAATCTGGATTTCCGACGAAAGTAATGTCCTTTATGTTTTCTCGGAATTTTTCTGGAATCGCTTCGTGCTCGTGAATAATTATTGGTAAAGAATCCATTTTCCTATGTTTGGATAAATTCGGCAATCAATGATTGAATCTTTATTCCTACCAATTCAACCATTTTTCTATCTCATTTTTCAAATCCTCATTATTCACATTGATAATGCCATCCTTTGCATACTCTTGAATCAGAGGGATTATTTCATATTGCAGTTTCAATTGCAATCCCTGGACATCTTGGGTCATAAAATAACTGTGACCTACCATCAAATCATCGATATCCATATCTGCCTTATGATTTTCGAGGAAGGTCTTTACGGCATCAAACAAACGTACATTCTTGCTGCTTTCATCACAACCATTGTCTATTAAAATTTGTCTGTCGGCTTTCAATGTGGCAAAAGCAAAACGTCTTCTTACTGCATAATCAATGAATCCCACACTACGGTCGGTGGTGTTCATCGTACCAATGATGTAGAGATTGGACGGAACGCAGAATTGTTCTTTGCTGTAAGGAAGCGTAACGGTAATTGCATGCTGCTCTTTTTGTTTTTCGGGATCAGATTCAATGCGTTTGTCGGCTTCTAATAGGGTTATCAGTTCGCCAAAAATTTTGGACACATTGCCACGGTTGATTTCATCGATGATGAGGACGTGGTTTTTCTTTTCGACAAGCTGCACTTCAATATGCTCCTCGGTTTTGATTTTTTGGATTTCCTTGCACAAAACAAACGTATAGGAATCTTGTTGGGTGTTGAATTTTCGTCCAAAATAATTCTTTATATCCTTCACGTTGGAGAGTTCGACATCGTTTTCCAAAAGGGTCAACAGCTCATTAATATTCAAAGAAATATTGGAAGCCACTGTGTTGTCCGGTATTTCAATATCGACATGTTTTTCATTATAATGCGAAATAAAGAATTTCGAACCAGTCTTGGTTTGAAATTCAACATTATTGTCAACAGAAGAGGTTAGAAAAACATCTAACTTTTCCTCAATCGATTTCTGTTGCCGAATATCCTTCTTGGATTTTCTACTGTCAATTTGGTTCTGTAAAGCTTTGTTGGATAGCTTTTTGAAAATGCCGTCTTCTGTTTCATAAACCATTGAATTGTCGTCAAGGATTCGCGGCTTTATTCCTTCCACAAAATCTTCATAATCCATCGATTGATGGAAAGTGGTGAATGCTATTTGTCCTTCTTTACGTAGTTGTTCATAGCGTTCCATAACAGCCGCATGGTCATTAAGATTCACATCATTTTGTTCACAGATGGCTAAAGCTAAGGCTGCTGTATTATAAGTTTTTCCTGTCCCTGGCGCGCCTTGCAGAATGAGGTTTTTCTTAGAGCGAAGGATAGAGGCGTATTGTTGAATGTATTCGGGGGACATATTGTTGGATTTTATATCTAATAATTGCAAAATATGATTTGCTTGTTCTTTTGTTGTAGACTGAAAAAACATAGTGTTTCTAATATCCGTATTATTTATAGGTTCTTTGAATTTCATTTTCCATTCTACGGTTCTTCTTAAAGGTTCGTCTTCGTCTGGCATATTAATTAAATCAGAAGTGAAAACACCCCACCCCAATATCTGATGGTAAAATTTTCCTCCTTTTAAACGAGTCCCGTTTAATTGACTTTGGAATACAACAATGACATCTCCTTTTTGAACGTGCTTGATGAAATGCCAATATGCAAAAGGAACGCTCACATCAGTATTTCCATTTGCCTTTTGATAGGCATACCGCATCTTTTTATAATCATCAAATGAACTATAATCTTTTAATGGTGAGCCCATAAATATTGTATCGGAATCCAAAGTATTTGCACCATTATTCTTATTCCATATAAGCCATACATTAGAAACCTCTTCATTATCAGTTTCAAAGATATTATAGACTTCTTCTTTCATACATTAATTTTATTATTAGATTTTGTTTGAAAATAATAGAGTTACAAAAATACATCAATTTCCAGAACTTTATAGTTTTATCTTTTCATTTCCCGGGTGGAAGCAATCCAATTCCCAGCGAAGCGGATTGTTTTCGATGTATTCGGCAATCTTATTCATTTCTTGTTGGTTTCGAACGATATGGTCGTGGTAGCGCGATTGCCAGTGGAATTTGATGTTGTGCAAACTGGCATATCGTGATACTCGAGCTTTTAAGCCTCGGATTATTGTCCCTAACGATGTTGTCACCTGAGGATTGCTGTTGTGGGTTATTCCCCCGGTCATTTCACCCTTTGTAGGGACGCAATTTATTGCGTCCGCTGTATTGACGCATTCGTTTTCGGGCGCGATGAATCGCGTCCCTACGGCATCCATTATGACAATCATATGCAAATGATTGGGCATTATTACAAATAAAGGTACTTCTGCATAAGGATAATATGTCTTTATGTTTTCAATTTGCTCTTTCAGACATTTTCCAATTTCAGACAATTGCATTTCGCCATCAACAATATTGCCGAAGTAATATCGCCGTGCGTGCGTACAGATGGTGACGAAATATTCCGCGCCATCGTATGTATGCCATTTGGCACGTGGGGATTTCCGTTTGGGTAAATTTTCGTTTGTCATGATTATTTGTTTGTATTTTCGTTAATTATTTGCGCCACCATTTTCGGACGCGATGAATCGCGTCCCTACGGGGTGCCGTGCCTAATCCGTCTTGTAGGGACGCAATTTATTGCGTCCGACATTGCGTCCGCCATATTGACGCATTTGTTTCCAGACGTGATGAATCGCGTCCATACATTACGCCAGTCTCTTCAGCAGTTCCAGCGTGACCTTCCAGATGTTGTCGGCGGTGTCGAGGTTGACACGCTCGGAGGTGGAGTGCGGCTCAATAATGAGCGGCCCGATGGAGGCGATCTCCACGCCGGGATATTTCTGCACATAGTACGCCGCCTCCAACACAAAGTGCATCGCCACACGTTTCGGCGTAAATCCCAACACGTCGTTGAAGGTCTGGCACGTGAGCGCCACTAACGGCGAGTCGGCACGCTCCACCCACGCGGGCGTGTCCATCAACAATTCCACGTCAACTGCCCCGTATTTCTTGAAAGTGGCGGCAATGCCCTGCCCAAGCGCACGCATTTCCTCATTGCTGAAACTGCGCGAATGGCACGAAATCGTCACTTCGGCTTCGGTCGTGCAGATGCGCCCCGCATTGTTGCTGGTCATCACCGTGCCCGGCATATCAGCGCGCATTGCAATCATGCCAATAGGCAGTTCGCTGACAGCCAATATGATATCATTCGCGTTGCTCAAATATTGCGACTGCGGAAGCTGATGCCAGCGTCGGTGGTCGCGAACTGCGTTTTCAGCTGCTGGTTGCGCACTTCGACCGCCAGCGACAGCGCGGATTCCATTTCCGGAGCAATCGCCACCACTACCTCCGCCATCGATGAGATGGAGGCGTTGGCTGTACCGCCATTGATAGCGCAAATTAACATTTTTTCTGACGAAAAATCGGTCACAAAACGGCAGATTTCCTGGTTGGCATGACAACGGCCTTTGTTGATGTCAACACCGGAATGCCCGCCCAAACCGCCATCAATGACGAGGCGACGGCAGATGAGCCCGGCGGGTACGGATTCCCAAATCGGCTTGAAATGAGCGATTTGCAGGTAGGCTCCCGCGGCGCCGGTGGTGATTTCGTCGTACGCCTCCGAATCAAGGTTGATGACCTTGCGCCCGCGGATAAAGTCGGTGCTGAGGGCTTCGGCGCCGCTCATGCCGTCCTCTTCGTTGGTGGTGGTGAGCACCTCCAACGGCCCATGTACAATGCTGTCGTCGGCGAGGATGGCCAGCGCCATCGACAAGCCCATGCCGTTGTCGGCCCCCAGCGACGTGCCTTCTGCTTTCATCCAGCGCGTTTCACTGCCGTCGGCATTTTTGACCACATCCACGTAGGCACGGATTTCGTCGTTCAACGCATCAAACGGCCGGCCATCGCGCAAATAGCCGTCCTGCGCCACACAGACCATATCCATGTGGTTGAGGATGACCACCGGCTCGGCGTTTTCGTGTCCAGGCGTGGCATCTTTTTCAATGACCACGCAGTTTTGTGCGTCACGACGATAGCGAAGTCCGTGTTTCTTGGCAAAATCACACAAGAAGTCAGCCACACGCTCTTCGTGATGCGACGGCCGCGGTGTATTGTTGAGTTGCTGAAAAATGTCGTAAAAGGTCTCTTTTTTCATAATTTTCTCACACTTAATTGTATTTTATGATAAAGTATTGATCCTCAAATCGTTGTTGGACCGAAGAGGTGGTTTAGAAAACATGATTGTTGAACGTCCGTTTTCCATCCTTGACATAAACCACATCGAGGTCGCCTTCCGTAAAGAGGAGATTGTCGATATAGATTTTCTGTTTTTTCGGCATCGAACGATTGCGGATGGAAATGCAGACATGGTCGTCGGGGGTTATTTCGGTGAGTTTCACCCTCACGATTCCCCACCCGTCGTGAAAAGCCTCCAGACAATTCGGGAGCTGCTCACAGAACCAGTAATGACAGTTGCCGTCAGGCGATGTTACAGATGCCTGTAAATCAGTATGTCCCATCAGCATTGACTGATAGTCAGCGACGGCGAAACTCATCCACACATCATTGTGCATATTAAGATGCCCGTCGAACAACGGCACCCATTTCGACGGTTGGCAGGCGCTGGCGCCAGCGCCTTGAAACGCTCGGTCGCAAGCTTTTTCATCAAACGTTTCAAACTGGAACGCGCAGGTGGAATCGCTCAAAAAGAGCCCTTCGGATGTGCCATCCCAACACGCTTGGATTCTTTGTGACATCTGTTTTTGGACATCCGCCCGAAAGGCGTTCAAGTCGCTGATTTCCAAACGATACAATACGGTATTTCCCGCCGTGAGCAGTGTGTCGGCATACGAAAGCAGTCGGTTTTCGCTGGGGCGGCGCCATCCGTTTTGGGTGGTCACCACCAAGATGGGCCGCGAGTCTGGCAAATCCTCCAAGATATCGTACGCTTCGTAAGGTTCCATCGTCAGGGTCAGATTCTTGTACGTTTGCGAAATGCTGGAGCGGCTTGCCGATATCGCGTGCATGGGCAGGCCCGTCTTGGCTGACACATAGAATGCGCTTTCAATGTCTTCATCGGGTGCCCCGTACAGCAGATGTTCCGAACCTATGCTGAAAAATGGAAGCGGAAGTATGGACTGATAATCTTGAGGATTAATCTTTTTCACCCACTGATTTTCAGTTAGTTGATTGTCAATATCAACGAATATGCGTTGCGGAACGGCAGGCACATCGTACAATTTGTAAAACCGGGCGAACGCGCAGTCTTCAACGGCCAAGGCCACCAACACGGTCGTCGCAATCAAGGTCGAAAAGAGTTTTTGTTTCTCATTTATCCATCGTGCCACCTCATACACCAGTATGATGTTGATGGCGTAAAAGAACAGCCACTCGAAACGGCCCAAAGCACGCAGTTGCGCCAGCGGTCCCAGGTGTTGCAGCCAAGTCGCCGGAAGCATCCGCAACGGCACACCGACAGAAAAGAGCAGCAACAACACCGAGGTCCAAAACAGCAGATTCAGAAACACATGATCGGTCACGTGCAACAGTTCACGCCAGCGGTGCTGCCATATTTTTTTGGCGAAGGCCACGAGGCCGCACACACACAGCACCAACGCCGGAATGCCAATCCAGGCAAGTGCCTCCCAGGTCGCGAGTTTGTGGAGGACTGCCTGTTTCGTCGGGCAGAAGATGCCGAGCAGATTCCCGGCCCATTCATCTACCCCGCGAGGCACCGGCACGCGGTCGGTAGCGCTGTCCCCGATTTTCGTCAAAAGCATAACGAGCGCTATCGGAACAACAAATTGGACGATACACTGGAATGCGGCAGCGGTTTTGCCCAAACCCTGCCCATGTTCGTAAAAAACGAAATAGCCCCAGATAATCAGCCAGATTGCGCCTAAAAAGATGACGTAATACGGATGCGCCAGTGCGGCGAAGCAAGTGAGCAGCGCCAACGCCGTCGTATAACTCCAACGACGTGTTTGATGCCAGCGCATGAACAAATAGATGGCGCAGGGGAGGATAAAGGCATACCCCAGCGTGATGTGGCTGCCCATACGGGAAAGCTGGGGCGACAGAAAGGTGATGAACACCGCACTGAACACAGCCATCCACCAAGGAACCGCCAACTCGTACAAGATAAGGTACAAAAACAATGCACAGGCAATTACTGCGGCAAATGCGAGCAGGTTGACAAACAAAAGCACTTGCCCTGACAAATCCACAATCTCGGCGCGGCGCAACAACTGTATGGGAATGGAAATATAGGTCTGGCAGCCAGTATAGGTGACACATTCCCCATACGGATAGTTCATACTGCCGCTATGCCACATCGTGGTGTCATATCGGGCATGATAATAAGTGTTGAAAACGTCTTTCAACCCATCTCCCGCCGGCCCGATGGCAATCGTCCCGGGATGCAGCAACGGCGCAGAACCCAGGAACAGAAACAGTCCACCGAACGCTAACAACAAGGTGCAAATCAGCCCGATATATTTTTCCCGCTTGGCTTTCATCCCCAAACCTCCTTGACAATATAGATGGGACGGCCTTTGATTTCATCAAAGATATAGCCGATATATTGTCCGATTATGCCGATGACGAACATCTGGATGCTGGCGAAGGCGCTCATAAAGACCACCAGGGTTGTATAACCGGAAACAGGCGTGTCGTGAACCCACATAATCAGGGAGTATATAATCAGCACAATGCTAATCAGTCCGAAAATGATGCCGGCGATGATGCCGAGTTGCAGCGGGACCTTTGAAAATGAGGAGATGGCGGTAAAAGAGAGCCGGAGCAGTTTGAAGAATGAATACTTGCTTTTTCCGGCCGCACGTTCTGAGGCCACATATTCCAATGTGGTCTTATTAAAACCGACGATTTGGATGATGCCACGCAAGAAGCGCGTTCTTTCGCGGAAATCCGACTTCAGGATGTCGGCCACCCGACGCGATATCAGGAAGTAGTCTGACGCGTTCTCCGCCAGTCGGACATTGGAGATGGAGTTGATCAGGCGATAAAAAATCCGTGAATTGGCCTTTTGTATGGCGTTGGCATCCAGGCGGTCGGCACGCACCATGTTGACCACCTCGGCCCCGGCGCGCCAACTTTCGAGCATCGCGGGAATCTTCGCCGGCGGATGTTGCAGGTCGGCATCCATACAGATTACCGCCTCGCCACGACTATAATCAATGCCAGCCAACATAGCGGCCTCGTGACCGAAATTCCGGGAAAAGTTGATCACACGCACCAACGAATCCTGTGCGGCAATTTCGCGCAAAATCCGTTCCGTGCCATCCGAGCTCCCGTCATTTACAAATATCATCTCGTATGTACAATTCAATGAAGACATTACGCTGGATATTTCGCGGTGGCAGTCGGCAATCCCATCCGCCTCGTTATAGACGGAAAGCACAATGGAAAGCATCGGAACGACCGGATTTATAGTTGAATCAAGATTTTCCATCCTTTATTTTTTTGCAAAAATACATTTTTTTCAACATTTTTTCCCGTTTTGCGAAAAAACTTCGCAGAATGACGTTCCTTGATTTTGAGCTGACGCTTTTGAACGATTTTACTGATTCTGCTGACATGTTTCGATGAAAGCATGTTTTACAGAATCACCGAACAAACACGATGTCGTAGGTTTGGCCCAGCTCGGCGAAGAGGCGCGACAGGTAGGCGGTGAGGGTTTGCGAAAGCGAGCCGACACGTTCTTCCCACACGCTGAAGGGCACGTCGAGGTTGTCGGACACAATCTTGAAAGCGTAGTATTTTACGTTGTAAGTCTTTGCTACAGAATACAATGCCGACGATTCCATATCGAAGCACTGGGCGTGCAGTTTCACGGAATCGAGGTAGGCGGAGGTATAGACGTCGGGACTGACAAAGCAGTCGGAGGAGTAGAGGACGGCCCGTGGAAGTTGTGCGGCGGCGGGCGTGTCGAAGTATTCCAGCCGCATCGGTGCGGGCAGGAACATCGCGCCACCGGAGATGATTTCGCTGATACCGAGGACTGTGCCGACAGGGAGGGCGGGCGAGCCGACAGTGCCGGCGCGGGCGGTGACGAGGTCTGCGGCGGCGTGGAGATCATTCTGCGCGACGGAAAGGTCTTCGATCCCTTCCGCTTTACGCTGACCGTCCTCTCGTATCTGAAAAACGAATACCCCGAGTTTGCCTTTATCGACAACGGGCGGGGCGGATATTTCATCGACAACCGCCTCGGCCCGGACGCGCTCCGGCAGGAGGGCCTCGACCACGCCGCCCTCACCGAAACCGAAAAAGAGAAGATCGACGCGTTCGCAGCAAGAATGAAGACCTGCCGTATTCTC
>JAKSMF010000051.1 GCA_024400775.1 Bacteroidales bacterium | reverse complement strand
ATTGTAAGCGGTGGAGAGCTGTTCAATGTAGTTGCTACAGAAAGAGGTCATGTCGCCATTGAAACCACCAGGCATCATGTTGGCGAGTTCGACCAGCTTATCACCGTTAGCTTGGGAGATCGTTCCATCCAGGTACTGGTGAGCCAGCGCGGGAATGTCGGCTTTATAAATCAAGCCGGAAGAAGCCAAATGTCTGTTCGTCAATGCGGTAGCTGCGGTCGGAGCGAACATGGAGCCCAAGTTGATGGCCATGTAGAAGATGCTGAAACCAGAGTCACGGCGGGCTTGGTATTGAGATTCATCATACAAATTGCCCACGATGACCTGCAAGTTTCCTTTGAAAAGACCGGTACCCGCCGCAATCAGTATGAGTGCCAGCAACATAAAGATGAAGCTGGCCGTGTTGGCAGGAGTTGGGATGGCCAGACAGAGGTAGCCGGCAAACATCACGATGATACCCGTGACGACGCATTTGCCGAAACCGATTTTATCGGCCAACATACCGCCGAAAACAGGTAAAAAATAGACTACAGCGAGGAAGCCGGCATAAAGCTGGCCCGCTGTTGCCGCGCTGAAACCAAATTTTGCCTGCAGGAAAAGCAAGAAAATGGCCAGCATAGTGTAATAGCCAAAACGTTCGCCAGTATTAGCTAACGCCAAGGCATACAAACCTTTAGGATGTCCTTTAAACATAATGTTTGTTTTTTAGTGAATAAATGATGAATATCAAAATAACACGGCAAAAATACAAAAAAAGAGGAGGCCTATGACCTCCTCTCTGTAATTTGTGTTAAACGATTATTTCGCTACTCTTTCGAGCCATTTGACCATGCCGAGCATTACGCCCATGGAGATGAGGCATACGAGCAGGAACACGCCCCAGCACTGCCAAATCGGCCATTTGTTGTACATGACGGGGCCAATCCAAATCAGCAAGTTGCCGACTGCGGTGGCGCCTAACCACAGGCCCTGGCACAAGCCTACCATGTGGCGTGGAGCAACTTTGGATACAAATGAGAGGCCCAGCGGAGAAATAAACAATTCAGCAACGGTCAGGAAGAAATAGGTGACAATCAGAACCCACGGACCAGCTTTGGTTAAACCGGCAGTGGCCATAGCTGCAATGTCCATATCTCTGAAACTTTCAGCAGACGGATAAGCGCTGATGATGGAATATACCATCAAGAATAAGTATGCGCAACCTGCGATAGCCATACCCAGAGCGATTTTGCGCGGAGTGGAGATAGACTTGCCTTTACGAGCTAATGCAGCAAATACTATCATAACCAGCGGGGTAAGGAAAATAACGAAGAACGGGTTCAATGCCTGCCAGATTTCAGGGGCAACATCATCGGTGTTCACGAAGTCACGAGCAAAGAACGACAAAGATTGGCCGTTCTGGTGGAAGGAGAACCAGAAGAAAATAGCAATGCCCAGAACAGCAAACAAAGCGTAGAGTCTCTGTTTGATTTCCTTAGCCATAGCCTGTTTCTCTTCAGCCGTGTATTCAATGACTTCAGCTTTTTCTTTCTTTGCCGGCTGCGGGAATTTGCTCTTGGTGCAGAAGAAAATCGTTAATGAAATCAACATGGCGATTACGGATGCAATGAATGCAAAGTGGATACCCTGGTTGAAAACAGTAATATAGTCTGAACAGAAGGTGGCATTGTCAATGAGTTGATAGCCATCGGTAATGGATTTGCCGACGTTTTCGGTGAATTTGGTGCTTACCGTACCATCTTGGATGAATTTGTGACACAAGGTGGTCATATCGGCATTATATTTGAAATTGTGGGCGTTGAGCCACCATTCGCGAAGCAAAGGTGCGACAAAAGGTGCGACCACACCACCGATGTTGATAAACACATAGAAAATCTGGAAACCGGAATCGCGTTTCTCTTTGGCAGCTGCTAATGCTTCTTCACCTTTCTTGGCCTCTTCAACTTCGAACTCATCATACATTTTGCCAACAAGTGCCTGAAGGTTCCCTTTGAACAAACCATTAACAAAGGCAATGCATAGCAATGCGAAACAGGTGAAAATCAGAATGCTCAACCACTGACCGCCAGCGTCAACAATGAAACCGCCGTCCATACTGAATAACGGAATGGCCAATCCAACGTAGCCCAGCGTCATGATGATGACACCCCACTGGATGGTTCCGTTGTAGTTTTGGGTGCGGTCGGCAATAATACCGCCCACCAAACTCAAAACGTAGATACCGCAGTAGAATACGGAATAAATTACGCTGGCCTGCTCATCCTGCAAACCGAATTTTGACACCAAGAACAAGGCCAAAATTGCGTTCATAATGTAATAGCCAAAACGCTCGCCCATGTTGCTCAATGCCGCAGCAATCAAGCCTTTCGGGTGATCTTTTTTAGCCAAACGCACATAATACACGATGAACGGAACGATTAGGACGATCACCGCAATCAAAAACAAAAGTGTACGATTCATAAATGTTTGTTTTTAGTGAATAATTAATTGAATTGTATGAATTTTCTTATTGAAGTTGCAAAAATACAAAAAATTCCCAACCATCACCAAACTATTTCCATTCTATCACAATTCTTCCCCCGCTCGATACCTCTCCACACAAAATCTATAGGTAAACAGCACCACCGATATTGTCTCGGACAGCCCCGGTGACGGCAGATAGACAGTTGTTTTCGCCTTGCAGACGCATCAAACCCAAAAAGGCAAAAATAATCGCCTCCTTGAAATCCACTGTGGCATCATCGGGAATCACCACCATCGTTTCGGGCGCGTGCCAGCGAATCCGGTCCATCAAATAACTATTCTTTGCGCCACCTCCAGTCACCAAAACTGATGCTATATGGTTGTCAGTAAGAACTTTACCAATTTGTATGGCGATATGTTCCACCGACGTGCGCAATAGGTCTTCCGTTATTGTACCCGGTACGTCAAGCAGAGGCAGCACCTCCGTGTCGAACCACTCCTTGCCGAGTGATTTCGCACCGATTTGCGCATAGTAGGGGAGTGCGTTCAGTTTCGCCATCAACGCATCAACCATAAACCCGTCTCGCGCACTACTGCCATTCTTGTCGTACGGCTTTCCCAAACGCAGGGCAAGCGTATTGAGGAGCATATTGCAGGGTGTGATGTCAAATGCAACCCGCTGATTATCATAATCATAGGAGATATTGCAGAAGCCACCAAGATTGAGGCAGGCAGCATAGTTGTTAAATAGCAACTTGTCGCCGATAGGTACCAGCGGTGCCCCTTGGCCGCCCAAAGCCACATCCGTCGTCCGGAAGTCACACACCGTCGGAATGCCCGTGCGCGCCGCAATGACAGCGCCACTTCCAATCTGTAACGTGATTCCTTTGTCCGGTTGGTGGAAAACGGTCTGCCCGTGTGATGCAATAAAGTCGGGTTTCAGTTCTGATTCTGCCAAAAAATGGTTCACATTATCAGCCATAAACGCCGCAAAATCACGATCCAACTGCACCAACTCAAGTGACTTTAACTGGTCTGCGTTTTTTAATCTTTCCTTTAATAAATCAGTATAATTTATTGTAATACATTTTTTTACAGAATATCTCCACTTATTCCCATCTGAAGAAAATTGGCACAATGCCATGTCCAGTCCGTCCAATGATGTGCCAGACATCAATCCAAGTCCTAACATGTTTTTCAGTATTTCCATTTCGTTCGATTTTGGCTTCTGCGAATTTCCCACAATTAAATGTGAACTACATTTCAAGGTTGCATGGGGTGGGAACGATAGCGTCTTCCACTCGGAAATCACCAACGCGGGTCCGTCTTAAAGCGACGAGGTGGGCTCCACTCTCCAATGTGAGACCAAAGTCGCGCGCAATGGAACGGATGTAAGTTCCTTTGGAACAAACGATTCGGAAGTCAACCTCAGGCAACTCGCAGCGCGTAATCTCGAATTCGGAAATGGTGATTGTACGTGGCGTGATTTCCACGTCCTCACCTTGTCGTGCATACGAAAAAGCGCGGCGCCCAGCAATACGGATGGCAGAAAACTGCGGCGGCACTTGCTCCTGTTCACCAATGAACTGTTGTGCAGCAGCCAACACCATCGATTTTGTGATGTGCTCTGTCGGATAAGTGGCATCTACCGGCTTCTCCATGTCAAAACTTGGCGTAGTCTCGCCCAGTTTAAACGTCCCCGTATATTCCTTTTCTCGAGATTGGAATTGATCTATCTGCTTGGTATATTTGCCGGTACAGACAATCATCACGCCAGTGGCGAGCGGATCAAGTGTGCCTGCATGTCCCACTTTCAGCTTTTTGCCGAATTTGTGCTTCATAGCCCACTTTACCTTTGCTACCAAATCAAAAGAGGTACACTGGTATGGTTTGTCGAATACAAAGACGTTGTCTTCCTGCTGGTAGATGCCCTCATCAATGATGAAACGGGCGGAATGTATTACTTTCATCTATCTTGCGACTTATTTTGAAGCTGCAAAATTACGAAAATATTCGCTTTCTCATTTCATCTCTTTCGTCAAGTCCGAAATCTATTCTATACTGATTCTCAATGTTTTGTCCTTGAAGACATTTGAAAGTCACACCAACCTATGGCTCAAATCTCTTTGTCTTCTTCATCCGTGACATCGCGAACACGAAGAATGTTGATGGAGAAGTCGTCACCTCCGAAACTCAGCACTTTGCCAAAAATCTCGCTGCACGATTCCAATTTTTCCGCCCGTGCGCTTTCCGACACCGACGCACATTGCGACACATCACCGAATTCGTTCCGAAGTTGTAGCACACTAATAAAGCAATTGATGAGATAATCGGTCATCTTTCTGGAAATTTCATCTTTCAATAAAGTGGACAACAAACATAATCCCTTGAGTGTAAAGGCCCAGCGCAGCGGTGTGTCTTTCGGCAATTCGTTATACGGTTCTCGTTCCCGTAATTCCGAAATATCTTCTTCTGTTAGCTGTATGAGATCCCGGTGCATAAAACGGAAACGGTTCTTTTCCACGGTTTCATGTATCTCCGACAATGTGGAACGGGTTAATCTTGTGACATCGTAATCTAACGTTACGAGTTTGTCTCGCAATGGAATTGCTGATTTTGGAATATAATTCTCTTTCATGATAAATGTTTTTAGGTTATTAATGGTGCAAAGTTAAAGGAACATTTCGGTCATTTTCAATCATCCTAAAATATTCCGCCCCACTTTTTTTGAGGCAAAAATTACATTTTTCGCATCAAAAAATGCAAATTAAAGCACTGAAAACCTGTTAATTCCAAAATTCACATTTTTTAATTTTGCAATTATTTGGCATAGCGAACAAGATTTTCGGAGTTTGTGTCATCAAAAGCAAAAAAATACGCCATGGATTCCACAGCGTATTTCTTAACCTTAAAATGAACTAATGATTGCGCGAATCTGCTTAGCGATTTACGAATTTGCCGACAGCCTGTGCATCAGCATTTTCTACAACTGCCAGCTCGCAATCGGCTTGAACATCATTATTCATCTCAAAATGAACCAATTGCAAAGCGTAAAATCCTTCCGTGCCATAAATTTCAAGACAATGGTTGGAGAGGTCGGTCGGATTGAGTTCTGGAAATTTTGAAAAATCCTTAGAGGTGAAGCATCCTTGTGCGGTACGGTACGCATTATCATCAAGGTATATGCTCCAATGCTTCATTTTCGCACCATTCGGACGATAAAAATAGATGTACTTGTTTTTCCCTTTGGCGGCAAACATCATAATGATGCCAATGACGAGCACAATAAGGAACAGAAACACAAGCACTAACGAAAGTGCCGTACTTGCCACTAACGGCGTTGAACTTAATACGATGACTAAAATGCTCAAAAAGATAAGGCAAAGCGGAACGGCGGTGCTGTTTTCCTTACGTTCGATATTTTCGTTTTCTTGATTTTCCAGGTATTCTTTAATGTTTTTCATAGAGATTGTTTTGTTAATAAAATAATAATCAAATACTTACCTCTCAAAGTGGGAGGCAGAAATAAATTTTAGAAGTAAGAAAAAACAATCCGCTATATGATGAGAACTCCGCGGCGGTAGGTGTACCAACCGTCGGTAAGGAGCTCGTATGGAGGGAATACGCAACACATTTTCGATGCGGCCAAACGACAGCAGTCCGTATGCTTTTTGCTGATTTCACGTACCGAAAGTTGATGCGTGTGTTGGTTCTTCTGCATGGTTCGCGCCGTCATCGGCATGCCTTCCGATAAAATAGAAGTGACCGCCGGCAACCCCTCGTGATGAATTATCGCATCAGGGATAGTTGCACGACATGGCATTTCATCTTCTGGCACCGGTGAATCTACGGGCTGCGCTAACAAACTGTCATTCAGACCGAAAGACATAGCCATCATCCCAAAAAAGATGATTCGCAACACATTTCCCAAAAACTGAAATCGTGATTTCATCATGGCGCAAAAGTACAACTTTTTTTGTTTAATACACTTATTTAATATATTTTTCTTATTTAATAAAATAATTGCTAACCTTGTGGAATTTTGTATTATTTTTGCAGCTTATTTTGAAAATCTATTACTTATGAAGAAGAATATCAATTTATTGAAGAAAAATTCCGGTTACGACTGGAAATTCACAAATTGCGGAGGTGTCATGAGAGTTGACATTTCCACCGGTCAAGACATTGCGCACTTGGCCGAACTGGATCAGAAAATGTGGACGGTTTTGAGTTGTCCCACCAAAGGTTTGGAACTGGATTCCAAGACTTTGGAAATGATGGATAGCGATAATGACGGCCGCGTTCGTGCTAACGAGGTCATCGCTGCTTCTCAGTGGCTGACTAGCGTTTTGAATGATCCCGACCTTATCCTGCGTCAAGAGGATTACATTCCGATTTCCGCCATCAATACCGACAATGAGGAAGGCATGAAGATTGCCAACTCTATTCGTCAGATTTTGAAAAACTTAGGATTGGAAAAGGATTCCATTTCCATTGCTGATACCGCCGACATCATGGCAATCTTTAACAAGACACGTTTCAATGGCGATGGCATCATCACTGAAGGCAGCACCGACGACGAAAAATTGAAACAACTCATCCATGACTGCATGGAGGTTGTTGGCACATTAGATGACCGTAGCGGTGATCCGGGCGTTGATACCGAAAAAAGCGAACTGTTTTTCCAGCAATGTGCTGATTATAAGGCATGGAAAGAAGATGGCGATGCCCGCAAAAACGAGGTGTTCCCGTTTGGCGACGACACCGAGGCCGGCCTCCACGCTTATCAGGCCCTAAAAGATAAAATCGACGATTACTTCATGCGCTGCAAGCTCGCTTCCTTGAATAACGATGCTACCGGTACGCTCGACGTTTCCGCCACCCGTATCGAAGCCATCAGCGAAAAAAGCTTGACCGAATGTATGGAAGAAATCGCTGCCTACCCACTGGCACGCATTCGTACCGACAAGTTTTTACAGCTTGATGCTGAAGTCAATCCCGCATGGCGCGATCAATTTAATACACTTAAAACTTTTGTTTTCAGTAAGTTGAATATTGCCGACAACCTGCTGGATGAAACCACATGGAAATCCATTGACGCCCATTTTGCTGCTTACATCGCTTGGGTGGCTGCCAAACCCGCAGAAGATGTTGAGAAACTCGGTGCTGACCGAATCGCTGCCATCTTGGCTGATAATCAGAAAGATGCGCTCATGTCACTCATCGAGCAAGACAAAGCGCTGGAAAGCGAATTCAATGAAATTTCGACCGTTGACAAGCTGCTCCACTTCTATCGCGATTTCTACCGTTTGCTCAAAAACTATATCACTTTTGTTGATTTTTATGATAAAAACCGCAAAAACAAAGCCATTTTCCAAGCGGGTACGCTCTATATTGACCAACGTTGCTGCGACCTCTGTATCAAGGTCAGCGATATGGGCAAACACAACCAGATGGCTGGCTTCAGCGGCATGTACCTCATCTATTGTGAATGCTACTCCAAACAGAAAAATGAGACTATGACCATCGTTGCCGCTTTGACCAACGGTGAAGTCCGCGATATTGTTGTCGGCAAAAACGCTTTGTTCTATGACCGCGACGGAGTGGATTGGGATGCCAAAATCGTGAAAATCATCGAAAATCCTATCAGCATCCGCGAAGCCTTCTGGTCACCCTATCGTAAATTTGTCCGTTTTATTGAGGATTTGATCAACAAATTTGCCTCCAAACAAGATGAAAAAGTTACTGGTGATGTCACTGGTAAAATTTCTGAAACAAGCCAGAATTTGGTGCCTGTTCAAGGCGAAGAAAAGAAGTCTAAGCAAGCATTTGATATCGCTAAGTTCTGTGGGATCTTCGCCGCCATCGGATTGGCGATTGGTGCCATCGGTGGCTTCTTGACAGCTGCCGTTAAAGGATTTTTCTTGCTAGCATGGTGGCAGATACCCATCGTCATTTTGGGTATCATGCTTTTGATTTCCGGCCCCGCCATGTTGATGGCCTGGCTCAAACTCCGTCGCCGCAATTTAGCGCCCGTCTTGGATGCAAACAGCTGGGCAGTGAATGCCAACGCATTGATTAGCATACCGTTCGGAGCAACTCTTACCTCTGTCGCCTCTTTCCCGGTGGTCAAGGTTCCGGATCCGTTTGACAACTCCAAGAAAACCCCGACATGGAAGAAAGTGTTGTGGTTCATTATTATTCTCTTGGTGATTGCATTTTGTGTGCTGTTTTTCACCAATTCGCTAGCAAAATACGGATTACCGATTAGATAGTAATTCTATGAATAAAGAAAACGGGTGTTCGATATCAATTGATATGAACACCCGTTTTTTTATTTTCGCAATTCATTTATTCTCTTACAATGACCGCGCCAAGTGCGTTAAGTCGTTGAACGATATCCTGATAGCCACGGTCGATTTGCTCACAGTTGTTGATTCGGCTGTAGCCTTCGGCGGAGAGGGCGGCTAACAGCAATGACACACCGGCACGAATATCGGGTGATTCCATCGTCGTACCCCGCAACTGATATTTCCGATTCAAGCCAATGACGGTCGCACGATGCGGGTCGCACAAGATTATCTGTGCGCCCATCTCTTTCAATTTATCGACAAAGAACAAACGGCTCTCAAACATTTTTTGGTGAATTAGAACGCTGCCTTTCGCCTGAATGGCGGTCACAAGCACGATACTGATGAGGTCAGGCGTGAAACCGGGCCATGGTGCATCACTGACAGTTAATATGGAGCCGTCCATATTGGTTTCAACCTCATATTCTTCCTGATGTGGGATGTGGATGTCGTCACCGTTGATGTCCAAATGAATGCCCAGTTTGCGGAAAACGGATGGGATCAGCCCCAAATGCTGAATGCCGCAATTCTTGATGGTAAGGTCGGAGCGGGTAATTGCGGCCATACCGATAAAACTGCCTATTTCAATCATATCGGGTAGAATCGTATGCTCACAGCCGCCCAAATAGTCAACGCCTTCAATCGTAAGCAGGTTGGAACCGATACCGGAAATCTTCGCGCCCATCTTGTTCAACATGGTGCAAAGCTGGTACAGATAAGGCTCGCACGCCGCATTGAAGATGGTGGTAGTGCCTTTCGCCATCACCGCCGCCATTACAACGTTGGCGGTGCCCGTGACGGAAGCCTCACTCAACAAAATGTATTTCCCATGCAGTTTATCTGCTGAAAGCTCATACAAAGTGCTCTTGGGATTGTACGAAAATTCCGCGCCAAGCGCCTGAAAGCCTTCAAAATGCGCATTCAGCGGACGGCGTCCGATTTTGTCTCCACCCGGACGGGCGGCGTATGCTTTGCCAAACCTTCCCAAAAGCGGACCCAAAATCATAATTGAAGCACGAATAGCTCCCGAAATCTTCACGAACTCCTGGGACTGCAGATAATCAAAGTCTATATCTTTCGCCTGAAACTCGTATGTATTTCTGTCTATGGTAGTTACATCTACTCCTAACGCTATCAGAATCTCAATGAGACGCTTCACGTCGCGGATGTCGGGCAGATTGTTAATCCTCACTTTCTCCGGCGTCAGCAGTACGGCGCAGAGTACTTGTAAAGCTTCATTTTTGGCGCCTTGGGGAATGATGTCACCCGATAGGGAGGCGTTACCCTGAATAATGAACGAACTCATAACTTGTTTTTTTACCAAGCAAACTTACACATTTTCAAACATATAAATGCAAAGCCGCACTTCTATTTATGAACAATAAAAAGTTAGGTAAAAAAGGGAAATTTATTTTTTTATCCGCACACGGCGAAGGTCCAGCATGTTGGTCGGCCCCGGCTCCATTCCCTCTACATTTTTGCGAACAAAACGAATGGCCTTATCATAATAAAGCAACATAACTGGGGCATCTTCCATCAACATGGAATCCAATTGCGTGTAATAATCGTTGCGCAAGTCATCATCCAAAATGGTTTGAGACTTCTCGAATAACTTGTCGAATTTGGGGTTGACGTAATGGGTGTAATTTGAGCCCGTGGGCTGTAAGTTCTTGGAATAGAAGAGTGAAAGATAGTTTTCCGCATCCGGATAGTCGCAAATCCATGAACCGCGGAACGCCGGCAAACGATAACTCCGCATCATCTGACGTTGCTGTGCCGCCTGTTCAACATCCAACTTGACGGTGACGCCGATTTGCGAAAGTTCGTGCTGAATGTATTGGCAAAGATCTAAGTATGAGGCGGATACGGAAATAGTGATAGGGGGGAGCCCTTTCCCGTTGGGATAGCCGGCTTGGGCCAACAGCGCCGCCGCCTTTTGCGGATTATAGTCATAGCCTGCAACACGCTCCTCATTGAACGACGGCATTCCTTTCGGAACAAATCCCGAAGTGCCCGCATAGCCGATGTTGTTGCGCAAATAGCGCATCATTTTATGACGATCAAAACCATAATTCAAGGCCTGACGCACCTCTTTTTTCAGCAACGGATTGTCGCTCCCGTCGTCTTTCAACAAAAAACCGATATATTCCGTATTCAGATAAGGCGACGTGAGTAGCTTGATATCGTCGGAATACCTTGTCTGAAGTTCGCCCTGCTTCGTTAGCAAAGCATCTTTGTAACAAGCCTCAATACCTGACATGAAGTCTAATGATCCCTTCATAAACTCCATAAACACAGACTGTTTGTCAACGATAAACGTAATTGCGACCGCATCGAGGTAGGGGAGGCGCAGCCCTTTTTCGTCGAATTCGAAATAGTTGGGATTTTTGCGCAAAACCAATTTCACGCCCTCTTCCCACATTTTCATCTGGAACGGGCCGGTGCCAACGGGGTGACGGGCGAAATCCTTCCCGAACTTTTCGACTGCTTCGTGGGGAACCACCGAACAGTACTTCATTGCCAACACGCCTAAAAATGGCGGCTGTATTTCCGACAGCCTTATTTGTAATGTGCTGTCATTTAATGCGATAAATGAGGATTTGCCTTTCGCATCGCGTTCTACTTTCTGGAAAATCCAGCTACCAGGAGAAGCCACTTCCGGATCAACGATGCGATTGAAACTATAAACAAAGTCCTGTGCGGTTACATGTCGCCCCGCCGAAAAGGTAATATAGTCGGTGTTATGAAAGCGCACGTCTGTACGCAAATGGAAGGTGTAAATCAAACCATTATCGCTGATTTCCCAACTTTTGGCTATGGCGGGGACAACGTGTAGCGAGTCATCCAAATCCACCAATCCGTTATAGAGAAGATTGCACGGCCATATCGCCGCCTGGCCTGAGGCAAAGGCCGGGTCTAATGAGGTAATGCCGCTGGACTCGTTGTAATGAAAAATCATTTTGTCATCATTGGTGTCTTTTTTATTACAAGATAAAAAGCTGATACACAATGATAAAAAGACGGTAAGGCGAATTATTTTGGACATGGTTTGAAAAATTTATAAAAAAAAAGAGATGAAAGAATGTTTCATCTCTTTTTTTATTGGCGACAAAAGATTAGTCAACATCAATGATGTCGCACCAACCGAATTTGTCTTCTTCTTCACCGAATTGGATGCCGGTGAGGCGTTTGTACAATTTAACGCACCAAGGACCGGGTTCGCCGTTTTTGGCAATCTGGTAAACGGTACCGTTTTCACGATCCTGGATGTAGTCAACCGGAGAGATGACAGCGGCAGTACCGCAAGCACCAGCTTCTTCGAAAGTGCCGATTTCATCAATCGGGATGTGACGTCTTTCAACGGTAAGGCCCATATCGGCAGCCAGTTCACGCAAGCTCTTGTTGGTGATTGAAGGCAGGATTGAACCAGAATCCGGGGTGATGTATTTGTTGTCTTTGATACCGAAGAAGTTGGCCGGACCAGCTTCATCAATGTATTGTTTAGTCTTGGCATCTGCGAAGATGGAAGCTGCAAAACCTTCGTGGTGAGCTCTTTCGCCTGCGCGCAAGCTGGCTGCATAGTTACCGCCAACTTTCACATGACCCGTACCCATCGGGGCTGCACGGTCATAGTCGCGTACAATCTGCATCGGAACGGGTTTGAAACCAGCCTTGAAGTAAGGTCCAACGGGCGTTACGAAAATCATGAACAAATATTCATCGCAAGGACCAACACCAACCTTTTCGCCGGTACCGATCAACAACGGACGGAGGTAAAGGGTACCGCCAGTGCCGTACGGGGGGATGAATTCGCTATTCAACTGGACAACTTTCCAACATGCTTCTTTGAAAAGTTCATCGGGAACCTTTGCCAACATAATGGCTTCAGCAGAGTTCTGTGAGCGTTTGCAGTTGTCAATCCAACGGAAAATACGCACTTTACCATCCTTGCCGCGATAGCACTTCAAGCCTTCAAAAGCTTCCTGGCCGTAGTGCAAACAAGTTGCAGCCATGTGCATGGTGATGTCTTCAGATGAGGAAACTTCCAATTTACCCCATTTGCCGTTTCTGTAGTAGCAACGAACGTTGTAGTTCGTTTTAACATAGCCAAAGCATAATTTGCTCCAATCGATGTTTTCCATAATATTATTTTTTATAGTGATTAAATTGAATAAATTTCTAAATTACACGGTTAAAAGGCATTGAACATCGTCCACAACTTCTTTCGGGAGTTTTTTACGGCCATCCAGTGCTCCGATTTCCATCAAGAACTGAACCGCAATAAAAGAAGGGGAGAAGTTTTTCAATAATTCCACTGTGGCAGAAGCCGTTCCACCGGTAGCGAGAATGTCATCGAAAACTAAAACACGCTGTCCGGGTTTCATGGCATCAACGTGCATTTCGATACTTTCATCCCCATATTCAAGGTGATAAGTAGCGCGATACGTTTTGTAGGGAAGCTTGCCGGCTTTGCGCACTGGCACGAACGGCAAACCCAAAGCCAATGCCAATGCAGGCGCGAAAAAGAAACCACGCGATTCCAACCCGACAATTACATCCGGTTTCATTGCCTTGGCATGCTCTAACAATATATTAAATGCTTCTTGAAATGCTGTCGCATCATTCATCACCGTCGTGATGTCATAAAATTTTATGCCCGGTTTGGGGAAATCATTGACGACACGAAACTTGCTAATATCAAACATAATTGCTCTTTTTTAACGAGGTGCAAATTTACACTTTTATTTTTGATAAAAGTACCCCTTTTTGATTTTTTATTTTTTTTATAAATAATTGGCTAATAGTAAATTAAAAATAAATACGATTTGTCGGATGATAATTCTTAGTGAAATGTGGACTTTTTGCCGACAAACATAAGAAACGCATTCCTCTACTTGATTCCTCTGGACTTCTTGATATTGTCGTAGGCATCGCTCAATTTGGCGAATTTTGCCTCCGCTTGCGTGCGCATCTCATCACCGAGGTGTGCTACGCGGTCGGGATGGTACTTTTTGGCCATTTCTCGATAGGCCTTCTTTACTTCATCATCTGATGCGGAAGGACTGATTCCCAATATCTTATAATCTTCGTCAAGCGTATGACTGCGATAGGTGGAACCCGAATTTGCGCCGCCGTAGTTGCTGTTTCCTGACGAATAACTGCTTTGACGATAATAACCACCTGTGTACATCGACTTTATGGATTCAAAATCGCCGCGCGTCACGCCCATCATCGTGGCAATACTTTCAATTTCAGCCACTTCCAATGGGTGTAGTTCGCCGTCCGCGCTGGCGAGACCGAACAGGAACTGCACGATCAACAGACGTTCATGTATGGTGGAACTGGTGCGCAACGTGGTGCAGATGGAATTGACGTTGTAGTTTTCGTCCATGATTTCCTGCAAACGTAAAAGTGCCTGCTGGGCCGCTTGAGCACCGAGATTCTGTACGAAATATGCC
The DNA here is from genome assembly GCA_024400775.1 of Bacteroidales bacterium. Classification (GTDB taxonomy): domain Bacteria; phylum Bacteroidota; class Bacteroidia; order Bacteroidales; family WCHB1-69; genus UBA1756. The sequence continues at coordinate 890 of JAKSMF010000051.1, read as the reverse complement.
CGCAGATAGTCCAACTCCGAACGCTTGAAATGACCGTCCGCCTTGATGACGGAGGCACTGAGTATCAGCAGAGATTCCAAAAAGTCGGCACGTTGGTAATGTGCCGCATGGATATGTCCTCGCTCCCAATTCCGAGATTTGGCTATTGCGTTATAGATGAAGCAAAGGATAAGAAAAATGAAAACACTAAACATAGGCGTTGAATATCCTAAAATGGCATCGCTTAAAATGGGGCCAGTAATTTTAGCGATAAACAGAAAAATGATGTACATTAAACACGATCCGCCACACGAAAACATCTCTTCTTGCTAATTTATATTTTGGTACCATACAAATCAAAATGGTCGGCTTTTTCGATGCGCACCGCATAAAATTCACCGATAGAGAGCTTCTCCTTTTTGGAAATGAGCACGGAGTCATCGACGTCAGGGGAATCGAATTCGGTACGACCGATGTAATAGTGTGCATCTTCCGAATCCACAATCACCTTCATCACGCTGCCGACCTTGCGTTGGTTCAGTTCCAATGCGATTTCTTCTTGAGCAGCAATAAGTTCCTCAAGACGACGGTTCTTTTCACGTTCTTTGATGGGATCGCCCAGCGGATAGGCGGGCGTGCCTTCCTCTTGCGAGTAACTGAAAAATCCCAGACGGTCGAACTTGACATCCTGCACAAATTTCAGCAACTCCTTATGCTGATCGCGCGTTTCAATCGGATAGCCTGAAATGAGGGTGGAGCGCAGTGCAATGCCAGGTACTTTGTCGCGGATACGCTCAATCAACTTATAAATCTGCGCCGCCGTGCCACCACGATTCATGTCACGCAGTATCTCTTCACTGATGTGCTGTAACGGAATGTCCAAATACCTGCAAATATTTGAATATTCGTTC
>JAKSMF010000050.1 GCA_024400775.1 Bacteroidales bacterium | reverse complement strand
GTCCTGCATATCGCGAGCCGGATGCTCTTCCGGGAAGTTGAGCGCCGTGAAGATGTGCCAGTCGTCCTCGATGTCGGGGCCAGAAACGGTGGTGAAACCAATCTTTTCAAAGATGCTGCAAACCTCGTCCATCATCAATGAAATGGGGTGACGGGAGCCGAGTTCGCAGGCCGTGGCCGGACGGGTGACGTCAAGCTCGCTGTGTTGTGTCGGAGCTGCATTGTCCAACTTCTCGCGTTGCTCTTCGAAAAAGGCTTGTGCCTTCTGTTTCAACTGGTTGACCTGCTGACCGAAGTTCTTGCGTTCTTCAACAGGCACGTTTTTGATTTCACCGGCAAGCGTCTGTAACTCGCTCTTTTTGCTCAGAAACTGCATGCGGAAACGCTCAAGGTCTTCTGCATTGCTAATGGTGAAGTTTTCTAGTTCGTTAGTGATTTTTTCAATATTTGACATGGGAAGGTATTTTCTAAGTTAGGCGAATGCCGTTTTGTTTTTATAGAAAAAGGTTATTCAACCACTGTTGCGGAGATGATTTTGATGTCGTTGAACGGACGGTCGAAGCGGTCTTTCTTTTGCGCAGCGATTTTGTCAACAATGTCCATGCCTTCGGTAACTTCGCCAAATACAGTGTATTGCATATCGAGGAACGGAGCGCCGCCTTCTTCCATATAGACTCTCTTTTGTTCGTCGGTGAAGCTGACACGGTACTGCATCGAAATCTGGTTCAGCATGTTTTCGTCAAGTTTCTGACCATCGACGATGTAGAATTGGGAACCTGATGACGCCTTGGTCGGGTTGACTTGGTCGCCCATACGAGCGGCTGCGACGGCACCGCGTTTGTGGAAGTTTTCTTTGTGAAATTCAGCCGGAATGGTGTAGCCGGGACCGCCAGCGCCGAGTTGTTTGCCGACGGGGGCGCCTTTGGAATCCGGGTCGCCGGTCTGAATCATAAACCCCTGAATGATACGATGGAAGAGAATGTCAGTGTAAAAACCCTCTTTCACCAGTTTGATCATGTTTTCGCGATGTTTCGGCGTGTTGTCGTAAAGAGCGATGGTGATGTCGCCCATGTTGGTCTTGAAAATGACTTTCGTTAAGCTATCCATATTGCGTGTATAATTTGTTTCTTCGGTAACGGCCTGCGTGTCGTCGGATTGGTCTGCGTTACTGGATGTGCCGTCATCGGTCTTATTGGCTTGGGAATTGGAGCAGCCGATGCACAAAATGCAGAGCCAAAACGCTGCGAAAAAGGAGAATTTCTTCATAAAATATTGCTTTTAAGATATTTATGTAAATATACGTTTATTCAATTTTAAGATGGCAAATTTACATGAAGTTTCTGAAAAATTACACGTTTCACAAGATAAAAAAACGAAATTTTTTGTGTAACTTTGCCGCCGCAAAACCAATAACCTAACCTAATGAGCGACAATTACAACGATTCCAATATTATCACTTTGGAATGGTACGAACACATCCGTTTGCGCCCCGGTATGTATATCGGCAAACTGGGCGACGGCAGTTCGCACGACGACGGTATCTATGTGCTTCTCAAAGAGGTCATCGACAACTCCATTGACGAGTTTATGCAGGGCCATGGAAAATCTATCGAACTGACTATCAAGGACAACGTGGTGACTGTGCGCGACTACGGTCGTGGTATTCCGTTGAATAAAATGGTCGATTGCGTGTCGAAAATCAATACCGGCGGCAAGTTCAACAGTGAGGCGTTTACCAACTCTATCGGTCAGAACGGCGTCGGTGTGAAGGCCGTCAACGCACTTTCCACCTATTTTAAAGTACAGAGTTTCCGCGGCGGACAGACCAAGTCGGCGGAGTGCTCCTGCGGAAGATGGACCAACGAATCTCCGATTGAACTCTCCGATCAACGTTCCGGTACCTTCACCTCATTTGTTATCGACGACAGCATTTTCGTCAATTACAGATGGATGTCACAGTATATTGAAAAAATGGTGTGGAATTATGCCTACCTTAACCGTGGACTCTCCATCAATTTCAATGGACATAAAGTCTTTTCTAAGAACGGTTTGACCGACCTGCTGTGCAATAACGTTAATCAGGAGGATATGTTGTACGAACCGATTCATTTGCAGGATGAAAAGTTCGAGTTCGTGCTGACGCATACCACCCGTCATTACGGTGAAGAGTATTATTCCTTTGTCAACAGCCAGAATACGACGCATGGCGGTACGCACCAAAATGCTTTTCGTGAAGCGTTGGTGAAGACTTTGCGCACCTACTTCGGTAAGGATTATGACCCGAACGACATCCGTAATGCCGTAGTCGCCGCCATCTCCATCAAGGTGCAGGAACCGGTTTTCGAATCACAGACCAAAATCCGACTGGGCTCTACGATGATGCAACCCGAGGGACAGACCATTCGTAACTACGTTAACGATGTGGTTTCCAAATTGTTGGATAACTATCTGCACATGCATACCGAAGTCGGTGACATCATTCGTAAGAAAATCCAAGAGTCGGAAAACGAACGTAAGGCCATCGCCAACATTAAAAAGGGAACGAAGGAAATTCAGAAAAAAGCCAGTTTGAACAACAGCAAGTTGCGCGACTGCAAATATCACTACAACACCGACAACAATGCCGAAGGTTTGGACTCCACCATTTTTATTACGGAAGGTTTGTCCGCTTCGGGTTCCATCACCAAGTCTCGCAATAGGCGCACGCAGGCGGTCCTCAGCATGCGCGGTAGGACGATGAATACGATGAAACGTGCCGATGTTTATAAAAATGCGGAACTTAACCTCCTCAATGCCGCCCTTAATTTGGAAAATGGCTTGGAAGGCTTGCGTTACAACAATATCGTCATCGCTACCGATGCCGATGTTGATGGCATGCACATCCGTCTGCTCTTGTTGACCTATTTCTTGAATTTCTTCCCGGATGTGGTACGCAGCGGTCACGTCTATATTTTGCAGACCCCGCTCTTCCGCGTTCGTAACAAGCAAAAGACTTTCTATTGCTATTCTGAACAAGAACGACAAGAGGCCATTAAAAAGGCCGGCGCACGCCCCGAAATCACACGATTCAAAGGTTTGGGTGAAATCTCTCCGGATGAGTTCGTGCATTTTATTGGTGAAAATATGCGTTTGGATCCTGTGGTGTTGGAACCCAATACGAAGATTTCGGATCTTTTGGAATATTATATGGGTAATAATAGTCGTGAACGTCAGGAGTTTATCATTGAAAACCTGCGTGACGAAATCGATGAAGTAAATCCCGAAGAGTGGAATTAACATTATTAGCGAGAATCTGTGCGGGAGAAATAAAAGAAGGGTGGATTTAGAACGATGAAGATTTATAAAAGTATTTTGTTCGTGTTTGTCGTCATCGCGTTAGCGGCGATGATCTGCGTGTTCTTCCCGAAAGACGGCGTCAAAATCGGACCGTTGGAGCTGCGTTTCGCCACGTTGGAGAGCGTGCTGACCAATTCGTCGGCAGCCAGCGAAAACGCAGAGATTAAGGAGGCTGAAAAGATGGAAAAGGCCCTGGCGGAAAAAGAAGCCAAGTTGGCCGCCGAAGCCGATTCGGTAAAGCGTGTGCAGAAAATGCAGCAGATGTACGAAGAGGTGATGAAGGAACACATTTCCCAAATCTACTTCCCCAACGACAACTTCAGCTATTTCGATGCTTTTTACGAAAAAGCCGGCAAAGCGCGCACCGATGGCCGTACCATCCGTATCGTTCATTACGGTGATTCCCAAATTGAACTCGACCGTATCAGCAGCACGCTCCGTCGCTACTTCCAAGGCATTTTCGGCGGCGGCGGCCCCGGCCTTCTCCCTATTGTGCAAAATTGCCCGTCCTCGACCGTCAGCCAGTGGGCAAGCGAAAACTTCTCATTATACGCCACTTACGGTATCTGCAATCGTGAAAAATCAAAACGCTACGGTATGATGGCGAAGTTTTACCGGTTGAACGGTAACGGCAGCTGCACCATCTCTCGAACTCGGGCCAACCATGTGCGACTATTGCTGTACGACCGCTCCACACAGTTCTCTGCGACCCTCAAATATGAAGGCTTCGAAGAAACGCAAACGTGCGACACCATTGGCGGTTTCCAGATTCTGGATTGGCATTTGCCCGCCATCACCAATACCTTCAAACTGTCGCTCAGCGGCTCCGCCGACATTTACGGTCTGATGGTTGATGTCGGTAGCGGCGTCGCCGTTGATAATGTGCCGATGCGCGGTAGTTCCGGCACTGAATTTACCAAAATGGACTCTAAGTTGTTGGCACAGTGCCTGCGCCAAACCGATGTCGGCATGATTATTCTCCAATATGGCGGCAACGCGATGCCCGGCATCAAATCCGAAAAGGCCGTTGAGAGCTACGCCGCCAGCGTCGGCAGCCAGATCCGTTACCTGAAGAGTATTTATCCCAATACCCCCATCCTCTTTATCGGACCCTCTGACATGTCCACCGACGTTAAAGGCGTTAAACAAAGCTATCCGCTCATGGCGAAGATGGTGGAAGAACTTAAAGCGACGGCCCTTGCGAATGGTGCGGCTTTCTGGAATATTTACGAAGTGATGGGCGGACATAATTCTATGCTGGCCTGGGTGCACCAAGGTTTGGCCGGGTACGACTATGTTCACTTTTCGCCTGCCGGTGCTAATAAAATCGCGAATTACCTTCAGGAGGCATTTGATATTTCATACAAACATTATCTCATTGGTATCGGAAAAAGTGTGGAAATGCCTGCAGCCGAAGCTCCGAAACAAAATTAACGTATGAAATTTCGCAGAATTTACTATATATTATTATTGAGCTGCTTGGGCGCATTGTTCGCCCCCTCAAAGTTGCGTGCGCAGCATTTTATGCCTGTTCCTATTGATTCTCTGTCGTTTGTCCAACTGGATAAAGATACGTTATATATCGCACAAGACACATCCGATTTGGCCTTCTTTTATCAAAAGTTGGATGAAGTTTTAACGACGAAGCAAGGGAATGTCAGCATTTTGCATATTGGTGGCTCTCATGTGCAGGCAGGTACCATGTCCAATCGCATCCGACGCAACATCCTCGGCAATTGCAAGGATCTTGTTGCCAGCCGCGGCATCATTTTTCCCTTTTCCGCCGCCAACAACTGCAACAATCCTTCCGATTACCGCATTAAGCGTTCGGTAACCTTTAATTTGGTTCGAAATGTTTATAAAACACATACTAAATCGCTGGGAATGAGCGGGATTGCTGTCTATTCGGCAGACAGCAGCGCCGCGATAACCATCCGTATGGCCGATACTGCCCTTGATTATAACACCTCACGCATCACCTTGCTGGGTTACCCGTGCGATACGGTGGAAGTGCTGCCGTCGCTGATAGTGCGCGGCAAAGAGTATTTCCCGGAGGAATATTCATCCGTTATGCGTCGCTATGTGTTTGATTTGCCGTCAACTACGGATTCGTTTACCGTCAAGTTGAATTGCCACGACAGCGCTGACTTCACGATTACGGGGATTCTGCTGGAAAACGACCGTCCGGGAATCACTTTTCACTCCATCGGCGTGAACGGTGCCAGCACCGATTCCTATCTGCGCTGCATCAATTTTGAAGAAGATATGGAGCTGATAGCGCCCGACTTGGTGATTTTCGGTATCGGCATCAACGATGCGGCGGGCTCGGCCTTTGATACTGTTGCCTTCAAAAGGAATTATTTGGCTATTATTGATGAATTCCGTGAAGTGAATCCGAACTGCGCCTTTATTTTTCTTACGAATAATGATAGTTACCGCGGCTCTGGAAAACACGCACATGCCAACCCGAATGGGAAATTGGCGCAAGAGGTCTTTTATCGTTTGGCTGATGAAGTCGGTGGTGCCGTGTGGGATCAGTTCGATATTATGGGCGGCCTGGGCTCAGTGCAGAAATGGCGTGCCGCCGGCTACGCGCAGAACGACCGCGTGCATTTCACCGCCAACGGCTACAACCTGATGGGTGACCTTTTCTATAATGCCTTTATCGATGCGATGAACCGTGTCCTGAAAAAGCAGTAAGCAGTATGCAATGCTAACTCCTAACTTCCCATCTCTCATAACCCCATAACCTCATAACCTAATTCCCACTCGCTTTAGTCGTGACGATTTCATCATCGTTTGTGGAAGTGTGCCTCGGTTCCCGTTAGGAATTTTCTTTCCAATTAAGGCGAAAAGTTGTTCCCAGTAAAGCGGCGTATTGCCATCGGCGCAACTGAAATCAATTATTCCTTCTTTGAAAAGATGCTTTCCTTGGGGCGAAATGTATGCGTTATACACCAGTTCGCTACAATATTGTGCTTGATTATCTGATTGAAAATCAACATCATACTCGCGCCCGACAAATTTCTTGGCTTGCAGCACGTATAACGCCGCGTTCTTGTCTTTTTTTAGTCGCATAATGTCAAACCGTGGGAGCATTCCGTTCGGCAGGGTGAAGTCGGTCAGGAAAGTGTCGAGTGGATAGCGTGCTACTCCATGCTTGAGCGTGGCGTCGATAATCCAAACACCGTCGTTGTCAACTTCCAGAATGGCGACGTGGATGATGTTGGCTGTCGTCTTTCCCGCATTCAGCTCGTTCATGGATTTCGTCAGCCAGGTAGTGTCCGACAGATTGTAATTTATTGGTAGAGATACAAATAGTAAATCGCCAGTCTGAATTCCATTTTGTGCGCCAAGTGTGCAGCACAACAAGAGACAGAAGAGAAATGCGTATGTTTTTCTTTTTAACTTGTTCATTATAAATGATTTATTTGTATTAGTAGGGGAGGGGGATTCCTTGTAAGGTGGCAGCGGATAATTTCCCCATCCTAATTTTGATTTGTCGGTGCAAAAATACGCAAAAAGTAAGAAGGTTGGATGTCGGAGAACCGAAAGTTCTAAGTTCTAACTTCTAACTCCTAACTAAAAAAGCGCCCAGGATTTCTCCGAGGCGCTTTTGTATCCGGCCACAAACCAAAACCGGAGACGAAGGGAAAGCATTATTTTTTGATCACCTTTGCAGAACGACCATCCATGCGGATGAAATAGGTGCCGGCACAAAGGCTTTTGAAATCAATGATGGCATTGGCGTTTTCATAACGAATTTCAGTGTTTACCTGACGACCGTTGAAGTCGTAAACGGCGATTTGTTCATTGCTGACGTTTGAAACGGTTACGAAGTCGGTAACGGGATTCGGATAGACGCTGATGGTATTCAATGCGTTTTCTTCAATGCCGGTCGGCGTTGCACCCGCGGCGATGGGCGTGTTGGGCGTGCTTTCGTAGGCGCATTCCAGCCACTGTGCGGTGAAGCCGGTGCTGGCGGAGCCGGTCATGCGGACTTTGGCCCAACCGTAATAAGTGTTGCCGTTAGCTGAAAAACGGAAACCGAGATAGCTGTCTTCGCCGACAGGGAGCAGGGGAATATCGTTTTCCATGTCGAACAGGTAAGCGTCACCTTGTGACTGCCAGTTGCCGCTGGCACCGATCTGCGTGTTGGGTGCAATGTCTTTCACGCAGTCCCAACCCGGAACGCCCTGGTTGACATTGCCAATCGTCCAGATGTTATTGACGTTATTCCATTGGAACATCACCACGCAGTTGACGATATCAATGTCAGTGTAAGTAGAGGTGCTTTGAAAGTAAAAATCGGCGGTGCCGTCGTTGTTGAAGTCCAAACTGCCCTGATATTGGCTGTCCGTACTTACGGTCCCCATGACGACAGCAGCGTTGGCTGTCTGTAAATTGCAGAAAATCAGTACTGAAGCAAGAAAAAGAAAGGAAAGGGATAAAACTTTTTTCATAATAAATTGTTTAGTTTTTGAATGAATTATTTTCAATTTGCCACTATAACAAAAGAACCTTCATTTTGTTGCCTACCTCGCCGAAAAATATTATTTTTTTAGGTGAGCAATATTCCGAAAAAAAATGTAATTTTGCACGATTTTCGTAATATGAAGGAGAATTTTTCAAAATATAACGAAAGTCATCTAACAAATTGAAATATAATCACAAAACATAACACTATGAGCAAGCAAATCAAATTCTGTCTCGTCTATCGTGACATGTGGCAGTCTTCTGGCAAGTATCAGCCGCGCAAGGATCAATTGGTACGTGTAGCTCCGGCTATCATCGATATGGGCTGTTTCGCCCGTGTGGAGACCAACGGTGGAGCTTTTGAACAGGTGAATCTTCTTTATGGAGAAAACCCGAATACCGCAGTTCGTGCATGGACCAAACCATTGCGCGAGGCAGGTATCCAGTGCCAGATGTTGGAACGTGCGCTCAACGGCCTCCGCATGGATCCTGTACCGGCCGATGTCCGTCGCTTGATGATCAAAGAAAAAAAAGCCCAAGGCGTTGACGTCGCTCGCTCGTTCTGCGGTCTGAACGACCCGCGGAACCTGGAAAACTCTGTCAAGTTCGCCAAAGAGGCCGGCATGATTTCACAGGTCGCCCTCAGCATCACTCATTCCGACATCCATACCGTAGAATATTATATGGGCATTGTTGATCAGGTGGTTGCCTTTGGCGCAGATGAAATCGGCTTGAAGGATATGGCTGGTGTCGGTCGTCCCGCCACGTTGGGCCGCCTCGTTCGTGCCATCAAGGAGAAATATCCGCATATCCTTGTTCAATATCACGGTCATACCGGTCCTGGCTTTTCGGTTGCTTCCACTTTGGAAGTCGCTCGCGCCGGCGCCGACATCATCGACGTGGCTGTCGAACCGCTTTCATGGGGTATGGTTCATCCCGACGTAATCACTATTCAAGCTATGTTGAAAGACGCCGGCTTCGACGTTCCCGAAATCAACATGAATGCCTATATGGAAGTCCGCCGCCTCACGCAGGAATTTATGGACGACTTCCTCGGTTATTGGATTGATGCCAAAAACCGTATTTCAACCTCTCTGCTCGTCGGTTGCGGCTTGCCCGGCGGTATGATGGGTTCCATGATGGCCGATCTCAAGGGCGTCCATAAAGCCATCAACATGTCGCTGAAAGCCAGCGGTCAGAAAGAGTTGTCAGAAGACGAACTTCTGGTAAAACTATTCGACGAAGTAGCATACGTTTGGCCGAAAGTCGGTAACCCACCGTTGGTAACGCCTTTCAGTCAGTATGTTAAGAATATCGCCTTGATGAATATCATGCAGATGGCACAGGGTAAACCGCGTTTCAGCAATATGGATCAGAAACAGTGGGATATGATTTTGGGAAAAGCCGGTACACTTCCGGGAACGCTGGCACCTGAAATTCTTGAGCTGGCTAAAGAAAAAGGCTTTGAATTCTTTACTTCCAATCCGCAAGACAACTATCCGGATGAATTGCCGAAATATCGCAAACTGATGGAAGAAAAGGGGTGGGATGTCGGCCCCGACGAAGAAGAACTGTTTGAATATGCGATGCACGAACGCCAGTACATCGACTTCAAGAGTGGTGCGGCGAAGAAGAACTTCGAACGTGACCTGGAAGCCAAAAAACAGGCCTCGAACGTTAAAGTCATCGTTAAAGAAATCAAACTGCCCGAAGTCAACCGCGCCGAACTCATTGCGTCCGTTCAAACGAAAAATCCTGATGCAAAGCCGGTTATCGCTCCGTCTGACGGCATCGTGCTGTGGGAGGTTCCCGTTACCGGTCAGGGTATGAATCCGCCGGTAGGTACTGCATACAAAGAAGGTGACATCGTCTGTTTCGTCGAAGCCTACTACGGCCAAGATGAAGTTAAGGCCCTTTACAACGGGAAACTTCTGCAAGTTGTTGTAGCTCAGGGAGAACGTGTTCGCAAAGGCGACATTATCGCTTTCACGGAATAAATCTTGCGTTTCACGCAAACAAAAAGGGCGGCCTTGGGGTCGCCTTTTTTTGTTCTAATAAATTGTTGGACGGTGGCTGCAATCACTTGTGAATATCGCCACTCAGCACAACTTAGTAATATCTGCTTTTGCTTTTGACTTTCCCGTTCTTATCTACGACATAGTCGTAAAGCATACGGCCTTCGTTCGGGACAAGCTCGGATGCTCCGGTGATTTTGACGGAGCCGAGCATTTGGACTTCAAAACCAGAACCGGCGCCAAGGGTGGTGACTTGGCCGTTTTCCATGTTGTATCGCATTATGGCACCGTCGGTCGCCCATGCCTCGCAGGAAAAGATGACGTCATAGGAGCCAATAGCGAATTTCGCGGAATGAACATAAAGCACGGCGGTGCCGTAATTCTTGATTTGGAAAGGGGCCAAACCGGTTTTGACATCGTTCTTCAAAAGAACGGATACATTGTTGTATTTATCCACGATGCAGAGTGAGTTCCAAAACGGATCACCTTCTTCGTGTTTGGCATTGTGAGCGCGGTCGGCCGGTGTCTCGGCGATAATCAGCGACCAGCCTGCTTTCTCACGATAGTCGCACTTGACGATGTCGGTGAGGTCGGAGTAGGAGATATGGTCGAATGTGGCTTGGGGCTGTTCTTGATTTTGGGGAACAGCCGACACATTTTGTTCGACCGTATCCTGCGGTTGGGCTGTGGGGATTGTATCAGTAATAGGCGCCGCCATAGAATCAGTGTTGTTGATGCGATTGCCCCAAGCCAAAATAATCACGATGGTGAGCAAAATCGCTATCACGAATGCCAAAACGCAGATGATGAAAGTCTTGTTTGACTTTTTGGGTGCTGGTTCCGTGGTGACCGCTGCGGTCGGTGCTACACTCGCGGTTGTCGGAGCCGGAGCGGTCGCAGGGGCATTTGTGGAAGCCTCTGGTGTGGAGCACTCTGGCTGTTGCGTCATCGGGCAGCCACAATGAGGCACTGCACTGCCTTATCTGAAATTTGCGCCCCGCATTCGGGACAGTGAATTAATGCCATGGTTCGTTTTTTGGGGGTTATTTCTTTTTTCGTACGGGCTCACAAGTAAGACCGACACCGAGCTTTTTGAAAATCTTGTGATCTACTTCGCTCAACATTGCTGTTGTATGCACCTGACAACCATTGAGTTGCGGAAGACAGGAGAGAGCTTTGTGGCATTTGTCGTCGTGCAGGCTAAGCATGGATAGGGCGACGAGAACTTCATCGGTATGCAGACGCGGGTTTTTGCCATGCAGTAGCGATACCTTCATCTTTTGGATGGGTTCGATCATCTCCTGCGGAATGAGCTGTATGCTGTGGTCAATGCCGGCAAGATGTTTGGTGGCGTTCAGCAACAAAGCGGCACTCGGACCGAGTAGGGAACTGGTTTTAGCGGTGATGATGGTGCCGTCTTGCAGTTCGATGGCGGACGAGGTCACCCCCGTAAGTTCCTTGCGTTCGCGGGCAGCGCCAACAACGCGGCGGTCTTCCGGGACGATTTTCGACATCTTCATCAACAACGAAATCTTGTTGACTTCGTTTTCGGTGGATTTGCCGTCAACGACATTGCAAAGTGCGGTGAAATAACGACGAATGATTTCGGCATGCGAAGCCTCGCAGCAAGCAGCATCATCGGAAATGCAGAAACCGGCCATGTTCACCCCCATGTCGGTCGGCGATTTGTACGGATTTTCGCCATAAATGCCTGCGAAAATGGCATTTAATACGGGGAAAATCTCAATGTCGCGGTTGTAGTTGATAGCCGTTTTTCCGTATGCCTCCAAATGGAACGGGTCAATCATATTTACATCGTTAAGGTCGGCGGTAGCGGCTTCGTAGGCCACGTTGACGGGATGTCTCAACGGAATGCTCCAAATCGGAAAGGTCTCAAATTTGGCATACCCCGCCTTGATGCCGCGGCGGTTTTCTTGATATAATTGGCTCAAACAGACGGCCATTTTGCCACTGCCAGGGCCGGGCGCGGTAACCACCACCAACGGACGGCTGGTCTGAACGTAGTCGTTGCGTCCAAAACCATCCTCTGAATCAATCAGATTGACGTTGTTGGGGTAGCCTTCAATCGTGTAGTGGTAATAAACGTGGATGCCGAGGCGCTCCAGACGTTCGCGATATGCCTTGGCGCTGGCTTGCCCGTTGTAGTGCGTGATGACTACCGACGGACAATAAAGTCCGCGGCTGGTGAAGACATCGTGCAGACGGAGAACATCTTCGTCGTAGGTGATGCCAAGGTCACCGCGAATCTTGTTGGTCTCGATATCGACGGCGCTAATCACGATAATGACTTCGGCATCATCCTTCAACTGTATCAGCATGCGCAGTTTGCTGTCGGGTTGGAAGCCTGGCAGCACGCGGCTCGCATGATAATCGTCAAATAATTTTCCGCCGAACTCAAGGTACAGCTTGTCGCCGAATTGCGCAATGCGTTCCTTGATGTGTTCCGATTGAATTTTTAAATACTTTTCGTTGTCAAATCCGATTTTCATCATAATTCAGTGTGCTTTGAGATTAGTAAAAAGTTGAAAGTCAAAGTATAAGCTCTTATGAGACAAAATACAAATCGGGGTACAAAAGTACAATTTTTTTTGGAAATCAGAGAATTGCCGTGCGATTTCTGTGTTATTTTTCAATTTCCCCGTCCCATTTAACAATGCCTTTGTCAAGTTCGTAAACTTTGAACCCCTTGGCGGCCAGCTTGCCGGCGGCGATTTTGCTTCGTTTACCGCTACGGCAATAAACAGCGACCGGCTTTTTCTTCTTCAACTGTTTTTCGGCAATCACCTCGAAACTTTTGTTGTTCACATCAATATTGATGGCGTTGGGCAAATGTCCTTCCGCGTATTCCGTAGTGGAACGCACATCCACAATCTGTGTTTTTTTCTGTTTGATAACCTTCGCAAATTCACTGTTGTCAAGCGAAGTGTAAGTGGCATTTTGTGCTGTGCTGCAACACATCAGACTGAATGCCAGAATAATAAGTGTGATGATTCGTTTCATGTTAATATAATGATGATTCAAGTTCCGCAATTGGTTTTAATTGACTCAACTTTCGCAGGCTGTTTTTTCTTGTTGTAATGGAGACTTACGACTTTTGACTTACGACTTTTCAAGTCGGAATCGGAAATATGATGGCAAATCCATTCATTCTCGTTGTTCTCATTGTTCTCGTTTCTCTTTCATAAGTCTCAAGTCCTAAGTCTGTTATAATTATTTTGTTAACTTGCGAAACTTGAATAATTGACTTATGATGCTAAATCCTCGTCTCATTCATAACAAAAAATCGGTAGGCGAAGTTGGGTTATTGATTGATAATCGTATGTGTGCTCGCCCCTTTCTTCATTTCGCATCTGACGAAGAAAATACCGGCATTGGGCAAAGTTAACGTCATCTGGCTTTCGGTCGGTTGGATATTCATAATGCGTTTTCCATCGGCACTATAGATTTGCACCAAAGTCGGAATTTCATTGGAGAACCGAAGCTGGCAAAGCCCGTGGGCGGGATTGGGATAGATGTTGATGCCGAAATCGGTAAACAGTGCCATTCCGGTGGTGTCCGTTGCTGTCGTATCTGTGGTTGTGGTGTCAGTCGGGATAGGAATAGTGTCGGTGCGGAAGGTTATCAAAGTCCAATCGCTGAAAAGTGTGTCGTTGCACTGTGCGCGAAGATAGAGGTCATATTCGGTATCAGGCACCAGGTTTTCGAGTGTGATTGACGTGTCTGAGGTGGAATATAGTTGTTCTGTCGTGATGTCGAAGCCGGCGACGTTATAGCCATATTGCCAATTGTTAGGCGCGTTTTCACCGCTCCAGGCAATAACGGCCTGTGTGGTGTCAACGAAAATCAGTGCGAGACCGCTAGCGGCATCACATGTGTCGGCAACCGGTTCGTCAGGTTCGTCAGGCTCGTCGGGAATAACTGGAGTTTCATGAACCAGCATCAAGTTGTCTAAATAGAGTGCGGAGCCCTGCTGGCGGTTGTTACTGGCGGAAGAAATCAGCATGATGATGAGCGAGTCGGCTGCTACATCTTCGTAGGCGGAGTCGATTTCGTGCAAAGTGTTGTATCCCAATTCAAACTGTGTATAGGTGCTAACATCCGTTAAATCAGTAGTATATCCACCGCCGACAGCTTCACGCATTTGCGTTTCCGGATTATAGCGTGTGCCGATAAGTACCACTCCGCCCTGGTCTCCACCAATGGCGGAAGTGTATTTGTACATGCCGGTCAACTTGGTCGGCGCAAAGCCGTTCAGCGCTACACCGCCAGTGACGTAGTTGTTTAAATCTTGTCCGTTGAAAATACCTAACAATTGTTCCAAATCGTTTAGACTGCCCATCAGATCGTCCATGATGGGGATGAAGTTGTCGAGGTTGAGCTGCCCGGTAGAAAGCACGGTCGGCAGTACCATGGAGGTTAAGCTGGAGTCGATAGACGATTCGGCCAGGCTGTAAACCGTGGAGTTGATGATGTCGGAAAGCATAAAAGACTCCATTTTCAGAGCGGAAGAGCCGGCCGGCACCCCAGAAGTCTCTTGGGAAACCTTCAGTAACGGAACGTCGGTGTTAACGGTGGTGCTACCAAATCCCAAATCAACTTCTTGATTGACATGATAGGCGAGGTAATTCCAGTCATTCGGATAAACATAGTTGTCGTAAACCGGGATTGAGAAAAAAAGTACGCTTACGCCATAGCCTGAGCCGGTGGACCAGTTTTCAAAACCACCGTTCGGAACGGACAGCGATGTTTGTGCGAAAGAGGAAATGCTAAGTGTTAAACAAAAGATTGACAATAAAATAGATAATAGGAACTTTTTCATATCGTTGCCTTTTTATTGTGGCAAAGATAAGAAATTTATTTAAGTCCCTTTAAGTAAGCTGAAAAAATGTTTAGTAGGAAAAAATCAAACGGCTCAATTCCGTTGTTTTATGTATTCCTTTATTTGACCTTTCTCGCCATCACACGAAATCCGATCTGCTGTGTAGGTTCCGTGTAAGTTTTCTTGCTTGCGATGCGAATGTCGTAGCCGGGATCCTGCCAGCTGCCGCCCACGGCAACGCCTTGTTCGGAAACCATCTCTGCCACATTGCCGCACATATTGTAAAGTCCGTATGCATTGGCATAGAAGCATTTAGCTGGACATGGCGTGGAAAGATATCTTACCACGTTATCTGCAACTTGGTATGTGCTATCAGCCATTGTAATACTTTCGTCACCAATGTGCAGATAGGCATAGCACGGCTTTCCCTGCGAGTCGGTAAGGAACGGCCCCATTGAATAGATGTTGAAATCAGCGCCTTCATTGCCGCCATGCGCAGCCCACATCCATTCCGCGCGGGTCGGAAGCATGTACTCCCACTCTGAAT
>JAKSMF010000005.1 GCA_024400775.1 Bacteroidales bacterium | reverse complement strand
CCACTTTGCGGACTCGAACCGCAGACCTACGCATTACGAATGCGTTGCTCTACCGACTGAGCTAAAGTGGCTAAAAAGGTTGTCGAGCAACCTTTAGATTTTTATAAAGGTAAGAACTTTATTTTTATTTCTTGCAGTTGTGATTGCAGTCTTTACCGCATTTGCCGTCACATTTGCTTTCGCATTTTCCTTCGCATTTTCCTTCGCATTTGTGTTTGCAGTTTTCGCATTTGCAGTTGTCACCACAGCAACTTTTGCAGTCGGTGCAGTTTTCTTTACCGCATTTGTTATCACATTTATGTCCGCAGCAATCTACGATTTCGTGTTTCCAATGAGCACCATCGAATTCATCGATGAGGGCTTTTTTACCTGCTTGGTCAGCATTTGCGAAGCCTTCCCATTTGGTTTTGAATTCCTGGATACCAGCTTTTGCGTTGGGGCAGGCGATTTCGTCCAAATTAACTGCAGCGAGTTTTTTGCCGATGCACTCACCTCTTTTATTGATAAGTTTGGTTTGTTCTTCGGCGCTGAGGTTGTCGAAGTTAGCCCACTGCTGCATCATTTTTTCACAGCAATTTTCACCTTTGCATTCGGCTTTCTGCTCGGTCTGGGCGGCTTCACCGTTGTTTTCTTCTGCTTTCTGGTTGTTGCAGGCTACGAAAATCATGCAGCATGCAGCGATCAATAACATTAATTTTTTCATGTTTAGGTGTTTTGGTTTCTTGCAAAATTTGCGGGTGCAAAAATACAATTTTTTTTATTCGTAGAGGCCTTCAAAAAAATTTTTTCATTGGAATGTGTTTTGAATTGTTTTTTTTGTATTTTTGCAGCGTCAAAATGGTCATGTGGCCGAACAGTCAGGCGCTGGTCTGCAAAACCAGTTAAAGCAGTGCGACTCTGCTCGTGACCTCTCCGAAAACCTATTGTAAATCACTGCAATAGGTTTTTTTCTTATATGCCTAAAATTGTATTAGTTGGCTTCCCGGGTGCTGGTAAAACCAAAATTGGCAAACGTCTTGCCAGGCGTTTAAATCTCCCTTTTTACGATACCGATTTCCTTTTTGAGCAGAAGTATCAGCTCTCCATTCCGGATTTTTTTCAAAAATATGGTGAAAATGTTTTCCGCATTTGCGAGAATGCTGTTTTGAACGAGGCGCTTGCTTTGCCGGATGCCGTTATCGCGACGGGTGGCGGAACTCCCTGTTATTTTGACGCGATGGAAAAAATCAACGAAGTTGCCGTGTCTATCTACATTCAACTTGCTCCCGCCTCACTTTGTACCCGACTTCTGAATTCACATAAAGTCCGGCCGTTAACCCATGGGAAAAATCCTGCTCAAATGCTTGAATACGTAAGAGAAACTCTTATTTCACGTGAAAATTTTTATTGTCAGGCAAAACTGATTGTCAAAGGAGAGGATCTCACCCTTGATTCCTTGATTTCCAAGCTGAAAATCAGTTAGTTAGAAATGAAAATGTTTGTTGTGCGGAGAATATGGGTAAATTCCCTTAATTTTTTCCTCTACATCTAAAAAGTAGCCCCGCCGGGAATCGAACCCGAATCTAAAGTTTAGGAAACTTCCATTCTATCCATTGAACTACAAGGCCCCTTTGCGGCTGCAAAAGTACAAAAATTTTCCGTTGCCCGCATTTCTCCCTTTTTCTTTCATTTTCTTTTATTGCTGTCCGATAAAAGTTAAAAGTGGGCAATGTCCTCCGCAAGTCCTCAATTTTGTAAGGAGAACCGAGGCAAAGGCGGCCGCTGTAGGAAAACGCCTTGCTATAAATTACGCTTTCAACAGATGGTAATTCACAAGTTGCCAGATAATTAAACGGTATGGCAAACATAAAAAGAAGAAATTTCCTTTTAATTTCCTCAAAATTTCCTGCGCATTTCTTGTTTCAACCTTTATGGAAACATGTCAACAAAATTAGTATGAACCGCTCAAAAAGTGTCAACCAAAATCAGGAAAAGTCACGCGAAAAATAATTTTAATTTTCACCTTTCAATTTTCAATTAAAAAAACTTTCAACTCTCAACTTTCAGCTCTCAACTCCATAATCACTATTATCGGAACTTACTCCGTCTATGACTTATGATAAACCTGAAACAAATAAGACGAAACCGGAAACTTTCTCATTTGTGGTTCGAATAATGTTTACCGGACAGTAATAATTTTCTTTAGAAATTTGTCGAATTATTTTCTTTGCTGTCCGCTACTTTTGTTTGAACTGTAAATAAATGAATTATTTTTTTTCGACTGATTTTTCATATACGATTCATCATTAAAGAGTCTGCCTCTTTACCTTCTTATCATGTTTCGTGCTTTTACCTTCAATCTTTATAACCTAATTCTCATTTTATCCGTACTTTTGCAGCCAAATTTTTTTGACTATGATTTTATTTCATTCTGAGACGAATTTCTCCTTGCAGAACAAGCTTTCCTACAAGGCTTGGCTGAAAGCGCTAGCTGCTACGGAAGCTTGCAAAATCGGCGATATCAATTATATCTTCTGCGATGATGACTATCTTCTCACCATCAACCAGAAGTATCTTCAGCATGATACTCTTACCGACATTATCACTTTTGATTATGTTGAAGGCAATGTTCTTCATGGTGACATTTACATTAGCATTGAGCGCGTTCGGGAGAATGCTCAAATCTTTAATGTGACCTTTGATGATGAATTGTTACGAGTTTTGTCGCATGGGGTTTTGCATCTTTGTGGTTATAAAGACAAAACTGAAGAAGATGCTGCCGTTATGCGTTCGAAGGAGGAATTTGCGATGGATTTATTTAAGAAAATGTAATTAAAATATTGATAATCAAGTAAATATATAAATTTTCACGTGAAAACTGCACAAAATTACGATGTTTTGGTGGTCGGGGCAGGCCACGCGGGATGTGAAGCGGCAGTTGCTTCTGCCAAAATGGGTGCGCGCACTTTGCTGGTCTCCATGAATCTCTATCTCGTGGCGCAGATGTCCTGTAATCCCGCTATCGGTGGTATCGCCAAAGGTCAAATTGTTCGCGAAATTGATGCGCTTGGTGGTATGACTGGTATCGTCACCGACAATACAATGATCCAGTTCCGCATGCTCAACGGCTCCAAAGGCCCCGCTATGTGGAGCCCCCGCGCCCAATGCGATAAACAGCAGTTCTCCCTTTTTTGGAAACAGATTCTTGAAAATCAGCCTAATCTTGAACTCCGTCAGGATGTCGTCACATCGTTGCTCCTCGATAATGGCGCTGTGGTCGGCGTTAAAACGATGGCCGATAAGGAACTTTGCGCGCGTAAAGTGATTATCACCGCTGGCACTTTCCTTAACGGTCGCATCCATATCGGAGAGGTTAACTTCTCCGGAGGCCGCCTCGGCGAAATGGCCTCCCCTCTCCTTTCCGACCAAATCCTGGCTCTCGGCGTTCATACTGCTAAACTCAAAACAGGTACCCCTGTCCGCATCGACGGCCGTTCCGTCCATTTCGACAAAATGACCCCGCAGCCCGGTGATGACAACCCCGCTCGCTTCTCTTTCTCCGCTACTCCTCCCCTTGCAGATCAGCTCCCCTGTTATATTACTTACACCAATACTACCGTTCACGATATTCTCCGCTCAGGTTTCCAATACTCTCCTATGTTTCAGGGCCGAATTCAAGGCGTAGGCCCTCGCTATTGTCCTTCCATTGAAGACAAACTCGATCGATTCGCCGATAAAGACCGCCATCAGCTTTTCCTTGAGCCTGAGGGCAGAAATACCCATGAGTATTATCTTAACGGATTTTCCTCTTCTCTTCCAGAACAAATTCAAATTGATGCCCTTCACCATATTCCTGGTTTGGAAGATGCCGTCGTTCTTAAACCGGGTTATGCCATCGAATACGACTATTTTGATCCTACTCAACTTAACTATTCCCTCGAATCAAAGGTCATTCCCAATCTTTATTTCGCAGGCCAGGTTAATGGCACTACTGGATACGAAGAAGCCGCTTGCCAAGGATTGATGGCCGGCATCAACGCGGCATTGGCTGTTCGCAATGAAAAGCCGTTGATTCTCTCGCGTAGCCAAGCTTACATCGGTGTCCTCATTGATGACCTTATAAACAAAGGTGTCCAGGATCCTTATCGTATGTTCACTTCCCGCGCCGAATACCGTATTCTGTTGCGGCAGGATAATGCGGATTTTCGCCTTACCCCCATTGGGCATAATCTGGGGCTCATCCCACCGGAGCGTTTCCAGGAAATGCAGCATAAATACTGTATTCAGTCTAAAATAGTAAACCACTTGCAGAGTACTGGCGTCGCTCCCGCAGATGTCAATGGCTATTTGGAATCTGTCGGGTCGCCGGCTATCACGCAAAAAGTAAAGTTCGACATTCTGCTTCGACGTCCCGAAGTCCGATTGCATGATTTATTATCTCATATTCCACAGTTACAAGATGCTTTTGCCGATTTTTCCGCCGAAAATATTCATATTACCGATGCAGAAACGGAAATAAAGTATTCATCATATATCGAAAAGGAAAATGAGGTAGCGCAGCGTATGCAGAATTTGGAAAATGTAAAAATACCCAGTGACACCGATTATGCAAATCTTTCTTTCCTCTCTAAAGAGGCTCGTGAGAAATTGACTCGAATTGCCCCTCTCAATCTCGGTCAGGCGTCTCGCATTAGCGGAGTCAGTCCGGCGGACATTGCAGCGTTGATAATTTTCCTAAATCATCCTGGAAATTAGTTATAACCTTTTGATTATCAGTTTAGATTTCAAAAATCTTTGATTTTAGGGCTTCAAATTGATTTTTGAAGCCCTAATACTTTTTTTCACTTTTATACCTTGATTTCCATTGAGATTTTTAACTCGTTGATACTATAGTGGTTATGCTACCTCCAATTCCTTTGTAGTTCCCATTTTATTTGTGATTAATATAATCAGTACCCTTTTTTGTTTTTTTTGAATTTAGCGCTGCTGAATTCCACCATATTTTTCCGGATCTGTTCGCGAAGTGCTGGCGCGAAAATTCGTGAGACTTCAAATGCTTGTCGGCAGACAAAGACGGTGTTTTGCTCGAATTTTTCAATTTTTGTGAAATTGACGATAACCGATTTGTTTATCCGGATGAACAAATCCTTGGGGAGTGAGCTTTCTAATTTCTTCAAGGTAGAGTCGTGGTAGGCGACTTTTCCGCGAGTGGTTTCAATTTTCACACCTTTGTTGTTTTTTTGCGCAATTGCGATGTCCTCAAGTGTCAGCCGGCATCGTGTTTTCCCGTATTTAAGGAAAATGCTATTGGATTGCGTGCTTTTTTTCTTTGGTGCTGCATATTCTGGTTCCGGCTCATTGAGTGTGAAGAGGTTTTTTTCAGCTAAAGAACCCCTGATATTCAGTATTTTACTCATTTTTTTGCAGAAAACGTCCAAGTTGAGTTTTGGGGTGAGGAAGTCGAAATAGCCGTTGTCTAATAGTTCCGGCACGCGTAGTTTGTTGTTTGTGATGGCAATGATGAACGCTGGTCGTTGGATGAGTTTTAGGACTTCGACCGCTTTCACGTCGTCTTGGTCAATGTTTATGAACAACAAATCGGGCTTTGTCCGATTGAGTTCCTCGATCATTTCTATCTGATTTTTAAAGCTTTTGTCTATTTCCATGCTGTCAAAATAGCATATACGCTGCATGAAAACATCCTGGAGACGCTCGTCCCCCAAGAAAAGGTCGTAAGTTAACTTTTTCATAGGATTAAATTTTGATTAATAATTAGGACAAAAATAACTAAAAATACTTTTGTTTTTGAGTATTAGGGAACTTTTTGTTTTTTTGGTACTTTTCACGTGAAAAACGGTGTCTTTTGTGCCATTTTTTGCTTTATACGCAAAATCTTGCACTTTTTGATATAAAAAACACATAATTCTTACGACAATTGGCTGAATTTTTTTAGAGCGTATTCTTGATTTATTTATGATCATAGTTGTAAATTTGTGGAAAAATCTTTTGCTCATGAAACTACATCACTACCCCATCTTACGCTTGCTACTCCCATTCCTTTTGGGTATATTTGTTGCCTATTTTTCTCCCGTTACATTGCTCGGTTTTTGGCCGCTATTGCTTACGGCCACAGCACTCTTAGCCATTTCCGTTATTTTCTTTTTCATACTCCCATTCCATTGGCGTTTTTGTGTGCCCCTCCTGCTCGGCCTTTCTTGCTTCTTTTCCTCCCTCTTCATTACTCATAATATTTATTTCCCACCGCAACTCCCTGCCGTTAGAAATATGCTTGAAAATGCGCGCTTTTTTACAGTCCGAATCCTCGACAAACCCCTAAAAAAGGAAAAATCGGTCCGAATTCTTGTGAATATCGTGTCCGATAATTCTGGTCACCCCATCAATTTTCACGCGCTGCTTTATTTGCAAAAAGACCAACGCAGCTTGGCTCTCGTTGAAGGTGATGAACTTTTCATCTGCGCTGATTTTCAGCCTATTTCCCCGCCTGCAAATCCATACGCATTTGATTATCAGAAATATATGAGAAGAAAATCAGTCTATTTTACCGCTTACTCACCTGCTTCCAACTGGATTTTTCTGCAACACCATCCGATAAATCCAATACGTTACGCAGCCTCTTCCCTTCAATCCTATTTTTCAGAACTGTTTGCTGAAAACGGTTTGCAAAGTGCTGAATATTCGATTATTACTGCCATTTTATTAGGTAACGACGAAACTATGGATCCCGAACTCAAAAGCCAGTACTCTTCTGCCGGCGTTAGTCATATTTTGTGCGTCTCCGGCATGCATGTCGGTATCATCTTCATGATTCTCAATTTCTTGTTGAAACCGCTGGACTTTTCTCCTCAACTCCGCTATCCTAAAGCCGTTATTTTGCTGCTCGCTATTTGGTTTTATGCCAATATTACCGGACTCGCCCCTTCGGTAAAGCGGGCGGCGACTATGTTCTCTTTCGTTACTTTCGGACAGCTCATCCGTCGCCCCGTCAATGTCTTTCACAGCTTGTTTGCATCAATGTTTATTCTACTGGTTATCAATCCATTATTGATTTTTGAAATCGGTTTCCAAATGAGCTATTTGGCCGTCTTCGGCATCGTTATCTTTCAGCCTAAAATATCAGCCATCCTTCATCCAAAAACAAAACTCGGAAATTACTTTTGGGAACTGGCGTGCGTTTCTGTCGCCGCACAACTCTCTACTTTCCCACTGTCCGTCTATTACTTTGGCCAATTTCCCAATTATTTCCTTCTGGCGAATCTCTCGGTCATCGCACTCTCCTTCTTGATAGTTATGACGGGCGTTTTACTTCTCGCAATTTCTTGGTTACCAACGGTTTCCTTATTGTTTGGGAAGATTTTAACCGCAGAAATAAAACTGATGAATGGCATAGTCGGCGGCATTGATTCCCTGCCCGGCGCAGTCACCGAAAATATCGCCGTTCATTGGAGTCAGATGTTGCTCATTTATGGCATAGTATGCGCAATTTTCGCTTTTTTAGTTTACCGAAAATCCATTTATAAATACCTGTCTCTTTGTTCTTTACTTCTCTTGGGCGTTTCTCTTTGCCTTCAAAAGATTGCTTCGTTTTCCGCGAATACCTTCACGATTTATTCAATCGACAAAATGTCCGCAATGGGAATGAATGACGGTGGTCGGGGAGTGATATTTTTGGATTCGTCAGCGTTCGTGTCGTCTAATGCCTATGATTACAATATTAAAAACCACATCCGTATGAAACGTATTGATAAACAAATAGTTAAAATGGATACATTGTGCTTTGCCAGAGGGAAAGCGGAAAAAATCGGGCCATTTATTCGCTGGAATCAGCTAACCATCTTTACACTTTCCGGCCGTGAATACCTGAATCCCCTCTCCCCTCCCCAAAAAGTGGATTTGGTAATTCTTCGGCAAAATCCACGCATCCCAATGAAAAAACTATTACAAACTTTTGACATTCAACAAATTGTAATTGACGGGAGCAATACAGTTTATTGGGAAAAAAGGTGGATTGACTCTTGTTCCGCCTACCAAATCCCTTGTCATTCCACTCGCCGAGATGGTTATTTTTCGCTTGCCCCCAAATTTTGAAAAAATGTTTATATTTGCAAGATGGAAAATTATAAGCGATATTCTAATATTGCGCTGATTTTCAGCGTGTTATTTTGCTTGTCGGTCGGTACAACAGCGGTCGCGGAAAGCGAAAATTTCCTTTCTGTGTCCGAGGCTTCTTCGACCGATGCGAATGTTTTTCATTATGTGGAAAGTAACTCCGTTTCCCCCAACCCTACTAAGAAAAAGCCCAAAAAGAAGCAGAGTAACGGCAAAAAAGTCAGCTTTGAAAATTACGAGGAAAATTATCAAAAAGCTTGCAACTACTATGAAAATCAAATGTTTATCAGTGCTGCACGCATTTTTGAAGAATTATATCCCCTATCTTTGGGAACGCCGCGAGCAGATACGATCCTCTACCTTTTTGCGGACTGTTACTACATGAATCGTGATTATGAAATGGCAGCCTTCCACTTCAAGGAATATGCTAACAAATATACTTCCAATCCCCGTGCGGAAGAAGCTTACTATAAGGCAATTAAAGCTTTATCGAACACCTCTCCCGAATATAGTTTGGACCAAACGGAAACTTATTACGTGATTGAGGAAATTGAGGTTTTCACCCGCCAGTACCCTCAAAGCAAGTATATGGAGGAGTGTAATGCCTTGCTGGATCAAATGCGTGACAAGTTGGCTAAAAAATCGTATGAGATTTTGAAACTGTACTATAACACAGAGAATTACAAGTCAGCGCAAATCATGGCTCGTAATTTTTTCAAAGTACATAGCTCTTCGCAATATCTCGATGACGCATACGCCATTTTAGTGAAAAACAATTATGAGTATGCACATAAAAGCGTGGATAGCAAGAAGATAGAGAGATTTACCGCTTGCGTTGATGCATACCAAAGCATGAAAATCTACTGCCCGGGTTCTGACTTGCTTGAGGAAGCCGAAAAGTTGGCCGTAGATGCACAAAACAAAATCGACAAAAAAGAATTCAAAAAATCAAAAAAGAAAGATAAAAAGCATGAAGACTGATTTCAAAAAAAGCAATGCCGAAACAATGGCTATCACCCGCAATATTCGCGAGTTTGACAAAGAAACCGACAACATCTACGAATCTGTAGTCATTATGTCTAAACGCGCCGACCAGATTTCTTTGGAAATCAAGGACGAAATGCAGAAAGAAATGCAGGAATTCGCTCCGGCACAGGATTCTTTGGACGAAGTTTACGAAAACCGCGACCAAATTGAATTGGCGAAGACATACGAACGTCTTCCCAAACCGACTTTGATGGCTGTCAAAGAATTCGAAGATCATAAGATTTACTACAAGCTTCACGAAGAAGCCGAAGAGGAAAATGCCTAATCCGTCATTGCACATTTTACTTGGTATATCGGGAGGGATAGCGGCTTATAAATCGCTGTCTCTCATTCGTTTATTGCAAAAAAATGGAGCAGAGGTAAAGGTGGTCGCGACGCCGCACGCCTTGGAGTTTGTAACGGAGCTTTCCTTGCAAACGCTCTCCAAAAATCCGGTTTATGTTAACCCATTCGCGATTTTGGAAAACGTTGAAGTTGAGCACATTGCGCTTGCTGATTGGGCCGATGCCATGATAGTGGCCCCTGCCACGGCGAATCTCATCGGTAAGTTCGCCAATGGAATCGCTGACGATGCACTCTCCACTCTTTTCTTGGCTTTGCAAAAACCTGTTTTCATCGCTCCGGCGATGAACAAAAACATGCTGCACCACCCGGCCGTCCAGGCCAACCTGCAAACATTGGCACAACGTGGTTGCCATATTTTGGCATCAGACTCCGGCTATCTCGCTTGTGGTACGACCGGCGATGGCAGAATGCAGGAACCCGAACAGATTTGTTCAACTGTAATTTCTTCTTTGTCAGCTACTTCTGAACTGAATGGGATGCACGCCTTAGTGACCGCCGGCCCTACGTATGAACCGATTGACCCCGTCCGTTTCATCGGGAATTTTTCTTCCGGCTTGATGGGCTTCCAATTGGCGGAAGAACTTGCCTCCCGCGGCGCTGCGGTCACCTTGGTTACAGGACCCACCCACTATAATACTCAAAATCCTAATATACAGCGTGTTGATGTGCAAACTGCGGCGCAAATGCTGGAAGCTTGTCAGCAAGTATTTCCTCAATGTGACATCGCTGTTATGGCCGCCGCAGTGGCCGATTATACTCCTCAGCAGGTCGCTCCCGAAAAGATTAAAAAAACTGACGCTCAACTTTCTCTCGCATTGAAAAAAACGACTGATATTTTGGCGACGTTAGGTAAGCAAAAGTCTGAAAAACAGTGCGTTGTCGGATTCGCTCTGGAAACCGAGCATGAGTTGGAAAACGCACAAACCAAACTGAAAAATAAAAATGCCGATATCATCGTTCTTAATTCATTGAAAAACGAAGGCGCCGGCTTTAAGTGCTCTACCAACTTGGTGACCATTATCGATAAAAACGGAAGAATTTCCACGGGTACGCTTAAAGATAAAAAAGAAGTCGCCGCTGATATCGTATCGTATGTGATTGAATATATGAATTTTACAAATATCGGATAAAACTTTATCATCAATTTGCTCATGAAAAAAATTGGCACTTTTTTACTCCTGTTCGTTATGCTTTTCGCTCTTCACGCGCAGGACTTCCAATGTCAGCTCTCTATTAATTCCTCGCAAATCGCGGGTTCTAATAGAAACAAATTCAATACGTTACAGCAGGAACTCTACAAGTTCGTGAATGATCGTAAATGGTGCCAATATACATTGAAAACCAATGAACGTATTGAATGCGCCATCATGATTAACCTTTCTGAAGCTGCTGGTGATACCTATACCGGAACGATGACGATTCAGCTGCAAAGACCCATTTATAATACGAATTACAAATCGCCAGTGCTTAATTTCCAAGACAAAAGCGTGAAATTCACCTACGAAGAAGGCGCGCCGCTGGAATATGCCGAAAATAGTAATTTATCGCAGTTGACTTCGCTCATCGCTTTCTACCTAAACCTTTTCCTGGGATTGGATTTTGACACCTTTTCTTTGAATGGTGGAAATGCCTATTTCAATCTGGCTCAGGGAGTTGTGAATGCTTGTCAGAATGCTCCGGAGCCGGGCTGGAAATCGTACGAAACGGGCCAGCGTAACCGTTATTGGATTATTGAGAATCTTACCAACCCCACGTACAGCAAAATTCATGATTTCTTTTATAAATACCATCGACTTGGGCTGGATATGATGTCCGAATCTGTGGATGTCGGTAGAGCTTCAGTTTTGGATGCAATTCGCGATTTGAATAAGGTAAATTCCCAAAAATCAAATATTTACATCGTACAAATCGTTGTTCAGGCAAAAGCGGATGAAATTGTGAATATTTTCAAGGAAGCGACTCCTGTCGAAAAAACGGAAGTCATTCGTCTGATGAAGCAGATCGACCCCGCCAATTCGGCTAAATATAATGCGATTAACCAAGCAAACTAGCTTATGCTCAGTTCGTTGTATATCCAAAATTATGCGCTTATCGCCTCTCTTCAAATCCAATTTGATCAGGGGATGACCGTCATTACTGGTGAAACCGGTGCCGGTAAGTCCATCATCATGGGCGCACTTTCGCTGATTTTGGGTAATCGCGCCGACACATCCATTCTTTTCAATCATTCTGAAAAGTGCGTTGTTGAGGCTGTTTTTGATATTTCGTCGCAGGATTTATCCTCCTTTTTTGAAGAGAATAATCTTGATTATCAAGAATCTACAGTCGTCCGTAGAGAAATTGCGGTTAGCGGTAAAAGCCGCGCCTTTATCAACGATACCCCCGTCACTCTTCCCATTCTGAAAGAGTTCGCTTCACAACTGATCGATATCCATTCTCAGCATCAAAATCTTTTGTTCCAAAATGCAGATTTTAGGACAGATGTCGTTGATTTTTATGCAGGAATCAGAAATGAAGTAGTTAATTATCAATCTGTTCTGGAAAAAATGAAAACTTGCGAAAAGCATCTTGACGATTTGCGTAATGCGCAAAAAGCAAGAGCTGAAAAGCAGGATTTTCTTCAGTTTGTATATAATGAGTTGGAACAGGCAAGACTGCAGGAAAACGAACAGGAAGAATTAGAGCAAAATGTTGATTTTCTGACACATACTGAAACAATCAAGGCGAATCTATTTCAGATTTCGCAGTTGCTTTCGGAATCCGATAACGCCGCCTTGAACGCTCTCCGTGATGCCAAATCGTTAAGTTCGGAAATTTCATTATATCGTTCTGATATTGAAGAACTTAATTCCCGTATTGAATCCAACTATATCGATTTGAAAGACATCGTTTCGGATGTCTCTTCTTTGTCTGACAAGATAGAATTTGCCCCCGACGAGTTGGAACGGATGCGCCAACGCCTCGACTTGCTTTACGGCTTGGAACAAAAGCATCATGTCACTTCGGTCGCGCAGCTTATTGAAAAGAAAATCGCTGTATTAGAGGAAATTACGGCTTATTCTACTGACGAGCAAAGTGTTTCTACCTTGGAAGCGGAATTGCAGCAATTGCGGACTTCCGCATTGACTATGGCTCAGAAATTGCATAAAGAAAGAATTTCTGCGGCAAAAGGTTTGCAGAACGACATTTTGAAGAATATCGTTCTTTTGGGAATGCCTGATGCACAGTTCGTTATCAATATCGAACAGCGCGATATTCTGAATAATTTTGGCATAGATGATATTCAATTTCTTTTCTCTGCCAATAAGGGTGTGCCTGTAGCTCCACTTGAAAAATCAGCTTCAGGCGGCGAGATTTCACGAATCATGCTTTCCGTAAAATCCACTCTATCAGATCATTCCGTACTACCTACGGTCGTTTTTGATGAAATCGACGTGGGTATTTCTGGTGAAATGGCGGGAAAGGTTGCTGCTTTGATGAAGCAAATGGCTCAAAAACGGCAGTTGTTGGTCATTACCCATCTTCCGCAAATTGCAGCGACGGGAACATCTCACTATCAAGTGTTTAAGGATAACGTTGGTGATACCAGCCACACGCAGGTGAAGAAGCTTTCGGCGAATGAACGTATCGTTGAAATCGCTAAAATGATGAGCGGTGCCAAATGGGGCGATTCTGCTCTAAAAGCAGCGCAAGAACTTATAGAACAATAACTTATGATGAAGAAAGTTTTCATTTTTTCTGCTATTTTGTCACTCTGCACCTTTATGGGTCTGAGTGCTCAAAATATGATGCACACCAAACATTACAACTCCCATTTCGTTTACCAAACCGGCATCGCCTTCAATGCGGGTGTCGGGGATTTGGAATTCGGGGGGCGTCATTTGGCCAACAAACTTCCGAATTTTTGCGTCGATCAGGAGCTCGCCTTCCAATTCAATCCTTATGTTGACTTGGGTGTTGATTTGGGGCTGAATATTTGGAAAAAAACGGCTTTTATTCCCGTCGCCGTTCACCTTGGCATCGATTTCATGGACTATTTCGTCACCCCCCACTGGTATCTCAATGCAGGCTACTCCTTTAAATGGTATGTCTCTTCCAAACCGGAAAAAATGACGAAGGTGATCTATGGCGCTAAACCGGGTTGGTACATCAATTCCGGCATCGGTGCCAAAGTTCGCATTAAAGACCAACTCTATATCATGTTCGCCGCTGATTACAAGATGCAGTATTCTACCATTCAATACTCTGTAGAAGAGCACAATACGGATTTTGATTATTCACAAGTAACTACCAATCGTACGAAAAATATGTTTTATCATTTTGTCGGTGTCAAAATCGCATTGCTCTATTGGTAAACTTTTGTCAATACATTCGGTCTGAACACCCGTTTTTGCGCTTTAATTTGTAACCCATTAATCCACAATATTATGAAACGTTTATCCCTTCTTGTTCTGTTATTGTCGGTAGCCATGTTGGGCTTCGCACAAAAGAAAAACACCACTACGACTCCTCCGCCGGATATGCCGATAGATGAGGAAACGCAATTGATTACATATCAGGAGGTTATCCAGGAAAATGGCACTGCCAAAGAACTGTATGACCGCGCGCTCAAATGGGCCAAATCTTTCTATCACAATCCGTCTGAAGTCATTCGCTCGCAGGATGATGCTAATTTTGTGATCAAAATGAGAGGCTCCGTCCGCATATACTCACATCAGAAAGATGGAAGTAAACTGACGAAAAACGTTGTATATTACAACTTTACGCTCCAATGTAGAGAGGGCCGCTATCGCTATACGATTACCGATTTCAATGAGAAAGCCGCGGCTGCTTGCCCCATCGAAAAATGGATGAATCCCGAAGATACTAAATGGGATCCGGAATGTTATCTCAATTTGCAGGAAGTCGATGAACAAATTCAGGCCCTTTTGTCCTCTTTGGTTGACGGAATGCAGCCTACAGCCGCTAAAGAAGACGAATGGTAGTATTACACCGTTTCCCGGTTTTTTTCGCCCTGATTCTCCTTTTTTCCGCTTGCACTAAAAAGGAGTTCTACGGAGATGCCTCCATCCATTTCGCTATTCAGGTGGATGGAGACGATGTTCGTTATCATTTATCTGACTATCAGAATGTTGCTGGTAATCGTTACAAGATTGACGAGGTCAAATTCTTTATCTCTGATGTCGCTTTTATAACTCATTCTGGCGAAAAAGTCAAGGTGGCTACTGATGACGGAATCCACTATTTTGATTCCAATATCCCTTCCACTTTTGATTGGAATGTGAAGAATCTTATTGAAGGACAGTACGATAGCATTACTTTTGTTTTCGGCTTGCTCCCGGAGCAAAATGTTACGGGTTACTTTGTGAATCCGCCCGAAAACAATATGGCCTGGCCTGATGTTTTGGGTGGCGGCTATCACTATATGCAAATAAATGGCACTTGGTTGGCCGCGAATGACACCGTAAAAATGTTCAATCTGCACACCGGAATCGGGCAGATTTATGACCAAGGAGAAATCACTTCATTTGTGCCAAATTTTTTCACAGTCTCACTTCCGTTGAACTCATTCGCGATTGATAGGGAAGCCCTCTCCGGACTTCAGTTGGTTATGAATGTAAATGAGTGGTTTTCAAATCCTAACGTATTTGATTTGGACGAATTTGGCGGCAGTATAATGCAGAATCAGGCCGCGCAACAGCTGCTGCGCGAAAATGGAAAATCCGTGTTTTCTGTTCGTTGAAAGCACAAACCCAATTACGCTATTTTTTGCCTTTCTTGTCCTTAACCAGCAGGCTCTTGATGTCGTTCAATTTCATCAATGCTTCTACCGGTGTGAGTGAGTTGATATCCAAATCTACGATTTGGTCTTTGATATCGAGCAACAGCGGGTCATCCAAGGCAATGAAACTCAGCTGGTAACCTGGATCGGTTTTCTTTTCGATGTGTTTTTCCACCTTGTTGTCATGGTTGCTTTCCAATTGTTTGAGAACTTCTTCGGCTCGTTTCAAGACGCTACTGGGCATGCCTGCCATTCGCGCCACGTGAATACCGAAGCTGTGTTCGCTCCCACCCTCTTCTAACTTTCTCAAAAACAGAATCTTATTGTTGATTTCTTTCACGGTGACGTGGTAGTTTTTGATGCGTGGGAATTGTCTGGCCATGTCGTTCAGTTCATGGTAGTGCGTGGCGAACAGCACTTTCGCACGATAATTCGGGTGCTCATGTAGGTATTCGGCAATTGACCAAGCTATGGAAACGCCGTCGTAAGTGCTTGTTCCTCTGCCGATTTCATCCAAAAGCACCAAGCTCCGGTTGGATACGTTGTTCAGAATGCTGGCCGTCTCGTTCATTTCCACCATAAAAGTGGATTCGCCGGTGGAAATGTTGTCGGAAGCTCCGACGCGTGTGAAAATCTTGTCGATGATGCCGATGTGCGCCTGCTGCGCAGGGACGAAACAGCCCATTTGCGCCATCAACACGATGAGCGCCGTTTGTCGCAAAAGTGCTGATTTACCGGACATATTGGGACCCGTAATGATGACGATTTGCTGTTGTTCGTTATCCAGATAGACATCGTTGGAGATGTACGGCTCGCCCGGCGGAAGCTGCGTTTCAATCACTGGATGTCGCCCGCCCTTAATGTCGATAGCTGTTCCGTCATCGATTACAGGGCGTGTGTAATTGTTTGATTCGGAGATACTTGCAAAACATTCCAACACATCCATGCGCGCCACCAGCCGTGCATTCAACTGAATCATCGGGATGTAGTCCATGAGGGCTAAAACAAGTTCGTTGTATAAGCGCGATTCGATGTTCAATATCTTGTCTTCGGCGCCTAAAATCTTGCTTTCCAACTCTTTCAGCTCTTCCGTTATGTAGCGTTCGCCGTTGGTAAGTGTCTGTTTTCGAATCCATTCTGCGGGAACTTTGCTTTTGTGCGCGTTCGTCACCTCAATGTAGTAACCAAACACGTTGTTGAAGCCGATTTTCAAAGAGGGGATGCCGGTATTGACGGATTCTCTCTGCTGAATTTCGGCCAAAATATTTTTGCTGTTGGTAGCCAGAGCATTCAGTTCATCCAACTCTTCATCCACGCCGCGATTGAACACGCGTCCTTTGTTCAAAGCTATCGGTGCATCTTCATTTATCTCATTTTCAATGCGTTGCCGAATGGTCTGACACGGATTCAATTGTTCAGCCATTTTCTGGAAAACGGGCTGTTTTTGTTGTTTGCACAACTGTTGCAGCTTTTCGATGGCGCGCAGCGCTTTAGCTAACTGCAGCATTTCGCGCGGATTGATTTTCCCAGTCGCAATTTTTGACCCGATTCGCTCCACGTCACCGATGCTTCGGATATTCGCTTCGGAATCATTCTTAAATTCTTCGTTATCAATGAAGTACTGCACGGCTGAAAGTCTCTCCTCGATGAGCGCCTTTTCTTTCAACGGCATCAGAATCCATTTTTTGAGCAGACGCCCGCCCATCGGGGTGAGGGTTTGGTCCAAAATCTGTAGCAAAGTCACGGCATTTTCATTCGGCGAATGTATCAATTCCAAGTTCCGAATGGTGAAGCGGTCGAGCCATACGTACAGTTCCTCTTCAATACGATTCAGTTTGTTGATATGCTGTATTTTATGGTTCTGCGTTTCACTCAGATAATGCAGTGCGGCACCAGCTGCGATGATGCCGTAATTGAGGTTGTCTATGCCAAAACCTTTCAGAGAATTGGTCTGAAAATGCTTGGTGAGGAAGGGTACCGCGTAGTCGGTGGTGAACACCCAGTCGTCGAAGGTGGTCAACAGGATTTTTTCGCCGAAATGTTCGCGGAAATCGGCCGTTTTCCCTTTCTGAATCACCATTTCCGCGGGTTTGAAATTCTGCAGTAGCTTGTCAATGTATTCGTGATTGCCTTCGGCTAAATAAAACTCGCCCGTGGAGGCATCTACAAAGGCAATGCCGCTGATTTTTTCATCGTAATGAATGGCCGCCAAAAAGTTGTTCTCCTTCTGTTCCAAAATCTTGTCACTGGTAGCAATACCAGGCGTAACTAATTCGGTTATGCCTCTCTTTACCAGTGTTTTCGTCAATTTGGGGTCCTCCAACTGGTCGCAGATGGCAACGCGCAAACCGGCACGTACCAACTTCGGCAGGTAGGTGTCGATAGCATGGTGCGGGAATCCTGCCAAATCCATGTCCGCCGCCGCCCCGTTCGACCGCTTCGTCAGCACTATCCCCAATATCTGCGATGCCTTGATCGCATCTTCACCGAACGTCTCGTAAAAGTCCCCTACCCTGAACAGTAAAATCGCATCCGGGTATTGGGATTTGAACTGGTTGTACTGCTTCATCAGCGGAGTTTCACTTTGCTTAGCCATAGTCTTAGAATTTGGGCGCAAAGATACGGACTTTTTCTTGAAAAATCATTGAAGCGAATTGTGAAAAAAATTGTACTTTTGCGGCTCAAATTGTAATGTAGCATACAAATGAATGGACTGCTTTTCTGTATTGTAATGTCATTGATTGTTGCTTTGGTTTTTGGAAAGAAAAAGCCGCAGCAACAACCTCCCCGAAAATCGCCTCCGACAGTGCCCCAACCCCGGAGTCAGACCATGCGTCATGTTGCTTCAGAGCAACGTGATGAAAATGCGTATTTGCGGGAAAATCCGCAAAATGTTCCGAAAAATTCCGAATTTTTTACATATGAAACTTTAGACAAAGAGGGGCATCCTCTTTTTTCGGAAACGAAATCTTCTCAAAATTCTACTGTTGAAAAAACTCAACAATATGCTGATAATGAGCAAGTAAAAAATATTGATTTACAATTTGATATGAATGAAATCCAAAAAGGATTTATTTATTCGATAATTTTGAAAAGACCTGATTTTTAATTAGTTAGAAAAAAGTTTAAAATATATTTTATATATGGGTATGGTCCGTTGTTTTTTTTGTAAATTAGCGGGCTAATTTTAGAGTGAAATAAATGTTTAATATAAATTAGTTTGATATGGTTAAAAAGTTACTCTTGACGCTCCTAGCGGTCATCCTTTTTAGCAGCTTCGCTTCCGCCCAAGGTACGTTTAAAGGTACGGTGACAGACCAGACGGGTACTGCACTTCCCTTTATCTACGTTTACCTTCAGAAAGAAGGAACCGATCTGGATTACACAACAACTGATGCCTCAGGTAATTACCAATTCCACGGTGTTGCCCCTGGCACATACGATTTGCTGTGTGATGCAGAACTTAATCAGTGCGGCAGAAAGAAGTTAATTACTGGCATCTCGTTTAACGGTAGTACTCATATCGAGAATGTCAAAATCTCCTGTGGTGCTGATGTCCTTGAACAGTTTGAAGTAACGTATGTCAAACCGGTCTTTAACGCTGATAACACCACGACCGCCACTACTTTGGACGCAGACGCTGTCCGTAAGCAGCCTGGTCACGATGTTACCGGTGCTATCGCAACCGCAGCTGGTGTTACTTCTATTGATGGTAAAATGAACTCAGTTCGTGGTAACCGTGCCGATGGTCAGAAAACAATGATCGACGGTGTGGTCGTCCGTGGTTCCGGCGGTGTCTCCATGGCATCTATCGAACAGGTCGAACTCATCCAGGGTGGTATCCCCGCTGAATATGGCGACGGTAACTCATTCACCGTTATTACCACCAAGGGTATCTCTAAAGACCTCCATGGTTCTGTCGAATTGATGGGTTCCCTTGATGGTTATAACAACTTCCTCGGTTCCGTCTCTCTCACTGGACCGCTGGTAAAACCCAAAGTACAGGGCCAGCCCGTTCGCGTCGGCTTCCTCCTCACTGGCGATATCAGCTATGATAAGGATGGTGCCCCTGCCCGCGGCGGTACTTGGCGCGCAAGCGATGAATGTATCAACAACCTCATCCAGCACCCCTATCGTTACAGCACCACAGAATTCGGCGCACACTATTCAAATGCTGAATACCTTGCCGCTGATAATTTCCACAGACAGCGCGTAAGAGACAATGCAGGTAGTTTGAATTACCTTATCCAAGGTAAGTTGGACTTCCTCTTAGGTGAACATAATAATGTACAACTCTCCTTCGGTGGTATGTATGAATTCACCAGAGGAAGAAACTGGGGTACTACTTCCGCACTCTTCAATGCTCAAAACAATAGCCAAAGCCAAGTGTCAACGTGGCGTGTTAATGCAAGATTGCAACACAGAATCCCGTTGAAGTCCGATACTGGTGTTATTAAAAATATAATGTATAATATTAATGTTAACTTCACCCACTACGATACCTGGACCCGCGACATGCGTCACAAAAATAACCTCTTCGACTATGGTCATATCGGTTATTTCAAAACTACCAAAGCTAAATCATTCGTACGTGATACCATCACTATTGACGGCATTACTTATCATGATATGAATATCCTCGCTAACATCTACGATTCAATCGTGGAATATAGCGCAACCCCGTTTGGCAACAATGATGCTTCTCTGATTTCCAATCCCGACCTCGTTCCCTACGTCACCACTTTTACGGATACTTATTCACCCAATGTAATCTATGATTATTATGGTGTAATTCCTTATAACAAAACTTTGTATCAGCAATTTGGTGCTCTTTTGAATGGTGACTCTCCGGATGGTGTCTATAGCTTATATCAAGCTCCGGGTGCTGTTAATGGTTCTTATGGTATTTCTGCAGAAGACCAAATCGGTGCAAATGCAAGTTTGTCTTTGACCATTAAAGACCACGATATCAAGTTGGGTTACATCTTTGAAAAACGTACTGCTCGTTCTTTCAGCGTAGCTCCTTATAGTTTGTGGACTTTGATGAGAAGTAGCGCTAACTACCACATCAGCGAACTTGATACCGACAACCCGTATCTCCTCAGCGATGATACTGTAATGTTCGACAGATATTTCGATGCTGAAGCACAAACCACTTTCGACAGAAACCTTCGTAAATCTCTCGGTCTTGACCCGAATGGCACCGACTGGATCGATATTGATAATATGTCCCCCGATCAGTTCTCTTTGAGCATGTTCTCACCTGAAGAACTTTTCAACGGTGGTTCTACCTATATTTCTTATTATGGTTATGATTATACCGGTACAAAGAAATATACCAAGAAAACTGACATCAACGACTTCTTCAATAAAACCGATGAAAACGGTGACAAACTTTATAATGTAGGTGCATACGAACCCATCTATATGGCTATGTACATTCAGGATAAATTCTCTATCAATACGATGATGTTCAACATCGGTTTGCGTGTTGACCGTTTCGACGCTAACCAGTACGTATTGAATGACCCCTACTTGTTCAGAGAAGCCTATACCGTAAAAGAAGTTCGTGACGTTTATGACGTTGCCTCTAACGCAGAAGATGATTGGGTAGTTTATGTCAATCAGCTCGACAAAACTCTCGATCCTGAAAATGCTAATATCGTTGCTTATCGTAGTGGTCATAACTGGTATGACGCTGATGGTGCTGTCGTTACTGACCCCTCCACCGTTCTTGGCGCTACGGGTGGCCCGATTTTGAAAAACGAACTTGACCAGACCGCAGTTTCTAAAGTTGAAGGTTCCGCATTTTCTAAATACGAACCGCAATGGTCAATCATGCCTCGTCTCTCTTTCTCATTCAACGTATCCAGCAAATCTTTGTTCTACGCTCACTACAACATTATCACCGTTCGTCCTTCCGACCTTCGTTTGGATCCTATCAGCTACTTGTGGGTTGAAAAACTTGGTTCACAGCAGGGCAACGTTATCAATAACCCGAGCTTGAAACCTTCAAAGAGTATCGATTATGAAATCGGTTTCCGTCAGGCCATCGGTGAAAACTCAGCTATCAGCCTTTCTGCTTACTATTCAGAAAAACGTGATCAGGTTCAGTGCTATCGTTATACCGGCGCTTATCCTTCCACTTATTATTCATACGATAACATCGACTTCGGTACTGTTCAAGGCTTCACCGTTGGTTATGACCTTCGCCGTACCAAGAACGTTACCCTCCGTGCAAGCTACACCCTCCAGTTCGCTAAAGGTACTGGTTCAAGCGAAACTTCCAGTTTGGCAATCATCGCTTCTGGCCAGCCGAACTTGAGAACTTTGACCAACCTCAGCTTCGACCAACGTCATAAACTGAGCGCTAACCTCGACTATCGTTTTGGTTATGGTACAGACTATGATGGTCCTACTACTGTTAAAGCGACGAAAGACGGTAGTAAATCAAAAGAAATCAAATGGTTACAAAACTTTGGTATCAACCTCAACTTCTCCGCAGGTTCTGGTCTTCCGTACAGCCGTTCAAGCAAACCTTACTCCAACATTATCGCTGCAGGTAAGAGCCAGCTCTCCGGTACCATCAATGGTTCCAACATGCCTTGGATCTTCCAGTGCGACCTTCGTATCGACAAGACCTTCGTTCTCGGTCTTAAGAAAAACGAAGATGGTGAAGCTACCAAGAAAGCTTACTTGAATGTTTATCTTGATGTAATGAATCTCTTCAACTTCAAAAACGTTATCTACGTTTATGAATATACTGGTAATGCCGACGATGATGGTTATCTGACCGCTACCGAATATCAGCAGCAGATTAACTCACAGGTTGACGTAGCCGCTTTCACCAATTACTATAGAATGAGAGTTGCTGACCCGTACAACTACACTATGCCTACCCGCGTACGTTTGGGTGTACAATTTTCATTTTAATTAACCGTAGCAAAAAAATATTATGAATATGAAAAACACTTGTAAGATTTTATTTTTAGCAGTATTGCTGCTTGCCTCTGGTTCGCTGTATGCTGATAAGTACAAAGGTGCTACGGCTGTACCTCGGAGTGCAACTCCTCGCGCTGCTTCAACATGTTT
Source organism: Bacteroidales bacterium (assembly GCA_024400775.1). GTDB lineage: Bacteria > Bacteroidota > Bacteroidia > Bacteroidales > WCHB1-69 > UBA1756. The sequence goes on along the minus strand of JAKSMF010000005.1, from coordinate 15,949 downwards.
GCCGGCTACAAACTCTAATGAGTTGACCGTAAACAATGTTAGAGCTTACCTCGAAACCAATGGTACCATGTGGTTCGAAGAAATCGCTCAATACGAAGTTCCTTACGGTTCAGGTAAAACCTCAATGTTCGCAGCTGCTCTGTGGATCGGTGGTAAGGATATCAATGACCAGTTGAAATTGGCCGCTGTCCGTTTCCGCCAAAGAGGTGATGACTTTTGGACTGGACCTCTGACTTTGAATGGCGCATCTGTTACTCAGGAAACCTGTGCCGCTTATGATAAACACTTCGCAATTACACGTGCTGAAGTCGAAAATCATATCGCTAACTGGATGAACGCTGATTACGTTATGCCGAACAGCATCCGTAACTGGCCCGCTCACCCGATGGATCTTTCTGCCGGTCAGTCTTATTACCTCGCTCCTTTCTACGATTATGATGGCGATGGTGATTACAATCCTGAAAATGGTGACTATCCTTACTATGACATTGATAACGATCTTTGTCCTTGGACGGATAAGAACCGTGCTTTGGCCGCTGCTGACCAACTTCCGAAAACTCCGGAAGAAAGAATGGGTATCTCCAAAGGTATGGTTTATGCAGACCACGTCTTGAAAGGTGATGCTACTCTCTATTGGATCTTCAACGATAAAGGTGGTCCACACACCGAATCTCAGGGCGATCCTATCGGTTTGGAAATCCGTGCTCAGGCATTCGGTTTCTCAACCAATGATGAGTTGAACAACATGACCTTCTATTCATACGAAATCATTAACCGTTCTACATACGACTTGACAAACACCTATTTTTCTCAGTGGGTTGACCCGGATTTGGGTTATCAAGATGATGACTATGTGGGTTGCGATGTCGCCCGTGGTTTGGGTTACTGCTATAACGGTCGTAACGTCGATGGTCAGGGTTTGGTTCAGCACTATGGTGCTCAGCCGCCTGCGGTTGGTGTTGACTTCTTCCAGGGACCTTATCTTGATCCTGATGGATACGATAACCCCTCATTCAATGGCCCCGCTGAATTTGGTCCTACTATGGGCGGTAGCTGTGATATCGTTACTAATGACGGTACTCTCGGTCTCTTCACTTGGAATCCCAACCCGGAAGATTCTGTTCAGCAGATGATTGTTGACTCTCTCGTTATGATTCGTGCCGAAGCTATTAACGGTGTTAACTTTGGTGATGGTATCAAAGATAACGAACGTTTCGGTATGAGAAGATTTGTATATCACAATAATGATAACTCTGTCGTTGGTGACCCGGATGTAGCTTTCGGTTACTACAATATGCTCCGTGGTATTTGGGCAGATAACTTGAAAATGAAGTACGGTGCCAACGCTCACCCGCAGAATGGTGCTACTGGCCCTGATTGTGACTTCATGTTCCCCGGCCTTTCTGACCCGTGTAATTGGGGTACGATGGGCGTTGTCCCCGATCCGAGTACTTATAACAACTCACCTGACGGTTGGACCGAAGCTGCTGTTGGCAATGCTCCTGCTGACCGTCGTTTCATGCAGTCTGCTGGTCCCTTCACTTTGAAGGCTGGTGCTGTTAACTATATCACTGTTGGTATTCCGTGGGCACGTGCTACCAGTGGTGGTGCTCAGGCTTCCGTTGACGCTTTGAAGGTTGCTGATGACAAATGTCAGTCTCTCTTTGAAAACTGTTTCAAAGTTTTGGATGGCCCGGATGCTCCTACCGTTACTATTGAAGAACTGGAAAATCAGTTGATCCTTTACCTCACCAACCTTGAAACCAGCAACAACTATGCTGAAGGTTATGAAGAAGAAGATCCGTCAATTCCGAGAGAAAGATTGGAAGAAACTATTACCACCGTTTATGACACTGTTTGGTGTAACATTGAAGGTATCGATACTTTCGTTCTCCAATCTCGTGATATCTCTTCATTTGATACTACCACTTTCGATAACAAATACCGCTTCGAAGGTTATATGATTTATCAGTGCGCTTCCGAAGATTGCAGTGTTACTGATATCGGAAACTTGGATAAGGTTCGTCTGATTGCTCAGTGCGATATTCAGAATGAAGCTTCCCACCTCGTTAACTGGAAACATAATGACGCTCTTGGTACTTCTGCTCCTGAACTTATGGTCGAAGGTGAAAACCTGGGTATTCGTCACTCATTCGTTGTTACCGAGGACAAATTTGCTACAACTTCTACTCAATTGGTCAACCACAAGAAATATTACTTCTTAGTATTGGCTTACGGTTATAATAACTACTGGCCGTTCTCAATTGAATCTAATTCTGATCATGGTTTGGAAGGTCAGAAGACCCCGTTCTTGGCAGGTCGTAGAAATATTGGTGACCAAAGCAATAGTGGTAATCCTTATGTTGGTATTCCTCACAATCCGAATCCGGAAAATGCAGGTACTGTTGCCAACTGTACTTATGGTACTCAGCCGATGATCACCCGTGTTGAAGGTCAAGGTAATGGTGGTTTCTACTTGGATATGACTGATGAATGCCGTGATCAGATCTTGGCTAATGGTTCAATTGATCAGGTTACTTATAAGAATGACTACGGTCCAATCGCCGTTAAGGTAATCAACCCCTTGAAGATTCAGCCTAACGACTATATCTTGAAGTTCGTCCCCGCTGAAGGCGCTACTGATGTTACCGATGATGATACTTGGATTCTTCAAGTAGTTGATGAAAATGGTGATGTCATGATTGATGAAGAAGGTTTCCCGATGGAAGTTGAATCACAAACCTCCATTACTGTTAATAATGAACAACTCTTAGCTGAATATGGTATTTCGGTTACTATTTTGAACCACAACTTCGCTATTCATCAGGATAACTTGGCTGAGTGGGTTAAGAATAATGGTGGTTATACCTATAAGAATGTTGCCAGCTATGCTCAGGTTGACTTCCTCGGTTCTGAAATTATTTATGGCGATGAGTCTAAACCTTGGCTGAGTGGTGTTGTTGATGTTGACGGCGATTACCCGGATAACTGGATTCGTTCTGGTATTCAGGAAGCTGGTCCTTGGGATGATGCTCCTGGTACTCAGGATGGTGTTGAAGATGAATATACCAAATGGAAAACGGAAGACTTCTTTATGTTGATGAAGTCTGGTACTTTGAACTCCAGCTGGACCGCTCGTGCTTGGAAAGACCCGAATAGCCAGTTTGAAGGTGTTCTTGGTGGTACTTGGGCTCCTTACGTATTGAGTTCACCGTATTATGGCGGTCCTCAGGCTAAATATGTTACTCCTGACTGGCGTCGTGCTCCTGCTGGAAATCCACTTCCTGCTAATGACACTTGTCCACAACCTCGTTATTTTGATTGTAGAGATATGAGCAAGACCTCTTGGTCACCAGGTTACAATCAGACTCTGACGAATCTTTATTCCGTTGATATCGTCCTCACTCCTGATAAGAGCAAATGGACCCGTTGTATTGTTCTTGAATCCTGCAACGACCGTACTAAATCTGAAGGTGGTGCCCTTTGCTACGAACCTCGTAAACATGCTTCCGTTGATAAAAACGGTAACCCCGATGGTACGGGTGAAGGTATGGGTTGGTTCCCTGGCTACGCTATCAATGTTGAAACCGGTGAACGCTTGAACATTATGTTTGCTGAAAACTCTGCTGATACCGCCAACAACGGTAACGATATGCTCTTCAATCCTACAAATGTCTTTGCTATGGATAAAGATGGTAATCCGATTGATCAGGCTACTTATGATTATATGTTTACAAATTATCCGGATTTGTATGGTGATCTTTATACTGATCCCTGCTGGGGTGGTAAACACTTCGTCTATGTTGTTGGTAGCACTGGTAGTACTAATTCAGTATATTATCGTACTAATAGTTTGCAACGTAATTATGATTCCGATTTCGACTGCGGTGCTTACGATGAATGCCAATGGCTTATGAATAAATTCAATAGCTTTGTCAATACGTCTAACATTGCAAATCAGCAGCGTATGAATAAGAAGATGCAGCTCTTTAACAATGTTATGTGGACAAGCATTCCGATGCCGGCAGAAATGCACGAAAATGATTGGTTGTCTTGCGATGCTACCGTTAAAATCCGTGTATCTCGTCCTTATATGCGTTACTCTTCTGGTATGGACCAGGGTCCCGACGCTCCGCAGAACGATAACTTCCCGATGTACAGCTTTACTACAAAGAATATCGCTGTTCAGACCAATGTAGCTGAAACTCATCAGAGTATTCTTGACAAAATTAACATTGTCCCGAACCCGTACTATGGTTATTCAACCTATGAAGGTTCAGCACTTGAAACCTACGTTAAGATTGTCAACCTGCCTTCTTACGAAGACGGTGCTAAATCTGTGACGATTTCTATTTACACTGTTAGCGGTATTTTGGTAAGAAAACTTACCAAGGGTGATGCTTCTACCTTTGTTGATTGGGATTTGAAGAACTCTGCAAATATTCCGATCGCCAGCGGTGTTTACATTATTCACGTTGATGCACCTGGTATCGGAGAGAGAACCTTGAAGTTCTTTGCCGCTATGCGTCCTACTGACTTGAATGCGTTCTAACAGATTGTCTAACTGCAAAAAAATTAAAGATTATGAATAAGTTACAGAAAACATTAATTATTTGCACGCTGATTGGCCTCTTCTGCGCTATGTCGGGCAGTCTGTATGCTGGTAATAGAGACCGTTCTGGTCAGGCAGGTGCCCAGCACCTGTTAATTGACCCGTGGGCTCGTTCTACTGGTTGGGGTACTGCCGGTGTCGCTGAAATCCGTGGTTTGGAAGCTATGCATTCCAATATTGGTGGTATGGCCTTTGTAAACAAAACTGAATTGGCGTTCTCTCATACCCGTTATCTTGTTGGTTCTGGCGCTGGTATCGGCATTAGCTCTTTCGCTTTAGCTCAGCACCTTCGTTCAACTGATAAGGAATCAGGTAGAGTTAGAGACTTTGGTGTTCTCGGTGTCTCTTTCTTCACCATGGGTTTTGGTGAAATTGAAGTCACCTCAGAAGCCCTTCCCGAAGGTAATCAAGGTACTTTTTCCCCGAAACTTTCTTACCTCTGTTTGCATTATGCGAAGAGTTTCAATGAATATATTCATGGTGGTATCACCTTGAAGGTTGTCACTGAAACCGGTGCCGATGATGCCAAAGCTACTGGTTTTGCTATTGATGCTGGTGTTCAGTATCTGACGGGCGCTTTCAAAAACTTCAAAATCGGTATCACTTTGAAGAATATTGGTCTTCCGATGCATTACAAGGGTGATGGTCTTGGCGTTCGTGCAGTTGCTAACGACCTGACTTGGGAACAGACGCTTGAAAGCCGTTCACAAACATACGAACTCCCCACTATGTTGGTTCTTGGTCTTTCCTATGACTTCCTCATCTGGGGAAAGAATTATGAAGGCTGGACTAAGGAAGATAAAGTCGATGAACAGCTTACTCGCGACGATGCTGCCCACAGAATCACCTTAGCTGGTTCATTTACTGCTAACTCTTTCTCTCGTGATATTTTCACCTTTGGTGTGGAATATGCGCTTGGTCAGGTGTTTATGGTACGTGCTGGTTACAATTTTGAAACCGGTATGTTCAATGTTGATAATTGTACTACTTGGTACACTGGCCCGGCACTCGGTGCCACTGTCGGTATTCCGCTTCAGAAGAAAGACAAAGTGCAACCGGGTAAACCGATGTCAAGACTTTATCTTGATTATTCCTATCGTTTCACAAATAAATGGGGCGGTAACCACTGCGTTGGTTTGAAACTTGCTCTCTAATTCTTGTGTAACATTTTTATCTCATAGCTAAAGAGGCCTTATCTGGGCCTCTTTAGTCTTGTTTTGTAATATACAACCTATTTGAATTTATTATGAGCGAAATTAAATATTATTCTGCTGAAAGTCTGGCAGCCCTCAAGGCCGAATTATCCCATCTGGAATCTGTTGAGCGTCCTCGTATTTCTGCTATGATTGCAGAGGCAAGAGATAAAGGTGATTTGTCTGAAAACGCTGAATATGACTCCGCTAAAGAGGCCCAAGGTCTTCTTGAAATGAAAATCGCTAATTTGCAAGCGACGATTGCAAATGCACGAATCTTGGATGAGTCCAAACTCGATATTTCTAAGGTACTTCTTTACTCTATTGTTACCGTAAAGGACTTGAAAAGAAATAAAGAACTTGTTTACACATTAGTGCCCGAATCTGAGGCTGATTTCAAGTCAGGTAAGATTTCCATCACCTCTCCGATTGCAAAGGGCTTATTGGGTAAAAAACAAGGCGAAATCGCGGAAGTTAATGCCCCGGTCGGTGTCCTTAAATTTGAAATCCTCAAAATCGCACGATAATGGATACTATCTTTACCAAAATAATCAAAGGTGAAATTCCTTGCTACAAAATTGCTGAAAACGAACAGTTTTTCGCTTTTTTGGATATCAATCCTTTGGCAAAAGGTCACACCTTGGTCGTTCCCAAGCTTCAAAACGACTATATTTTTGACCTTGAAGACCAAATGCTGGCCGATATGATGGTTTTCGCGAAAAAGGTTGCTAAAGCTATCGAACAAAACGTCCAGTGTATGCGCATTGGCGTCGCTGTTATCGGTATTGAAGTACCTCATACCCATATTCATCTTGTCCCGATCAATAAGGTAGGAGACCTCAATTTCGCTAATCCTAAATGCGAATTGAGCGATGATGAAATGAAGCAAATCGCTGCATCTATTTCAAAATCAGTACAATACTAATTATGCTGAAAAAAATTACTGAGAGCCAGCTTTCGGGTATTCAACTTATTAAGCCTGATGTCACTAAGAAGTTTTACCAAATAGCTTCTGATGATGCTGTGTTTGCCACTATTGACCTGATTCATGGACAAGGTTCTTTGGCGCGTCTCGAAACTCCCGACGGGTCTTTTACCATCAAAAGACAAGGTTTTTTTGCCCCATACGTCACCCTTCGTCGTGAAAGTGACGGTGTCGATTTGACGAATGTCTTTTTGGATCTGTATGGAAAAATGGATGTTTCCTTAGCCGATGTGCGTTGCACTTTCAAGCCGTTGTCCCTTTGGAAAAACCATTGGGGCTGGGTAAGCGAGAAGAACAAGTGTTTAATTAAATTCCTGCTTACTACTTCCGGTTTGGTCAGAGGCGATGTCGAATTCTCCAGCGATTTCTTATATTTACCTTATTTAGAGCTACTTGCAGCTCTTGGTGCCTATCTTTTGCTTCAATTGGAGGACGAGATAGCACACTTGTCAGAAACAAAATAGTCGTTTATCCATAAACATTTGATAATGAAAACAGTAGAACAATTACAAGAAATAGCCACGCAAGTTCGTCGCGATATTATCCGTATGGTTTATAATGCAAAATCCGGCCATCCAGGCGGCTCTCTCGGTTGTACTGACGTGGTTACTGCTCTCTTTTTCAATGTAATGGATATAGACCCGGCTAATTTCACCAAAGAGGGTAGGGGAGAAGACATGTTTTTCCTTTCCAACGGTCATATTTCCCCGATGCTTTACAGTATTATGGCTCATCGCGGTTATTTTGACGTTAGCGAATTGGCTACCTTCAGAAAGTTGGGTACGCGTCTGCAAGGCCATCCCACCCCGGTAGAGCACCTTCCGGGCCTCAGAATCGCCTCCGGCTCACTTGGCCAGGGACTTTCCGTCTCTATCGGCGCCGCACTGGCTAAAAAGGCCAATAATGACTCTCATATCGTCTATACTCTTACCGGTGACGGCGAGTTGGAAGAAGGCCAGGTTTGGGAAGCCTTTATGTTTGCCGGTGGCAAAAATGTCGATAATCTTATCGCTATTATCGACCACAATAAGAAACAGATTGATGGCCCTACCGATGAAGTTATGCCCCTTGGCTCACTAAAGGCCAAACTGGAAGCCTTTAACTGGATCGTCCTTGAAATGGATGGTAATGATATGCAGCAAGTTGTTGATACACTTGCTGTTGCCAAATCAAAGCTGGGTCATGGACAGCCGGTTGTCATTGTGATGAAGACGGAAATGGGCATGGGCGTTGACTTTATGATGGGCACCCATAAGTGGCACGGAACCCCGCCAAATCAGGAGCAAGCTGAAAGAGCTCTCGCTCAGTTGCCCGTAACTTCGTTAGGCGATTTCTAATCGTAATACCGTGAAACCTCGACCTAAGGTAACAAGTCATTTTTTTGAACTTTCTTTTACCAAAATCATTTATCGATACTTGGTAAAAAAGTTTGCGGGACCGTTTTGCCTTACCTTTTTCCTCGCATTATTGATTATTGACATGCAATTCCTTTGGAAGTATGTCGATGACATGGTGGGAAAAGGCTTGGAATGGTATATCATTCTTGAACTATTATTCTATGTATCAGCAACTTTTGTTTCTTTAGCCTTGGCTTTGGCCGTGCTGTTGTCTTCACTCATGGCCTTTGGAAATCTGGGCGAAAAGTACGAAATTGTCGCACTTAAATCTGCCGGAATATCGGTGACAAGTTTGATGAAGCCTTTGGCTATTCTTGCCATTCTGATTGCCGGTTTTTCATTCTGGTTTTCCGATAACGTAGTGCCGGCCGCCTACTTGAAGTGGCGGACAATGATGTTCGAAATCGCGGAGCAAAAGCCCGCTTTGAGTATTGACGAAGGTGTCTTTTACGATGGAATTGATGGCTATACCATCCGATTAGGCAAGAAACATCGTGATAATGAGAATATTGAAGACGTTTTGATTTATGATCATACAAAACATGTCGGAAATGTGTCGGGAACGTACGCTAAAAAGGGAAAAATGACGATTACTCCTGACAAGAAATTCTTCATTTTTAGTCTGTATGATGGCTATTTGTGGGATGAAGGACGCAATCAAAATTCGCGTTCTGAATCCTATCCCTATTTCTTTGCTCGTTTTGACAAGCAATATATGAAAATGGATATCAGCTCTTTTCAAAAGCAGAATGTGGATGATGACTTTTTTAAGTCTTCTAGCAAATCTTTGAAAATGAACGATATAGATAGTCTTATTGCAGAAAAAGAGGCAGATTTGAAAGATGTTTCCGATGGCGTTTATATGAAGTTTGAAGCCAGTTTTTACAAGGAATGTATTTTCCGTAGTGATACTTTTACGGCTCCGAAAGCGTCTGGAAATGTTTTCAATCTATACTCTTTGCCCAAAGATTGGCAGGGACAAATAGTCTATCGTGCTCTTAATAAGGCAAATAATACAATCGGCTGTTTGTCGTACGTTGATGTTGTAAGTGAAATTCAAGAAAGGGAAATCCGTGAATGTGAGATAGAATATCATCAGCGTTTAGTGCTTCCATTTGCTTGTATTTTGTTCTTTTTCTTAGGAGCTCCGCTCGGGACTATTATTCGAAAAGGCGGAATCGGCATCCCGTTAGTAGTGACCATCGTTTTTTTTGCGTTCTATTTCGTTGTCTCTATTTTTGGCGAAAAAGCAGCAAAATCAGGCGATCTCCCGGTGTGGCTCGGAATGTGGTTATCTACTTTTGTTACGCTCCCGATATGTGTATTTCTTACCTATAAAGCTACTATGGATTCGGCTATTATGTCGTCCGACGCCTACCTCAATTTTATTAGAAAAATAACCGGTTTTCCACAGAAAATTCGACATATTTTTAAGAAGAAATGAATATTCTCCAACTTTGCCATAAACCGCCATTTCCGCCTTCCGATGGTGGAACTATTGCGATGAATAATGTCACGCAAGGCCTTTTGCAGGCCGGTCATCGTGTTAAAGTATTGGCGATTGAAACACCAAAACACCGTGTAAATCAGGAGAATATAACGGATGAATATAAAAACGCGGTACAGTTTGAATCGGTTTATGTTGATACGTCTATTGCGTTTCTCCCGGCATTAAAAACCGTTTTTAATCGTCAGTCTTATCAGGTTAGCCGCTTTTTTTCAAAGAATTTTGCTAAAAAGTTAGTGGAAGTACTCCAACAGCAACAGTTTGATATTGTACAGTTGGAGTCCGTTTTCATGGCACCCTACATCTCTATAATTCGTCAGAATTCTGATGCAAAAATCGTGCTTCGTACACACAATATCGAACATCAAATTTGGCAGCGGGTGGCGAAAAACGAGCCTGTTTTCCCGAAAAAATGGGCTATTAAGTATTTTGCCAATCAATTGGAACGCTTTGAGTGTGGGCTGGGCAATAAAGTAGATGCTTTTGCAGCAATTTCGGAGCCGGATTTCCAATTTTTCTCAAATTATTTCAAGATTCCCGGTACCATTCTTCATTTTGGTATTAATATTGATGATTATGCTGAAAATGAGGATTATATTCCATCTGATACGCCAGAACTCTTCCATGTCGGCAGTATGAATTGGAAGCCGAATATTGAAGGAATAGAGTTCTTTTTGGATGAAGTGTGGCCGCTGCTGCTGGAACGTTTTCCGCAGCTTACTTTTACTATTGCCGGTCGTGGTATTCCTCATAATATTGCCGAACGGAGTGATAAAAACGTCGAAATTGTTGGTGAAGTGCCGTCAGCAAACGACTTTATCCTTTCTAAGGATATTATGGTGGTTCCCCTCCTTTCGGGAAGTGGCGTTCGCGTGAAAATCATTGAGGGAATGGCACTTGGAAAAACTGTGATTACAACTTCAATCGGGGCAGAAGGCCTTGCGGTTGAGAACGGAAAGAATATCCTTATCGCCAATACTCCGGAAGAATTCGTTGACGCCATCGCTAAATGTGTGCATACACCTGACATCTGCGCGATTTTGGGCGAAAACGCACGCAATTTCGTAGCGTTGAACCATAATAATGAAAGAATTACACAAGAGTTGATACTCTTTTATAACTCATTGATACATAATGCGAACGTGTAAATATCATTTCTTGTCACAAATCAACTCCCCAGAGGATCTGAGAAAACTCGCAGTCTCGGATTTGCCTGCATTGTGTGCTGAAATTCGTGACTATATTATTGCGGAAACAGCAGAAAATCCAGGACATTTGGGCTCTTCGCTCGGCGCAGTTGAATTGGCGGTCGCTATTCATTATGTGTTTGATACTCCGAACGATAAGTTGGTATGGGATGTCGGTCATCAAGCGTATGCGCACAAAATACTCACGGGACGAAAAGAACAATTTCATACCAATCGTAAATATCACGGAATCAGCGGGTTTCCTAAAATGTCGGAGAGTGAATACGATGCTTTCGGCACGGGTCACTCTTCAACTTCGATTTCAGCGGTTTTGGGTATGGCTGTCGCAGGAAAACTCTCGGGTGATGACACCCGAAATTACATTGCGGTAATCGGTGACGGCTCTATCGGCGGCGGTATGGCCTTCGAAGCCCTGAATCATGCGGCGGAGACCAATGCCAATATCCTTATTATTCTTAATGACAATAAGATAGCTATTGATAAGAATGTCGGCGCAATGAGCCGTTATCTCCTGAATATTACCTCATCACCAGGTTATAATCGAGCCAAAAACAATATCTGGAACTTCTTCTCCACACGCCGCCCGTTCCATAATAAGGTTCTGCGTTTTTTGGGTAAGTTGGGAAATGCGTTGAAAGGTACGTTATTAAGAGGAAGTAACCTGTTTCAAGCGCTGGGTTTCAGATACTTCGGTCCTGTTGACGGACACAATGTCGTCTATTTGGTTAAGGTTTTGAAGGATTTGAAAACCATTCAGGGGGCTCGGCTTCTTCACGCTATCACAGTGAAAGGCAAGGGCTTGACTTTAGCGGAAGAGAACCAAACCACGTATCATGCCCCAGGTAAATTCGACCCTGATACGGGAGAACGAATCACGCTGACAAGTGTCGGGCAACCTCCTAAGTATCAGGATGTTTTCGGTGAAACTATTCTTGAATTAGCAAAGCAGGATGAGAAGGTGGTCGGCATCACCCCCGCAATGGCTACGGGCTGCTCGCTGACGATAATGGCCAAAGAACTTCCCGAACGCGTTTTTGATGTCGGAATCGCTGAGCAACATGCCGTTACGTTTGCTGCTGGCTTGGCGGCTAAGGGTATGGTTCCGTTCTGTAATATCTATTCTTCTTTCTTGCAACGTGCTTATGATCAGATAATTCACGATGTTGCACTGCAAAAACTGCCTGTGATTTTCTGTATTGATCGTGCGGGCTTGGTGGGCGAAGACGGGGCAACACACCAAGGTCTGTTTGACCTCGCTTTTCTACGCGCTGTCCCCAATCTGATAATTGCCGCGCCCATGGACGAAATCGCGTTGCGGAACCTTATGTTTACGGCTTATAATCAGCGAGATTTGCCCTTCGTTATTCGTTATCCGCGGGGTAGGGGAGTCCATCCTGACTGGCGTCTTCCCATGAAAGAAGTTCCTGTCGGCAAGGCCGAAATTCTTCGCGAAGGCAGCAAAATCGCAGTACTTTCGCTTGGCGCAATCGGTAATCAGGTGGCTTCGGCCCTTGATTTGCTGCGCGAAAAAGGAATACAACCCGCACATATAGATATGCGTTTTCTCGCTCCGTTAGATACAGAAACACTCTCTTATGTTATTGATAATTATGATATTATAATTACTGCGGAAGACGGAATAGAGCAAGGTGGACTCTATTCTGCCGTCTCAGAATTTGTCGCAGCAAATAAACCGGTTCGCGTCATTCCTATTGCTGTAAATCATCGTTTTGTCGAACATGGAGACATCCCTTCACTGTATGAGGAGTGCGGTTTTACCGCAGCACAAATTGCCGAAAAAATCGCCGGCGCAATGCAATGATTATTTTTTGAAAATGGCCCGAAAGTATTAAAAAAAGATGTATCTTTGCCACCTCAATCGTAGTATTTAAGCATGAAAAAGTCATTACGGAATTTACTTTTTTCCCTCTTTGTGGCCACATTGTTTTTGTCTGCCGCTTGTAAAAGAACGGATTCTCGTGATGATTCTGTGCAGCAGAACTCGGTTTGTCCGATGGGTAATATACCAACGGAAACTTCGTTAATTGATGAAGACACAAAGACTTATCCACTTCCGGTGGACTTTATGACGGAGTTTTTGAAACATGCGCGCCAATATGAGGGCACGCAAGTGCATTTGAACGCAACGTTGCCAGACCAATGGCACCTGCTGTATCGTGAGCCGCTGCCGGCAAGTCAGGAATTGTGGCTGGTGCGCTCCGAAGATAAAGATTGGATGTATCTGCTCATTACGGCCGGTGACCATATCCGCGATGCTGTCCCTGTTGGCGTGGATATCGCCTCTACGGGCACTATCATTGAATCGGAACGTTGGACTTGGAAACGCGACGAATCGGGTGCCTTTATCGTTAATAAACACTATGAAAAACGCCCGGATTTCCGTGATACGACACAACGCCAGTGCGAAATCGATGCGGTTGATCGCTATTTAGTCGGCACTTCCGGCCTGTTTGAATGTACCCAGATGAATATTTCTGAAGGTCCTGCATATCAGTTGGTTATACTTTACAATACGTCCGCTACACTTCCTGTTTCATGGGAAGACGTCATTAACGAATTGGAACCGTATTGCGAAGAAAACGGCATCTTTTTTGTCACTTTAACAAGTCCTTCCGATGATTTTCGCCATGTGGAAGTGCAGGATTATGAGATGAATTATATCACCACAGTTGATATTTCGCCCTTGGTTCAAATGGATGATCAGGGGCTTGTTTTTTTACAAAATGGGCAGGAACAGCAGACACTAAATTATTCCGATAATGCCCGTTTTCTGCAAATGAAAATCAGAAATTATTTTCAAATTAATAATAATATAAACTTGTAAATCATGAAAGAAGAACAGACGATGAACATGAATCAGGTAGCTGCCTTCCTCAAAAAAGCACCTAAAGATTTCACGAAAGCCGATATGATTCGTTTCGTTGAAGAAAATGAAATTCAGATGATTAACTTCCGTTACGTTGCTGGTGACGGTCGTATTAAAACTTTGAATTTCGTTCTTAATGACCACGATTATCTCGAACAAATTCTCTCTTGCGGCGAACGTGTCGATGGCTCCAATATTTTCCCGGCTTTCATTCATGCAGGTTCAAGCGACATGTATGTTATCCCGCGTTTCAGAACCGCTTTTGTGGATCCTTTTGCTACGATTCCCACCCTCTCTTTCCTCTGCTCATACTTCAATAAAGACGGTCTTCCGATGGAAAATTCACCTGAATACATCCTTCGTAAAGCCGCTGCTTCATTCAAACAAGTCACAGGTTTTGACTTTCAAGCCATGGGCGAACTTGAATATTATGTGATTGGGGATAAGGATGATCTCTATCTCACTCCTGACCAAAAGGGATATCACGAATCCGCTCCTTTCGCCAAATTTGAAGAATTCCGCACACAGTGCATGCTCTATATCTCACAGGTCGGTGGCCTCATTAAATACGGTCACTCTGAAGTCGGAAACTTCACTTTGGAAGACAAAATTTACGAACAAAACGAAATCGAATTTCTTGTTACCGACGTACAAGATGCTGCTGATCAGTTAGTTCTGGCGAAATGGATTATCCGTAATCTTGCTTATCAGTATGGTTTGGATGTCACCTTCGCTCCGAAAATTACCGCAGGTAAAGCCGGTAGCGGTCTCCATATTCACACCCGTATCGTTAAAGACGGTGTAAATCAGATGGTTACCAACGGAAAACTTAACTCTATCGCTAAAAACGCTATCGCTGGTTATATGACCTGTGCATCTTCTTTGACTGCGTTTGGCAATACCAATCCTACCTCTTATTTCCGTTTGGTTCCTCATCAGGAAGCACCTACTTCCATCTGTTGGGGCGACCGCAACCGTTCTGTTTTGGTACGCGTTCCTCTGGGTTGGACCAGTGCTACCGACATGGTTGCCTTGGCTAATCCGAACGAGAAACCGAACAATGCCGACCACTCTCAGAAGCAGACTGTGGAGTTCCGTTGTCCTGACGGATCCGCTGATTTGTACCTGCTTCTTGCTGGCCTTGTGGTGGCTGCACGCCACGGTTTTGAAATGGAAAAACCGCTCGAATTGGCAGAGAAAACTTATGTTGATGTCAACATCCATAAAGCCGAAAATAAGGCTAAATTGGAAAGCCTCGACCAGCTCCCGGCCTCTTGCGCTGAGTCAGCAGAACAGCTTTCCGCACACCGCAGCATCTTCGAAAAATACGGTGTTTTCAATCCCGATATGATTGATGATATCGTTAAACAACTCAAGTCTTTTAATGATGCAGACATCCGTCAGCGCCTTGAAAAAGACCCCGATTTAATGCTCAAAACCGTTCACGATTATTTCTATTGCGGTTAATATTTTAAGGAGGAAACGCGTAATTTCACGTTTCCTCCTTGCTTTATTTTATACCTTATATCATACTTTATTTACTTCAAATGTCCACTGCTCTTATCATCATTATTGCCGTCGTTCCATCGCTCGTTATAGCTTTTACGGCCTTTTTTATCGTCAAAAATTTCGTCGAAAACGAACAGAAAAAACGTATTTTGGAGCTGAAATATGATGCCAAAAACGCCACTTTGCCAATGCGTTTGCAAGCCTATGAACGTATGGCTATGTTTTTGGAACGTATTGAGCCTAACCAACTGATTTTCAGAGTAAATAACCCGGAATTAACGGCTTATCAGATGCAAACCATCTTGTTGGCCACCATTCGTAGCGAATACGAACATAACCTCTCCCAGCAAGTCTATTTGTCGGCTGAGGTGTGGGATTCCATTAAAAATGCCAAAGAGCGCGTGGTGAACGTCATCAACCTGTCGGCGGGTAAGCTTCCCGACGAAGCTATGGCTAACGATTTGAATGTAAATATTTTAGAAGCAATCTCAAGTCAATCTCCCACTGCTGACGCTATGCTATGTCTAAAACGCGAAGTGGCATTGCTCTATTAGTGAATTCAAAATAACAACGTTTTGGCTCTTGCTTTCCTCGTACATATACTATATTAATATATATACATATATATTATTTATTCCACCCAAAAAAACG
>JAKSMF010000049.1 GCA_024400775.1 Bacteroidales bacterium | reverse complement strand
TTTTGAAGAAGCTGCTGACAGCGATTACGGGGGAGGTCTCGGTTAGGCCGTAGCCTTCCAAAACCGGCATTTCGGCCGCCCAGAAGATACGGCACAGGCGCGGTTGGATGGCGGCGCCACCGGAGACGATGACTTCGATCTTTCCGCCCAGCGCCTCTCTGAACTTTTTGAGTATCAGCATTCTGGCTGTCGCGAGCTGCCGATTGTATTTGCGGGTGCGACCTTCAACTTCAAATTGGCTGGCGACTTCATCGGCCCAGAAAAAGAGCTTTCGCTGTTTTTTCGGCAATTTCCGACCGGTAGCCACGTAGCGGTCGTAGAATTTTTCCAACAAACGTGGGACGGTGGTGAGAATGGTGGGCTTGACCTCCTGCAAGTTGGTGGCAATGGTGCCCAAACTTTCAGCATAATAAAGCGGAATGCCGAGGTAGTGCCAAACGTAAACCATCATGCGCTCGTAAATATGACACAAGGGAAGATAACTCAACACTTTGGTTTGTGCGTGTGTGGGTACGATGGGCAGGATGGCTTTGAAGTTGCTGATGATGTTGCGGTGGGTGAGTTGTACCCCCTTCATGGTTCCCGTGGTTCCGGAAGTGTAAATCATCGTGACGACATCGTCGGGACTGATGCGGTCTTTGATGTCGTTTAGGTATTGCGGACTGGGATTAGCGACACCCAGTTCGATGACTTCGTTGAGGTGGCGATAGCCGCGTAAGTTTCTGAAAGTATATACATTGTCTTTCAGCTCGGGGATTTCTGAAAGAATGTTTTCGATTTTGCGTAAAATGTCCCAACCGGAAACGAATACCATTTTCACTTCGGCATTGTGAAGGATGAATTTGTAGTCGTTTTCGCTAATGGTGGGATAAATCGGCACATGGATGGCGCCCAATTGCATGATGGCCATGTCGAGGAAGTTCCATTCGGGACGGCCAGCGCTGATGGAGGCGATTTTGTCGCCCTTCTTTATGCCCAACTGCATCAGTCCGTAACTGATGTTGTTGACGATGGACACATATTGTTTGGTGCTGTAATGACGCCAAATCCCGTTTTCTTTTCCGTTAAGAGCATCTTCCCTCGGAAAATGCATGGCATAATGAGGGAGAAGGTCAAAAAGGCGTGTGACTTCCATGAGTGAAAGAAACTATTTGACAATCAGTTTCTTGGTGGAAATGATTTTGCCATTTACTTCCAAAGAGTAGAAGTAGATGCCAGCAACGAGGTTGGAGAGGTCGATGTTGGTTTTGCCGTTGCTGCCGGAAACGGGGATGGCGCACACTTTTTTGCCGACGAGATTGGTCAGTACGATTTGTGCGTTGTCGCCGGCGGTGCGGTTGGCCATATCAAATTGAACGGTCACTTGTGAGGTAGCCGGATTCGGGTAGGCGTTGAAAGTTTTCGCATTGACGGTGTGGTTGGCGATGCCGTCGGGATCTTCAAAAACGTAATTGACCACCAAGTAAGCGGGAGTTTCGTTGAGTTGTTCGTCGTAGAATGAGTATTTGACGGTGGTTACGCCATAATTTCCCATCGGGTTGTAAACCGTGTGGAAAGTAGCTTCAGTTGAACTTTCGCCGGGAGCCAATTCGATGGTAGCAGGTGAAACCATCGTTGACGGGTCGTAACAGCTGCCGAGGCAAAATGTATTGTATGCGCCTTCGACTTCGGAGATGACCTCTTTTGCGACCGTGACGTGCAAAGTGTTGGCGGAATTGTTGTGAACAATGATGCCAAAAGTATTGTCGTCGTCAGCGAAACGAGGATATACATTCAGTGTGTCACTGACGGGTTCACCATTATATAACAAGCTGATACTTTGAGAGAAAGCAGTCATACTGAAAACTGCGAGGAGAAGAATTAGAGCTATTTTTTTCATAGTAAAATTATTTTAAAACACGATGCAAAATTACATGAATATTTCGATATTTTCGTTTCCCCCTACATTATTTTTTTAATTTTTATCAACAATTTGTTATTTAGGAATTTCGTGTAAATTTGCATCCGTTTTATTTGATTATTTATTATTGTGTAATTTACAGAAAATGAAGAAGTTATCGTTGATTTTCTTGGCTGTGGCATTGTGCGCTTGCGGCTGTCACACCAACAAAACTGCCATTGATGAGAAAGGTAAGGAATCTGCAGTCACGCCGCCTCAGCGCGAATACACATTGACGCAGACCAAATGGTATTTGACTAATATTAACGGCATGCCTGTAAAGGATTCTCCGGAACGTCCGTACATCATTTTTGATGGCGATCGTGTCAATGGCTCCCTGGGCTGCAATACTTTCTTTGGGACTTTTTTTGCCAATAAGAAAGGTAAACTCGATTTCGAATACACAGGCGCCACCAAACGTCTGTGTAGTGATATGGAAGTCGAAAACATGTTCCTTTCTGCTTTGAAGACAGACAAGAAATCTTACGTTATCGTTAATAACACTCTGATTATCAGGGGTGAAAAAATGATGGAAGATGGCGTAAAGAAAGAAATGGAGATTTTGAGATTTAAGGCTGAAGACTAATTTTTACAATTATGAATCAAGAAGAGATTATCAGACAAAGCATATTGGAAGATGTCGGTGACGGAGACCACTCCTCATTGGCGTGCATTGACAAAAGTTGTCAGGGGCAGATGAAGCTGCTGGTGAAGCAGGACGGTATTTTGGCGGGTGTGGAAGTCGCCAAGCAGGTGCTCGCGATTGTTGATCCGGCCATCACGATGGAGCAGTTTATGCACGATGGCGATGCCATTCGCAAAGGCGACATCGTTTTCATCATCCACGGGCCGGTGCAAAGCATGCTGACGGCCGAGCGCACGGTGCTCAACTTTATGCAGCGCATGAGCGGAATCGCCACGTCTTCAAACTATTACGCAAATTTAGTGGAAGGCACGAAAACTACGATTCTGGATACACGCAAAACTACGCCCAACATGCGCATTTTTGAAAAATATGCGGTAAAGGTGGGCGGGGCTTCTAACCACCGTTTCGGATTGTTTGATATGGTTATGTTGAAGGATAACCACATCGATTTCGCCGGCGGCATTGAAAAGGCCATCGACAAAACGCATGAATATCTGAAATCCAAAGGGTTGAACCTTAAAATCGAAGTCGAAACCCGCAGTCTTGACGATGTCAAGCGCGTGCTTGCCCACGGCGGTGTGGATCGCATTATGCTCGACAACTTTTCGGTGGAACAGTGTCGTGAGGCCGTTGCCGTTATTGATGGAAAATGTGAAACGGAGGCCTCCGGCGGTATTACCGACGAAACCTTGCGACAGTATGCGGAAACCGGCGTTGATTTCATTTCCGTCGGAGCACTCACCCATCATATCAGCAGTCTGGATTTAAGTCTGAAATTTTGTAAAAACGAGTAGTCTTTAATGGTGTTATGAGCGAGTTAGAGGAGAAAAACGAGATTCAGAAAGTCGCAGCGGCCGAGGAAAACGTACAGCCGCAGGCACAAGTCGCAACGCCGCAGGAAGAGGTCGCGGCAAGTGTCGAAACCGCGCTTGATGCTTCGGAAGAAGTCAAGAATATCAAACCTAAGAAAAAACGTAAACCATTGCGTAAGGCATTGAAAATCACGCTTTTTATTCTCGGTTTTCTCGTACTCCTCTTTTTTGCCATTACCATTTTTATCTCTCCCGTCGCCCATTGGTATATTGAAAAACACAGTAAGGATTTATGCGGTCGTGTGGTCACTATGGACGATTTGAAGGTTAACATTTTAAAGGGCACCGCCGAAATCAAGGGGCTTGTTGGTCTGGAAAAAAACGACAAGGACACCTGTTTGGCTTTCGACCGACTTTACGTGGATATTTCTTTGTGGAAGTTGCTTAAGAAAACGGTGCAGCTGAACGAAATCACTTTGGAGAAGCCGACCGTGGTGGTGGTGCAATATCCTGGCAGATTTAATTTTACCGATATCGCAGAGTTCTATGAGGATGACGAACCGGATGATGACGAGCCGAGCCAATGGATTGTCGATTTGCGCAACATCACGCTTTCCAGCGGACGTGCCATCTATCGTGATGCCTCCGTTGGCAGCAAGTTCGATTTGAGAAAACTGTCGGTTAATATTCCGCAAATCTATTTCAGCACGGAGCAGACCGACTTCGGTCTCGACTTACAGTTCGCAAACGGCGGCGGTTTGAAGGCCAAGCTGCTTTATGGAATGGAAAGCAGTGATTATGATTTGTCGCTCAAACTTACCAATTTCGAACTGAATTCCATTACTCCGTATTTACAGCAATTCCTTAATATTCAAGATTTTGTGGGGCGGTTGACGACAGACTTGCATGTCAAGGGCAATGTCAGCCATATTTTGGATGTCGTGGCGAGCGGCAATGTGAAATGCTCGAACCTTGCCATGACCGACAGTAGCGGTAGCCGGGTGGCAGCCATCGGTTCGGTGGACTTGGGAATCGCAGAGGCCAATACGAAGACGGGTGAATATCACCTTAGCCGTTGCAATGTGGCTGGGCTGGATTTCGACTATGAGGTTTTCGCCGATCACACCAATTTTGACGGATTATTTAAAGAAGATGATACAAAGGAAGTTAGCGATAGCACTGCCGTCAAAGATACGGCATCGACGAATTCAACTCCTTCGAAATGGCATCTGTTGATTGACGATTTGTCGGTGACGAATTCCTCCATGGATTACATTTGTCACACGATGATTCAGAAGGTGCAAATCCCGGTTACAAACATTGATATCCATTCCAAGAATTTTGATTTGGATGCACCTATCGCATTGAAAGTGAAGGCGAAAGTGGGTGAGACCGGCGAGTTGATGGCGGATTGGTCGGGCAGTTTGTCTGATTTTAGCAACATGAAGCTGAATGCCTTCCTGACCAATTTCCCGTTGCAGTTGGCATCACCGTATTGTGTTGAATATCTGGCATATCCACTCGAAGACGGCGTCTTATCTTTTGTGAGTGTGAATGAGTTGGTGAACGACAATATTTCGAGCCAGAACAAAGTCGATATATATAATTGTACGGTAGGGAAGAAGATGAAGGAGCTGAAGCCGGAGTTCAATATTCCGTTGCGCGCCGGCGTGTATGTGTTGACCGACCGCAAAGGCAACATCCAGTTGGATCTGCCTGTTTCGGGCAACATCAGTGATCCGACATTTTCTTATAAGAAAATTATTTTCAAGACGATAGGTAATCTTTTGGTAAAGGTTGTCGCCTCACCGATTGATTTCTTGATTAAGGCGATTGGCGGTGAACCGGATTTGTTTGCCGACATCACGTATGACATCTATCCGCAGGGTTTGGGCAGTGAGTCGTCTGACAAGCTGAATAAGATTGCGGCGGCGATGAAGGAGAAGTCGGAAATCAAGCTGACGATTCAGCAATCTGTTGATATAGAGGAAAATCTGCGCGAATACGCATTGTTTAATGCCAAGCGCGACTTCTACATTCAGGAGCATCCGGGCAAGTCGTTGACGTTGGAGGAC
Organism: Bacteroidales bacterium; assembly: GCA_024400775.1. Classification (GTDB taxonomy): domain Bacteria; phylum Bacteroidota; class Bacteroidia; order Bacteroidales; family WCHB1-69; genus UBA1756. The sequence goes on along the minus strand of JAKSMF010000049.1, from coordinate 9,838 downwards.
TTTACTTCCATTCAGGAGTTGAAGATTACGAATCAGAAATTCGTTTCGTACGTCAATGGCCGTGCGGCTGGCGTTTCGGGCGATATTTACGCCAAATGTCTTTCATTGTACGACAACAACACGCTCCGTCAACAGATTGATGCCAACATTGAACGTCGTAATCAGCAGATTGTGAACCACTTGGTTTCTCAGGGAGTATCAGCTTCCCGCTTGACGGTTTTGCCACTGGGAAACAAGCACACCCCGAAGGGCAAGACGTTGGTGGCCTTTGATGTAAAGGTGGACGAAGAGGAGTAAGTGCCGATAATAGTGATTATGGAGTTGAGAGCTGAAAGCTCTTTTAATTGAAAATTGAAAGGTGAAAATTATTTTCCGCATCAAGTCCTGCGGAAGACATTTCCCCGTTTTCATTTTTTTTATCGGACAGTAGTAACTTTTAACTACGGAAGGGGAGCCGCCAGGTGCAGCCGTTGCGCCATTCGGAGCAGCCGTATGCCGTGTTGCCTTTGATGACTTGCCCTTTGTGACAGAGCGGGCAGGGCTGGCCGATGATGCTGTCGCCGGCGGGGAGGGAAGAGGTAGCGCTGTCTTTGCCAAGAGGGGCTTTTTTCGTCTTGACTTTTTCTGTCTTGGTCTTTTTCGTTTTTTCAGTCTTCTCGCTTTTGGCCTTTTTCTCTTTCTTTGTGTTTTCGGGGGTGATGGCGACGCGGCGGTTACTGGTGTCGCTCAGCACTTGGTAAACAATTTGTCCCACCATCTGTTTGAGTTCGCTGATGAAGGTGGCGGCGTCGTATTTGTGTTGTTCGATTTCGCGTAGCTTTTTCTCCCAGATGCCGGTCAGTTCGGCACTTTTGAGCAGTTCTTCGTGGATGAGGCCGATGAGTTCGATGCCGGTGGGCGTCGGTTCCAGGCTTTTGCGGACTTTTTGTATGTATCGGCGTTTGAAGAGTGTTTCGATAATGGCGGCGCGAGTGGAGGGGCGACCAATGCCGTTCTCTTTCATCGCCTCGCGCAGTTCGTCGTCTTTTACCAGTTTGCCGGCGGTTTCCATGGCGCGGAGCAGCGTGGCTTCGGTATAGGGCTTCGGCGGCGTAGTCCACTTTTCCGCTAACTTGGGTTCGTGCGGTCCGTGTTCGCCTTTTTGAAAAACGGGGAGCGTTTTGTTCTTGTCCTCGTCCTCGTCTTTGTCGTCGTTTTGTTGGGCGGGCATGACCACGGTGCGCCAGCCGGGTTCGAGAATCTGTTTGCCGGTGGCTTTGAACTGTACATCCTCCACTTCACCCATGACGGTGGTGCTGGCGAAAACGCAGTCGGGATAGAAGACAGCGATGAAATGGCGGCAGACCTCGTCGTAAACGTAACTTTCTTGTGGCGTAAGGTATTGAGGCACAACGCCGGTCGGGATGATGGCGTGGTGGTCGGTGACTTTGCTGCTGTCGAATACTTTTTTGCTTTTGGGCAGTTTTTTGCCCATGAGAGGTGCGGTGAATTGTGCGTAAGCGGGCAGCCCTTGCAGAATCTGCGGGCATTTGGGATAGATATCGTCACTTAGATAAGTGGTATCGACGCGCGGGTAGGTGGTCAGTTTTTTCTCGTACAGACTTTGGATGGTTTGCAGGGTCTGGTCGGCGGAAAAGCTGTATTTTTTGTTGCATTCCACCTGGAGCGAGGTCAGGTCGAAGAGTTTCGGTGGCGCTTCCTTGCCTTTTTTTGTGGTGATGTCCGTAACCGTAAACTCTTTATTCATAATTCGTTGCAAATCTTCCTGCCCTTTTTCTTCCGATTGGTATTTGCCTTGGGTGGCGGTAAAGGTCGTGTCGCGATAGACGGTTGACAGCATCCAGTACTGTTTGGGCTGGAAGTTTTGGATTTCCCAGTAGCGGTTGACGATGAGTGCGAGGGTAGGGGTTTGTACACGACCGATGGAGAGCACTTGTCGGTCTTGACCATATTTTAAAGTATAGAGGCGGGTGGCGTTCATGCCGAGCAGCCAGTCGCCGATGGCGCGTGAGAGGCCGGCTTCGTATAGGGACTGGTACTCAGACTGGTCTTTAAGTTGGGCGAAACCTTCGCGGATGGCCTCTTCGGTGAGGGAGGAGATCCAAAGGCGTTGGACGGGGCAGCGGGCACCGGTTTTCTGGATAACCCAGCGCTGGATGAGTTCGCCTTCCTGACCGGCATCACCGCAGTTGATGATGCGGTCGGCTTTCTGCATCAGTGCTTCCACGATTTTGAACTGTTTTTCGATGGACTGGCTGTTGATGAGTTTGATGCCGAAGCGCGGAGGAATCATCGGAAGGACGCTGAGTGTCCACGGCTTCCAGTTGGGCGTGTAGTCGTGTGGCTCCTTCAGACAGCAGAGGTGGCCGAACGTCCATGTGACCTGATATCCGTTGCCCTCCATATAGCCCTGACATGACTGGTTGGCGCCTAAAACGTGGGCGATATCACGGGCGACGCTGGGTTTTTCTGCGATACAAACAATCATAATAGTTAATGGTAAGGCCACAAAGGTATATTAAAATTTCCGATTTTTTCTGCCCGATAAAAACTTTTTTTATAACAGTTTAATAATCAGTGAGAAAAAATATCCACAGAAATTTGTTGAAAAGATTTTTGAAAAAGAAGAAAAATATTGATTGAGAAAATATAATTTCGTGACCGTTATTAAACGGCTGTTCTGAAAACACATTTCTCTCATAATCACTATTTTATCTGTGTGAAGGCTTTTTTTATATTAGGATTTTTTAAGGAAGCCGTTCTTTTTAACAACTTTTAACAAATAACCACTAACCCAGTATGGAAGAAATTTTATCCCTTTTTGACTCTTGTGAAACGGCTTCAAAAGTCGCGCAAAAACAGGAAGATAAACTTGTCGCGCTTCGCGGGCAGCAGGTAAGCAGGCTGTCGGCGGGAGTGGGCATGGCACGTCGGCAGAAGAAAGTGCGTGAGGTTGACATGAGCAACCTTTTTGCGGAAGCCAACGTGCGGCCGGTGGCAGATGATTTTGCCGAACCGACCGATATGCCGGCCGAGCCTGACCAGCCCGTTCAGACATACGAAAAGGAGGAGATCTTCCAGGATGTGGTGGATTATTTTCATGGCGACCAGTTGGCTGCCAGCGTTTGGGTGGACAAATATGCGTTGAAGAATCGTGAAGGGAAGTTGGTCGAGCGCACGCCCGACGACATGCACCATCGTATTGCTCGCGAGTTCGCCCGCATTGAGAAACGCTACCCGAACCCGATGAGCGAGACACAGATTTTCGATTTGTTGAAGAATTTCAAATACATCGTTCCTCAAGGCAGTCCGATGGCCGGTATCGGCAACCGCTACCAGGTGGTTTCCCTTTCCAACTGCTTTGTGATTGGCAATGGTGAAAATTCGGATTCCTACGGCGGAATCATGCAGATGGATGAGGAACAGGTGCAGCTGATGAAGCGCCGCGGAGGTGTCGGCCACGACATGTCGGCTATCCGTCCCGCGGGCAGCAACGTGAAAAACTGCGCGATGACCTCCACCGGCATTGTGCCGTTTATGGAACGCTATTCCAACTCTACGCGCGAGGTGGCGCAAGACGGCCGCCGCGGGGCGCTGATGCTCACCGTTTCCATCAAGCATCCCGATGCCGAAAAGTTTATTGATGCCAAGATGACGGAAGGAAAGGTCACTGGTGCGAATGTCTCTGTCCGCATTGACGATGAGTTTATGCAGTGCGTTAAAAACGGCACGCCTTACACGCAGCAGTACCCGATTCATTCCGAACATCCGAAATACGTCCAGCAGGTTGACGCCGCCAAGCTGTGGACGAAGATTATCTATAATGCGTGGAAATCCGCGGAGCCGGGCGTCCTTTTCTGGGACACCATCCATCGCGAGGCCGTGCCCGACTGCTACGCCTCCGACGGCTTTCTGACCGAATCCACCAACCCTTGCGGCGAAATCCCGCTTTGCCCGTACGACAGCTGCCGTTTGATAGCCATTAACCTATATAGTTACGTAGAAAATCCATTTACGGACAAGGCAAACTTCAACATGCCTCTTTTCAAACAACACGTTTCTTACGCCCAACGCTTGATGGACGATATCATCGACCTTGAAATTGAGAAGGTTAACGCGATTCTGCGCAAGATTGAGTCGGATCCGGAGCCGGAAGACGTAAAACGTGTTGAAAAGGAGCTGTGGCTGAAGATTCGCAGACAGTCGCTGAAGGGCCGCCGCACAGGTTTGGGCACCACGGCAGAGGGCGACATGCTGGCCGCATTGGGCATCCGCTACGGTACTGACCACAGCAATGCCTTTTCGACCGAAGTACATCGTCAGTTGGCGCTGGCTGCCTACCGTTCATCGGTGAATATGGCCAAAGAGCGTGGCGCGTTCCCGGTTTATAGCAGCGTGAAAGAGGCCAACAATCCGTACATCCTTCGTATCAAAGATGCGGATGAAAAACTGTATGAGGATATGGTCCGCTACGGCCGTCGCAACATCGCATTGCTGACGATTGCGCCTACGGGAAGCGTAAGTATTTGTACACAAACCACTTCCGGTATCGAACCGGCATTCAACGTGGTTTATAAACGTAGAAGAAAAATCAATCCCAACGATATCAACATGAATCGTCCGACGGTGAAAGACGTCAACGGCGACATGTTTGAAGAGTATCTGGTTTTCCACCAGAAGTTCTTGGTTTGGGCCGAAGCCAATGGTTATGACACCTCCACTTTTGAAACGATGTCGGAAGAGGAAATCAACGAAATCGTGGCTAAGTCGCCTTATTACAAGGCAATGGCGAACGACACCGACTATTTGAAAAAGGTTGAGTTGCAGGGAATGGTGCAGAAGTGGGTGGACCACTCTATTTCCGTTACGGTGAATCTGCCGAAGGAAACCACGCAGGATGTCGTTGATTCCCTTTATCGGAAGGCTTGGGAGTGTGGCTGTAAGGGCTTGACGGTCTATCGCGATGGTTCGCGTGACGGCGTGTTGAACAATATCAGCGACAAGCCGAAGGCGCAGGAAAAACCGGCGCAGACCAACTTCAAGCGTCCGAAGGAGTTGAAGGCCGAAATCATCCGCTTCCGCAACAACAACGAATCGTGGGTGGCATTTGTAGGACTGCGTGAAAACGGCACGCCTTATGAAATCTTTACCGGAAAGTCAGACGACGACCGCCTGCCATTGCCGAAAAGCATTACGCAAGGGAAGATCATCAAAAACCGCCACGAAGACGGCACCAAATCATACGACTTCCAATATTCCGATGTTGACGGTTACACGGTGACTATCAGCGGCTTGAGTAGATGTTTCAACCCGGAATTCTGGAACTACGCGAAGATGATCTCCGCAATGCTGCGGCACGGACTGCCGATTGAGAACGTATGCGACATCATTGGCGGACTGAATTTCCGCGAGGAGACCATCAACTCATGGAAGAACGGTGTGATGCGGGCGTTGAAGAAGTTCATCAAGGACGGCACGAAGGCGAAGGGTGCCATCTGCCCGAAATGCGGTCAGGAGAACACGATGGAGTTCAAGGAGGGCTGTCTGGTTTGCTCGAGCTGCGGCTATTCCAAGTGCGGAGGATGAGATGGGAGATGAGAGATGGGAGATGAGAGATGAGAGATGAGAGATGGGAGATGGGAGATGGGAGATGAGAGATGGAAGATAAGAGTTGAAAGTTGAGATGACTTTCCTGATAGGGTTGACATTTTTTGAGCGGTTTATACTAATTTTGTTGACATTTTTTCATAAAGAAAATTCTCCTGTGATTTTCTTAAAGTTTCCTGTGCATTTTGGGGGTTACGCCGTAGGCGGAAAATGATTTTCAGCCTCAATTAAAAAAACTTCTAACCACCCTTACCGCAAACCAACTTCAAACACTTTCGGGGCGTGGGCGAATACGATGCCGCGTTCCCGTAACGCCGCATTCGAGAAAACCGTACCTCCCTCTTTCACAGTGCCATACGTGGTATGCTCGTGACCGAAGAGATGGTAACGCGGGGCGACTTCATCCACACGCTGTCGCAACATTCGGTTGCCGCGATGCTCCATGCCGCGTCCGTAATCCGCCCAATCCAAAATCCCGAATGGCGTGTCGTGCGTGATTAGAATGTCGGTTTTATCCGGGATCTTGGTGAATCGCGCGTCGTAATTCTCATCTACAATGTCCTGCATAAACATCGGAACACCGTAAAAATAAAAGCCGTCGATTTCGATGCCCGAATTGTAAAGGTAGTGGGCATTCTCATCCATACCGCTGATTTCCAACGCGCCATGTAGGCACAAATCGTGATTGCCGGCTACAAAAATCTTGTGTCGATAGGGCAAATCACGCATCCAGTTGACGAAATCCGCCACCTCATCCCAAGTGCCTTCTTCCGTGATGTCACCGGAATGCACAAAAATGTCGGCAGTGGGAAGTGCTGTCAGCTTGCGATGTTGACCGTGGGTGTCGGAAAGATGAAGGATGCGCATTGGTATATTGATATTATTTGCAAAGATACAACTAAAACATTCACAAAACAATTGTACAATAAAAAATTTGTGCGAACGACGGAAAATAAAAAGAGAGGGCAACCATTTTGGCGCCCTCTCTTATCATTGTTCAAGAATAATTATTCCGGCAGCACGCAAACCAGATTTCTGTCGCCAAAGGCGTCGTCGATCTTGCTGACCGTCGGCCAGTATTTGTCTTCGTGGGCCATCGGGAAGGCGGCCTGCTGACGGGTGTATGGTCTGTCCCAAGTGTCGGCACAAACCACGCCCATTGTGTGCGGAGCACGCTTGATGACGTTGTTGGCTCTGTCGGCCTTGCCGGCTTCGATTTCACGGATTTCGTTGCGAATCGAAATCATCGCGTCACAGAAGCGGTCGAGCTCGCTCAGCGGTTCGCTTTCGGTGGGTTCCACCATCAAAGTGCCGTGTACCGGGAATGCCACGGTCGGGACGTGGAAACCATAGTACAGCAAACGATTGGCGATGACCCCAACCTGTACGCCGCAGCTCTTTTCGAACTCGTTGCAGTCCAAAATCATTTCGTGAGCGCACATTCCGTTCTTGCCGGTATAGAGAATCTTATAGTCGTTCTGCAATCTTGCGCGAATGTAGTTGGCATTCAGGATGGCCCATTCGGTAACGTGCTTCAAACCTTCGCCGCCCAACATCTTGAGATAACCGTATGTGATGGGCAACAAGTATGCGCTGCCAAACGGAGACGCGGAAACCTGGCTGCCGTTTTGGCCGCCAACAGTTGCGATGGCGTGCTTCGGCAGGAAGTCAACCAAATGCTCGGCTACGCAGATGGTGCCAACGCCAGGGCCGCCACCGCCGTGAGGCATAGCAAACGTCTTGTGCAGGTTGAGGTGGCAAACGTCGGCGCCCATCGTGCCGGGAGAGGTCAAACCGACCTGCGCGTTCATATTCGCGCCGTCCATATAAACCTGACCACCGTTTTCGTGGACAATCTTGATGATGTCGAGAACGGCTTCTTCGAAGACACCGTGCGTTGACGGATAGGTAATCATCAAGCAGGCGAGGTTGTCGCGGTTGGCTTCGGCCTTCTCGCGCAAGTCGTTCACGTCGATTTCACCGTCTTCGGTCGATTTCACTACGCAAACCTGGAAGCCGGCCTTGGCGGAAGATGCGGGGTTGGTGCCGTGTGCGGATGCGGGAATCAGGCAGATGTTGCGGTGGCCCTGACCGATGTGGTGCAGATAGTTGCGGATGACGGTCAAACCAGCATATTCGCCGGCAGCACCGGAGTTCGGCTGGAACGACATTGATTTGAAGCCGGTGATCGTGCAAAGCCACTGGCTCATTTCGTCGATCATTTCGCGATAGCCCTGAACCTGGTCTTCCGGAGCGAACGGGTGGATGTTGCAGACATTGCCCCAGCTCAACGGCAGCATTTCGGCAGCCGCGTTCAGCTTCATCGTGCAGCTTCCCAGCGGAATCATCGCGCGATTCAACGACAAATCCTTGATTTCCAACATCTTCATATAACGCATCATTTCAGTTTCGGAATGATACTTGTGGAAGATACCCTGAGTGAGGATTTCCGATTTGCGCTGCAAGTTGGCCGGAATGTTAGCCATCGGCGTGCATTTGCCGTCGCAAACGTAAGGAGTGAAGTTCTTGCCTGCCGCCTTGGCGAAAACAGCCAAGATATTGTTAACGTCTTCCAACACAACGGTTTCGTCAAGAGAAATCGTCACGCAGTTCGGACAGTCGTTCCAATATTGGAAGTTCATCTTGTTTTCGAGTGCCACTTTGCGTACGTCGGCAGCGCTTACGCCGTCGGGACAGCCAAAGCAGACGGTATCGAAGAAGTGTTCGGTCGGTTTGAAACCGTATTTCTTGGATTCGTTAGCCAAAACATTAGCCAAAACGTTGATTTTGACGGCTTTGTCCTTCAAACCCTTCGGCCCGTGCCACATTGCATAGAAGCCGGCCATGATAGCGGTCAGTGCGGAAGCGGTACAGATGTTGGAGGTAGCTTTTTCGCGTTTGATGTGCTGTTCGCGCATTTGGAGGGCCATACGCACGGCGCGGTTGCCTTCGGCGTCAACGGTGATGCCGATGATACGGCCGGGCATCTGGCGCTTGAAGTCCTCGCGGCAGGCGAAGAAGCCGGCAGCCGGAGAGCCGTAGCCCATCGGAATACCGAAGCGCTGGGTGGAACCGGTTACACAGTCTGCGCCCCATTCGCCCGGAGGCGTGAGCAACGTCAAAGCGTACAAGTCGGTAGCCACGCCTACGAAGATACCGAGTTCGTGGCACTTGGCGACGAAGCCGGAGAAGTCGTGGATTTCGCCATGCTGGTTCGGATACTGAACCATCGCGCCGAAGAAGGTGTTGTCGAGCTGAACTTTGTCGGCATCGCCAATCACCAGCTCAATACCCTGAGGAGCGGCATTGGTCTGCATTACGCCGATAACGTGTTCGAAAACGTCTTCGGAAACGAAATATTTGCAGACGTTGTTCTTCTGCTGCTCGCGTGAACGACTGCGGAAGAACATCAGCATCATTTCACCGGCGGCGGTGGCTTCGTCCAACATGGAAGCGTTGGCGAGCGGCATGGCGGTCAGTGAGCTGATCATGGTCTGATAGTTGAGGAGGGCTTCGATACGGCCCTGTGAAATTTCGGCCTGATAGGGAGTATAAGCAGTGTACCAACCCGGATTTTCAAAGATGTTGCGCAAAATGACGGCCGGGGTATAGGTGTTGTAATGGCCCATGCCGATGAAAGAACGGTAGATTTTGTTCTTTGCCATTTTGGCGCTGACAAGGTTCATATATTCACCTTCCTGCAAACCTTCCGGAAGGTCGAGCGGCTTCGGCAGACGGATAGCGGCCGGCACCGTTTTCTCAATCAGTTCGTCCATCGTTTTCACACCGATGGTCTGTAACATTTTAGCGGCCTCTTCGCAAGAAGGACCGTTGTGTCTGGTGGTGAAATCGTCTTTAATCATGATGATTTTTTATTTTGAAATATTGATTTTCGTTAAAAAATTCAAGGTGCAAAAATACGATTTAATTGCAAATAAATAATAAGGATTTTACTACTTTTTTGGGTTATGTTTTAGGCGGCTCGGCGGCAGCACGCATTTCAGCTTTCGCACAGTAAAGACAACCTGGCCACCGCCTCACATACCTGTTGTGAGGTAATTGACACCGCGCACGTTCGGTGCCCGCTGCGCCCCCTGCCGCATTCTTTATAAATCGGGAATTAGGAATTATAAATTAGGAATTATTTCAGTCAGACGCCAATAATTTTCAATTTTCAATTAATACTGTTGCGATAAAGTTTTTAAAAATCATATAAGTTGTTGATATAATA
>JAKSMF010000048.1 GCA_024400775.1 Bacteroidales bacterium | reverse complement strand
AAGGCTTGAAAGAAGGAATGGTGAAAGGAATGGAGAAAGGAAGAGAAGAAGGACGCGAAGAAGGACGACAACGCCTGCTCGAGACCGCCAGAAATTTCTTAAGCATGGGCATACCGTTAAACGACGTGGCTCAAGCAACTGGCCTTAGTGTGGAGGAATTGCAACCGCTTTTGTGACCTTATTCTAAACTATTGCTGTCCGCTAAACATTTTTTGAGCTGCCAATAACGCAGGTCGGAGGATTTTTTTTAATTGAAAATTGAGAATTGAAAATTAAGATCGGAGGGCAAAGGACGAGGGAAAACAAGTAGAATGAAAAAGAAATTTCCTTTTAATTTCCTCAAAATTTCCTGCGCATTTCATGTTCCACGCCAAAGGCGGAAATGATTTTCAATTTTCATCTTTCAATTTTCAATTAAGAAAGACTCTCAACTCTATAATCGCCATTATCGGAAGTTCCTCTTGATTTACAGTCCCTCCCCCCAAAAAGATAATTCGAAAAGGAATAATTCTGTCATTCGCAGTTCCAAAATGTTTACCGGACGGCAATGAATTTTATCCTTCAATTTAATATTACTCCGCCTTCGGCCCACTGTAAGTCCAAACTAAATAAATAAAAAAAGCCCTGTTCCCAATATGAGAGCAAGGCTAACGCATTATGAAAAATTATAAAAGAATTACGCTTTGATTTCTACTTCAACACCGCTGGGGAGTTCAAGGCGCATGAGGGCGTCGATGGTTTTGGAAGTAGGTCCATAAATGTCGAGAAGTCTCTTGTAGGTGGAGAGCTCGAACTGTTCACGTGATTTCTTATTCACGAAGGTTGAACGGTTAACGGTGAAGATTTTCTTGTGAGTCGGAAGCGGAATGGGACCAACCAACACTACTTTGTCTTCTTTATCGGCCTTGATGGTGTGGACGATTTTTTCTGCTGATTTGTCAACCAAGTTATGGTCGAACGATTTCAATTTGATTCTGATTTTTTCGCTCATTGTTTTAATTTTTTATTTTTTTACTTTTTGTATAATTTTCTTTTTATAAAAGTGAAAAACGGCCTACGTTCATGATATGGTCCTGAATATCAGCCGGTACTTGTTCGTATTTGAAGAATTCCATGCTGTAGGTGGCGCGACCGGAGGTAATGGAACGCAACGAAGTTACGTAACCAAACATCTCAGCCAGCGGAACCAACGCCTTGATAACCTGCAAATTGATTTGCGCATCAATTTGCTCCACCACGGCGCGACGGCGGTTGAGGTCGCCTGTGACATTACCAATATACTCGTCCGGAGTCACCACTTCCACCTTCATGATGGGTTCCAAAATGATGGAGGATACTTCACGACATGCTTCGCGGAAACCGATTTTAGCGCAGATTTCAAAGGCCATCGCATCGGAGTCAACGGTGTGGAAGCTACCGTCCAAGACAGTGACCTTCAGGTTTTCAAGCGGGAAACCGGCCATAACGCCGTTGGTCATGGCTTGCTTGAAACCCTTTTCGATGCCTGGAATGAATTCCTTGGAAATGGTGCCACCACCGACCTTGTTTTCGAAGACAAGACCATGCTGATCCATCGGCAGCGGTTCAAGCTGGAACTCGATGTCGGCGAATGAGCCTTTACCGCCGGTCTGTTTTTTGTAAACTGTGCGGTGACGGACGGGCTGGGTGATTTCTTCTTTATAAGCTACTCGCGGCTTACCGTGGTTGCATTCAACGTTGAACTCGCGTTTGAGGCGGTCCAACAAAATGTCGAGATGCAGTTCACCCATACCGCTGATGACGGTCTGTCCAGAGTTCTCATCGACGCGGACCGTGAAAGTCGGGTCTTCTTCGGCGAGGCGGGCCAAGGCATTCATCAGTTTATCTTCGTCATCCTTGGTTTTGGGTTCCACAGCAACAGTGATGACCGGTTCGGGGAACTCAATGTTTTCCAATGAGATAGGGTGGCGTTCGTCGGTAAGGCTGTCGCCGGTGTGAATCTCCTTCATACCAACGAGGGCGACGATGTTGCCAGCTTCGACGGTTTCAAGCTGCTGTTGTTTGTTGGAGTGCATCAGCAGAATTTTCGCCACGCGTTCGCGCTTGCCGGTAGCCACATTCCACACGGTCGTGCCGGCTTGCAAAGTCCCGGAATAGACCTTGATGAACGTGAGTTTTCCAACGTACGGGTCGGTAGCGATTTTGAAAGCGAGTGCGGCAAACGGTGCCTTGGGGTCACATTCGCGCGTCTCCTCTTTCTCCGTCTTCGGGTTGATACCGGCGATGGCGGGGATGTCGAGCGGTGACGGCAAATAGTTGACCACGGCATCGATGAGTTTTTGCACACCTTTGTTTTTGAATGACGAACCGCAGAGCACCGGTTGAATTTGGCGTTCGATGGTGGCCTTGCGGATAATGGGAATCAACTCTTCGGCGGTAATGCTATCGGCGTCTTCCAAGTACTTCATTGCCAGGTCATCATCAAATTCCGACAACTTGTCAAGCATCTTTTCGCGATACTCGTTGGCCTCGTCCTTCATATCATCGGGGATATCGAAGACTTCGAAGGTGGTGCCTTGGTCTTCTTCGTTCCAGACGTAGGCTTTCATTTCGAGCAGATCGACGATGCCAGAGAACTCGTCCTCGGAGCCGATGGGGATGGCGAGGATGACGGGGTTGCCGTTGAGTTTCTCTTTAATTTGCGATACAGCGGAATAGAAGTTGGCGCCGGAGCGGTCCATCTTGTTGATGTAACAGATGCGAGGCACGTCGTACTTGTTAGCTTGGCGCCAGACGGTTTCAGACTGAGGCTGAACGCCGCCGACGGCGCAGAAAATAGCAACAGCCCCGTCGAGGATACGGAGGGAGCGTTCCACTTCCACCGTGAAGTCAACGTGGCCGGGAGTGTCGATGATATTGATTTTATAGTCCTGGTTTTGGTATTTCCATAAAACGGTAGTGGCGGCGCTGGTAATGGTGATTCCTCGCTCTTGCTCTTGAACCATCCAGTCCATCGTCGCCGTTCCCTCATCGACTTCGCCGATTTTGTAGCTTTTACCCGTATAAAAAAGGATACGTTCGGTTGTAGTGGTCTTACCGGCGTCAATGTGCGCCATAATACCGATATTGCGAATATTCGACAATTTTTCCGACATAAAAGATCCTTTTTTTACCTAAGAAAGGTAGGGTGAGTAGATAACAAAACAAATTAGAATCTGAAGTGTGAGAATGCCTTGTTGGCTTCTGCCATTCTGTGGGTATCCTCTTTCTTCTTGAATGCTGCGCCTTCTTCGTTCTTAGCTGCGATAATTTCTGCTGCCAACTTAGCCGCCATTGATTTCTCGTGACGTTTACGGGCAAAGTTGATCAGGTTCTTCATGCCGACGGATTGTTTACGAGCCGGACGGAGTTCAGTAGGGATTTGGAAGGTTGCACCACCAATTCTCTTACTTTTGACCTCCAAAGAAGGAGTAACATTTGCGAGGGCTTGTTTCCAAACCTCGAGGCCGTTTTCTTTGGTCTTTTCCTCGACGATATCGATAGCATCGTAGAAAATCTGGAAAGCGGTCTGTTTTTTGCCTTTAAGCATGATGTTGTTGGCGAATTTGGTCACCATAACATCGTTGAATTTCGGATCCGGAAGGATTATTCTGGCTTTCGGTTTTGCTTTTCTCATAGTTTTGTAGCTTCAATAAATGATTAAAAATTTACTTACTCTCGAGACACCCACTTTGGTGCTCAATTTACTAATACTATTTTATATAAGTATTAAGCTTTTTTCTTCGGACGCTTGGCGCCATATTTGGAACGACCTTGGAGACGGCCTTCAACGCCGGCGGAGTCTAACGCACCGCGGACGATGTGATAACGCACACCCGGAAGGTCCTTTACACGACCACCACGTACCAACACGATGGAGTGTTCCTGAAGGTTGTGACCTTCGCCCGGAATGTAGGCGTTAACTTCCTTCTGATTCTGTAAACGTACTCTCGCTACTTTACGCATAGCTGAGTTAGGTTTTTTAGGCGTCGTGGTGTAAACTCTCAAGCAAACACCGCGTTTCTGCGGACATGCGTCCAAAGCCTTTGACTTGCTCTGGGAAGTGAGTTTCTTTCTTCCCTTTCTTACTAATTGCTGAATTGTCGGCATACTTTAATTTGATTAATACTTAATTTTTTTGTTGTTTATAAACGTCCAAATTTTGAGGCTGCAAAAGTACAACTTTTTTTTATTCTGACAGTCAGCGTGTTGAAATCTTTTTACAATTTTTTTATTGTTTTATAAAACTCTACATATCAACACTATAATTTTATTTCATACTTTTGCATTTTCAATTCACAAATGGATTTTTATGAAAAACGCACAAGAGCTCCTCGACATCGCCGGGCACATTGAACAGGAACGCAAATTCACCGTTGAGGTTGTCGGCGCTCTGCCCGAATGCGACACCACCGACATCTGGCAGACCTACCTTTTGCCCGAAGACGGTGTCGAACCCCGCCTCCGCAAACGCGGCACACCCGGCCATTGGACTTATTATCTTACTACAAAACAGCAAATTAGCACAGACCAACGTTGGGAGACCGAGAAGGAGATTTCTGAAAAAGACTATCTCGAACAACTGCAAAAGGCCAATCCCGACAAGCAGACCATCCACAAAGTGCGTCGTTGCTTTATGTACAAAAACCTTTGTTTTGAACTCGACACCTTCCTTACGCCTGCTCTTCCCCACCCCATGCTCGAAATCGAAGGCGTGGCGGACGCGGCACAGATTCAGTTTCCGCCCTGCCTCAAAATCCTTGAGGATGTGACCGAAAACGAACAATATTACAACATCAATATCGCAAAAAAACAAATTTCAAAATAACTACAAAAAAGCAAAACATCCAATAATATGTATAGTTTCAACGCTTTAGGAACAAAAGACAGACTCGTGGCTTGGATCCGCGACTGGTTTGACAAAAACGGCAAAGGCTGCAACGCGGTCATCGGACTTTCGGGGGGCAAAGACTCCACCATCATGGCGGCGCTCTGCGTCGAAGCCAACGTCGGCGGGATGACGACCGCGCTGAAACAGATGTTCGCCGACGGCAAGGAACAATGGGGCTTCGAAATGTCGGTGCAAGCTGAACAGAACATGCCGCCCCGCTTGCGCATGGTGACGCTGTACGCCATCAGCCAGTCGAACAACGGCCGCGTGATGGGCACATGCAACCTGAGCGAGAACTACATCGGCTACCTCACCAAGTTCGGCGATGGCGCTTCCGATGTAGAACCGATGGCCAACCTCACCGTCACCGAGCTGCTGCAAATCGGTGATTTGATGGGCATTCCCGCCGAATGGGTGCACAAGGTGCCGACCGACGACCTTCCCCACTCCAAGACCGATGAGGAGAAATTCGGCTTTACCTACGCCACGTTAGACAAGTACATTCGCGGCATCGAGACACCCGAACCGGAAATCAAGGAAAAAATTGACCGCATGCACCGTAACAACCTGTTCAAGTTGCAGTTAGTGGATACATTTCAATAAAATCCCATTATTCATATCATTCCAAACAAAAAAATGAAAGGAAAAGCGATTTGCAGTTATCTGAAGTCGGTGCGCCGCGAAATTGCGGAGGCTAACGGCATCGATTTGAAGATTCCCGAATGCACCCACCAAGGTCCGTGCAGCGGCACCTGCCCGCAGTGCGAATCGGAAGTGCGGCTGTTGGAGCGCAAGTTGGCGGAGCGGCAGTCGCTGCGGCAGAAGATTGCCGTCGTCGGTGTGGCGGCGGGCATCTCCTTTGCCGGCACGCCTGCTCTGATGGCGCAATCGGACGAACCCATTTCGCCACTAACGATTGAAACAACAGACAGCACAGAATACTTCGATGCTGAAGCGGTCGGCCGCCTCCCGATACCGGCACATTTCCCTGGAGGGATTGACCAATTATACGAATACCTGCAAAATAACATCGTCTATCCCAAACAAGCGAAGGAGCAGGGCATTACCGGAACCGTCGTCGTTGGTTTCTGCATTAGCAAAGAAGGCAACGTGGTTGACATCCACATCATCCAAGGCGTTCATCCGTTATTGGATGAAGAAGCGATGCGCGTTGTAGGAGCGATGCCGCGATGGGAACCCGCACTTTCATCAGGTGCCCCCATTAGCAACAACTTTGATATTCCCATCACTTTCACCTTGGAAGACCAAAAATCTGAAGAAGAAAAAAGCAAAGAATAAATCACCATTTTACTGTATAAAAACGGAACGATTATGATAAGAAAAGCATCACAACTCATTGGATTAACGGCACTTGCATTACTTCTCACCTGTTGCATCAAGCCCAAGAACGAAGACGACCGCACTGATTTCACCAACAACCTGGCCGGAACCTGGGAGTGTTCCTATTCCTCCATTTGGTACAATGGCGTTTGCACACCCGACGACTGGTACTATTGGAAAGACATCACTTTCCACAAAGACGGCACCTACACCGCTACAGGCAACATGATCAATTCAACAGGCACGTGGGAACTCTTCGAAACACCATCGCTGATGCTGAAGGTCATCATCCACCCTGATGCGTGGGGCAATGCCTTAGACGACTTCAACCAGAACAACCGCATCGAGGCGCGCTTCGACTCCGGCATGACCTACGACGAAAACGGCAGTCAGGACTGGGACTACGACTTTTCCAAGTTAATGATCGACACGAAGAACCTAACGGTTTGGCGTGACTTTTCGCACGAGTCGGTGGTGGCCTGCGACGACGCCAACTGGAGATTCAAGAAAAATTAGTTCACCCAACTTCCGTCTGCCAATTTTTTGATGGAAATACGAGGCGAAGGACTTATAACTTGCGACCTTCCGCCTCAACGCATAGGTCATTCGTTGGCAAAGTATCTTCATCACTTCTTTACGCCTTCGTTTCTCAAATTTTCACGACGACGGCCAATGCGATAATTCCGATTCTAATTTTCGTAAGATAAAGGAATCGTTTTCTCGGTCACGCGAAAGTCGCTCAAGCTGATTGTTGTGGTGCGCCGGTACCAATGTTCAACCACAAACGCACGGGCAGGCATACCGCTATTGGGAACGAGTTCATAATCTTCGTCCTCGCTGCCGAGCAACGATGTACTGAAACGCAGATTTCGCATGCAGTGGCTTCGCCCGTACAAAGCCGTCAGCTTTTCGCCATATTGCCCGTAACTGTTCAGCAGCACAAATTCGACGGTGTTGGCCACTGGAGTTTCAGAAAAGAAGCGACAGGTGTCCTGATATCTCGCCACGGAATCCGTCCCGATATTTTCAATGGAAAGAATTGAAAACACGCAACTTCCATCATTATTTTCTTCCATCAGCAGCGTAACTTTCTGTCCGATGGAGATATCCATCTGCGACATTTTTTCGGCATTTGTGGCGGTAGTTGCCGTCGCATCACGCCAAACCGGGAAGCGACAGCAGCGCGAAATGTCGCAATAACTGGGGATGAGGGTACTGTCTTCACGCAAATGATAGATCTCGTAACACTGATGCGGCGCAAGAAAGACCGTTGAACGCGCTAAATAGAACGACGAATTATGCAATATCACAGGATCCCCTCTGTTGACCACGCTCACGCTGTGGGCCAAATCCATTCCGTTTCCGGAGCTGCAAACAGCCAGGCAAAGTTTATCTAATGCAGCAGATATTTTCTTTTCTTTAACACGATTGAACTGATAAATCGAAATCACGATGCGATACAAATACGGTGCTAATTCTGTAGGCCGACGGCAGCTGTATTCTCGCAAAAAGTTGTCCACTTTTTTGAGCTGCATACGAGAAGGCATTTCGCGGGAAAGAGCATCCGAAAATCTATCGTCAAACTCAAAAATCTCAGTACCATCAATATCGGATTGAAAGCATGCCCCGTAATAAAAATCTCGTAAGCCATTAATATCCAGAGTTTTATTATTTCTCCGAAAACGTTTTTTTAATAAATCGTAATAATGGGGATTAGCGGTCAGACGATGAAGAATCGCGGTATCATCGGGTGGCCCCAGCATTATCAGTGTGTCGGACTCAGGCTCCGTGTCGCGCTGTGCCTGCGCACAAGAGAACTGCCACAAAGAGCAAAACAGTAGGGCAAAGACTATCTTTTTCATCTTTTTTTTGTTTGGGTTTTAAGCTAAAGATTTTACTTTGCAAAAGTACAAATATTTTGGAATTACCTCCTTTTATCTGCAAAATATCCCTTACCGGCAATCATGGACGAATCAAAGGAGGGCAACTGTTATTTTATGAATTGACACGACAGAGAAAAAAAACGCAAGTAGCGCGTCAGTCAGAAAATAATTTTCAATTTCCAACTTTCAATTTTCAATAAAAAAACTTTCAGGTCTCAACTTTCAGCTCTCAGTTCTCAGCTCTCAACTCAATAATTGCCATTATCGGAGGTTGGTTTTTTCCTCAAAAAAAAGGTTTATCGGGCACCAATAGATAGAAAAAATATGTATTCTTGCCACGTCGTTTTCTTACGGATTTTGTTTAACGGCTTTTAATTCAACACGAAAAGACCCACTCCGTCAAAATCGTTTGACCATTTACACCGAATTAATTTGAACCAAGTAGGAGGCTTGGTTGGCAGGTCAATTTGATTTTGCGCGCAGTGGGTCAAGATGGATTGGGGATACGGCTCAAGTGGAAACTTTCGCCGCCCATTCAAATCAACTTCTACACTGACTTTTCGGGCTAGTAGTTGAGCACACAGCGCACGCTAAATCCCATAACACCAGGAGTGAAAATCTTCCCGGACTGACTGCAGTCGGCGCCGAATACACAGGCTTCATACGTAGTGGTCACACTTTCCGTCGTCCAAAGGTAGGCGTGAACATGCAGGTCTTCATAAAGATTGCCTTCCGCATTATAGCGACCCGCCGGCAACAGGGTGAAGTTATATTCATCCGTTCCATTTTCGGGAAGCCAGTCGAATGTGCTCATCAACTGGCTGGCTTCGTATGCCGAAATCATATACTCCATTTCGACACCGTTGGGAATATGCCAGCCATCCGGACAGACACCCTGCACAAAGCCAGCAGCATCGGTGGTCGGAACTGCCATATCATCACCTTCGGTCACATTGACAGCGGAATACCAAGTATAGAGTTTTCCGTAGATGTTTTCCAAAGAATCGTTTTCATAATAGTAGGTGGCAATTGCCGTAGCGTCGGCATAATGCTTCGGTCGGAGGTTTTCACCCGTCCAACAGTACGGACCGACTTCCACTCCAGAATAGGTGTAACCATCAATGTCAGTAACACCCAAACAGGGAGCCTTCTTGATAACGACCAACTGGGTACAGGTATCAACCGTGCAGCCGCTGACGACATCGACTAAAGACCACAAGACTTTTGTCGTATCAACAGGATAGTGGTAAGAATCATCCCTATCTTTTACAATGATATATCTGTCATACTGCGTTCCCACCGGTTTAGATGCCGTACCGAGTGTAACAGCGCTCAAAACCGTATCGATTTTGCCAGCAGGAAGGTCAATAACGACATTGGCCGGACCGGTGATAGTGGCGGTATCGCGAACAATGACGATAGCTCTAGCCTGGCAGGTGCAACCATTGTCGTACGTTGCCGTAATCGTCCAATTGTTATTAGAACTGGCTTTCAGCGTATCAATTGTGAGGTACTTGCTGGTATCGGACGCAACGGGAGTAGCCGGAAGCGTGCTAAACGGATGGGTATAACCATCATACCATTTCCACGAAGTAGCGGGTTCGGTAGATGCCGCCTCAAGCAGTATGGAGGTGTTGACCGGGCAAACCGTGTCGATAATCGGATCGCTGCCGTTGATGGTGGCAACGCCGACACCACGGAGGGCAGGCGTAGTTGTAGTATTGCCAGTGATATCAAGGTACTGAGGTTCAAGTCGTCCAGAACCTATTTGCGCAACACCTTCCGAAACAGAACGAGAATCCCAATGGGTACCACCCGTAAAGAAAGAGGTTGACGAAATAGTGATATCGGCCAAGGGGGTGGTTGAATTGTTGTCTTTTACGTAATTAGGTCCCACATCGTTCGGCCAGGTAATGGGAGATGTGCCATTCCAGTCTCTAATGATGTAGCCGACCAAACCGCCGACCCACAAACCGCCTTGGATAGCGGGTGCAGCGTTGGTGTTATCATGCATATTGATAGCGGCATACGAGCAACCGACAATGCCGCCGACATCCATACCATTGGGGGCATAAACTTCTCCCGTATTGGTGTTGTTGCACACCTCTACAATTGACCTGCAGTATGCTTCGTATCCAGTGCTGTGTTTCACCCATCCTACGATACCGCCGACGCCTTCAATCTCACCGGCATTTGCAGTGCAGGAGGTGATTTTTGCATAATTGTGGTTACAACTGATGAGACCGCCGTTGTTGGCATTTCCCACGATGCCGCCAACGCCTGAGCCCAAGCCGGTAATTGCGCCATAGTTGACACAACAGGATACATTCGCACCCACGGTAAAACCAACAATACCAGCAAGGTTGCTGGTGGATGGAGCAGAATTATTGGTAATAGCACCATAGTTGGTGCAGTTGGTGATGTGCATGCGAATAGGAGCTGATGCAACACCACGGTATGCCGAACAGGTGATTCCTCCACCTCCAATAGTACAATTTACATTGGCATAATTGACGCAGTTGGAGATGGTACCGGCTTTGGCAATACGTCCGACGACGCCACCACAGGCAGCTGAATTGATAGTTCCGCTAGCCACCGTCACATAATCCAGCACGGCGCCATTGAAAATCATACCGACCGCTGCACCCGTACCTTCGTTACCTGGAGTAGTGATGTCAACATCGGTCAGAATGATGTTTTTGACCTCACCGTCGGAAATCAAGCCGAAAAGGCCATAGCCGTAGTCTGTGCCAGCAGAACCGCTGATATACAGATTCTTGATTTTATGGAAATCACCATTATAAGAACCCGCAAAATACTTACCGCTGGAATTGCCGTAGTTTCTCGGATCAGCACCACTTCTGTCGCCATTGCCAATCGGCACCCAGCTAGTTGCCGGCAACGTAATGTCCGCCGTCTGCAAAAAATAGGTACCTTCGTAATGCATGCCACTATTGACACTGTCACGAAAATCCTGCAAATCCTGCAAATTTTCAATTAAAAAAGGTTTTACCTGCGTTCCTTCTCCGGTCCAACCTCGCTGCGCATTCGCAACAGGAAGCATCATAACCAGTACTAACAACAAAAAGAAAATGTTTTTCATAATTTAATATTTAGGTTCGTCAAAAAATGCATACAATTATTAAATGAGTGTGAAGAAGATGCAAAAAAGCAGCATCTACAACACAAAATAAATTATGCCGACTCCTTCTTCGTCAGACAAAATTTAAATTATTGGAAATAATTTAATGTAATAACATGATGATATAAATTGGCTTGGTCTCGTTAAAAAACGAGTTTTTTTACTACTAGGTTCGAGCTGCAAAAATACAAATATTTTTGAAATTATCTGCTTTTATCCGTATAACATCTCTTACCGGCAATATGGAACGACTCAAAGGACAGAAACTGTTATTTTATGCATTGACACGACAAAAAAATTCGCAAGTAATTGTGATAAAAAAAATATGTATCTTTGCCACGTCGTTTTCTTACGGATTTTGTTAACGGCCTTCGCAAAAGTAAGAGAAGCGATGTGTAAATAGTAAAAAAAGAAGGCCCTTCATGAAAACCATTCCCCGTCTTTATGAAAAAAATCACCCTATTACTCTTATTAGCAGCCGCCGTTTTGACAATGTCGGCGCAAGAAGAGAATGACAAAGCAGCGTGGAAGTCACAGCTGCCACGGCACGACTTTCAGATCGGCATCAGTGATCCGGGGCTGTCGGGCTTTGCAACCGGCAGTTATTACATACACTTGGGGGGCGAACCGTATGATTATTACACACCGAACACCTGGTTTGACACGCCGGATGCCTATCAGACGCCTACGCGAACCTCTGGCACGCTGCACATTAGTTATGTCTATCGGGTTGCCAAGTGGTGTGCGCTTGGTGGAACCGTATCGTATGCGGGATTTTTCAACAAGACTCGCGACCGGATTACCGACGAAGTCATCGGCCGTCATAGCCAGCATTATATCACAGTGATGCCGACAGTTCGCTTCTCCTGGTTCAACCGGCCGTGTGTGACTATGTATTCCGGTTTGGCGTTGGGGCTGGGCATCGTGAACCAAAGAGGTTTCAGTGGTTATCCCGGCACATACTCCATGAATTACAGCTCAATAACCACGTTGACCTTTGCGGGCCAGCTTACGCTGTTCGGTGTTCAAGCCGGGCGCAAATGGTACGGTTTCGCGGAAATCGGAGTCGGATACCGAAGTACACTTACTGCCGGGTTCGGATACCATTTTAATCGAATAAGGGATTAAAGGATAAAGTTGGGACAAGAAATAACATTCTTTTATAATATTTAAAACAATGAAAAAAACAATATTGCTAATACTCTTGTTGACTGGCGTGTTTTGCAGTTGCGACAACGGGACCAAGCGCGAACCGCTTACCGAACGCGGAATGCAGATTTGCCATACGTGGGAAAATGTCACCAACTCCATCATTCAGGATGTAGCCTCCCGGATTTTTTATCTGAATGATTGGATTCTTGCCCCTGACAGCATACGCCCAATATTGGAAAGTCAATATTTTTTTGATGGTCATGTCTTAGACAAAGGCGAGGGCATTTATGAAATTTATAGTAAGTACGGTACCCTGTTCCTGTGGGTGGACACACACAACGACGACCTTTCTCAGTCGGGCACGATATGGGAGATTCACAAATTGCCTGCATACAGTATGCAAGCATATAGTTATAGTTGTCCGGCATTCGTCAAAGAGACGGAGAACGTATTTAACCTGACCGCCTTGGGCGGCAATTCCTGGGAAATCGTCATGGACAGCGCGACCTGCGCCGGCAGTTCTCTCGACCTGACCATCCATGTACCTGGAATCTCCACACCGGTGGAACTTTTCTCGCATCATTTCACCGTTGAAGGCCATGGTTTATACCATTATTCTGAAACAGATGATAATTCTATGCAACAGATTGTTGAATTAACATTCAATATACAGGAAGAATTGGTAAACGGCACCGGCCAGATTGACCAACTTGCGCCTACACACTATTGGGATGCTGGCAAAGTGGCTCTGGCCGCGACGAAAAAAGGCCGCGACGAAATCGACGTGACCGTTGAATTCATTGGTGGTGGCACCAAGAACATATCCTACCGCGGCATAACGGAACAGTGGTAAAAACGTTCCACTATGAGATAGGAATGATTGCTGTCCGATAAAAAAGAACGGAATTGTCCCTTTTAGTCTTGCAATTTTGTATTTTTGTGAAAATAGATATTATAAATAGAGTAAACACATTATAACTATGGCACATATTAAAAAGAACTTTTCTTATGAACGAGAGAGGAAAAAATGTAGATGGAAACCCATTTACTTATGCGTTAAAGAAAAAATATGGATGGTCGTTTGATATTAGTGATTCTGATATAATCAAATATGTAAAGAAGTTCCTTTCTGCGTGTAACTCATTAAATGTTGAGTACGACATTATTGTTATGTGTCCAACACATAGCGGAATCAACGAGCGATTTATGAAAATTATATCAAAACGAGTTAATGCAAAAAATACGGTTAATGATTATTTTTGCAAGACAAAAACAGAATATATTTTAGATTTTGGAATTGACTATGATAAGATTGCAAAAGAAAACTCCGATTATTTACGAGATAAAATATATAGGGAGATATATCAATCGGTTGTAAATATGGGAGAATTTTTCGAGTCTGGAAAAATGGATAAGAAATATATGAAATATATAAATGGTATAGTGTCGCTTACAAATAAATATACGATTTCGGAAGCATTAGAGATGTTCAAGGATAAGCGTGTGCTTGTTCTTGATGATGTAATGGCATCAGGTTCCACGGTATCCGAATGTGTTAAAGCAATACAGAAATATGAACCACTTGTGGTTGATGTGATAACTCTTTTGTCAAAAAAGTTTCCGAACAAACTACCACACACTCAAAAATGAATATAATTATATTGTTCTACAAGACTAAAAGGGATAATTCCGAAAAAGAAAGTTGCAAAGAAAATACGCTTTTCCGCTGTGCCTCGGTTTCCAACAAAATCGGTCGTTGCTGCGTTGTGCGAGCCAAACTTGCAAAACGACGGCTTGGCATCCTTCCGTTTTACTTCGGACACGGCCTCGCACGGGCACTCCGCAACTCCTCGATTTTGTAAGGAGCACCGAGCCAAAGGCGGCTGCAGCCGGAAAATGCCCTGCTTTAAATTCCGCTTTCAGCAGGCGGTGATTTACAGATTAACAGACAATTAAGCGACAATGCATACGGGGAGGAAGGCCGCAAACTGCGATTAAGCAAGCAAAAAGAAAGTGAACTTTCTTTTTCGAGCGTGAGCAGTTTATCCAAAGGACGGGCTGACGCGGTGTGACTGCCAAGAAGGGGTAGGAAAATAATTTTCAATAAAAAAACTTTCAGCTTTCACCTCTCAGCTCTCAACTCAATAATTGTCATTATCGGAGGTTGGTTTTTCCCTCAAAAAAAGGTTTATCGGGCACCAATAATTTTCAATTTCCAACTTTCAATTTTCAATAAAAAAAGCTCTCAACTCTCAAACTAAAAAAGAGGCGCACCGCTTGGCACGCCCCTTTATCGCTTGAAATGAAGAATCAGTCAATTTCTAATTCCTAATTTCTCATTCCTAATTAATTAGACTTCCCAAGTGTCACCGCTGTTGAGAAGGTCGTCCACGCATTTGTACTTGCCGGTGGCCATGCATTCGTCCATCTGGTCTTCGTACAACTGAGTGTAGGAAACTTTCTTCACGTTGCGGATAACGCCCAATGCGACAGGAAGTTCGCCGCACATACGGGCCAACATCATGTGGATGCCGGTATCTTCGGTGGTTTCATCATGAATCATGATGTCGTCCAGAGTGATGCCGTTTTCGCCGATGGTGACGGCTTCGAGGCAACGACCGTTGAAACGGATACCTCTGTTTTTCTCCTTACCGAAAATCATCGGTTTGCCATGTTCCAAAACGATGGTGCGGTCGTCGCGGACAGCGCGGTCGGTGATGGCGGCATGGGTTTTATCGTTGAAGATCATACAGTTCTGAAGGACTTCCACCACGCTGGTGCCATCGTGCTGAGCGGCGCGCGTCATGATGTCGGTGGTCAGACCGGGGACGCAGTCGAGTGCGCGGGCAAAGAAGGTGCCCTGTGCGCCCATGACCAATTCACCCGGGTTGAACGGATAGTCGATGGTGCCGCACGGAGAGGTCTTGGTCACCTGGCCGAACTTGGTGGTCGGGCTGTACTGACCTT
>JAKSMF010000047.1 GCA_024400775.1 Bacteroidales bacterium | reverse complement strand
CGCAGGGCATCATTGGACAATTGGCGCACATCTTCGTATGCCGTAGCGACATCCTTCACGATGGGCTCTAATGCTTTCAAATCTCTATCGTACTTAGTACCAAATAGTTTTGCTAAAAAGTTTGCCATAATTCAATAAAATTCCAATTTGTAATAAAACGCGGCAAAGGTACGATATTTTTAGGAGATTTCATATATATAAAAAGAAAAAAGAAACAGATGAAATCGGTTGAAAAATCTCATCCGAACGCACCGCTAACTGCCAACATTTTTGTATTTTTGCAGCCCAATTCAACATTATGGATAAAGTATTAAGCGGAATCCGCCCGACCGGGTTCCTTCATTTAGGAAACTATTTCGGAGCCCTCCGAAATTTCATTAAAATGCAGGAAGAAAACGACTGTTATTTCTTCATTGCCGATTATCATTCACTAACCACGCATCCGCATCCTGCCGACCTGCGCACGAACGTGAAGAACGTGCTCATCGACTATTTGGCGGCGGGCTTAGATCCGGAGAAGGCAACCATCTACATCCAGAGCGATTTGCCCGAAGTTTGCGAACTGAGCCTGTTGCTCTCAATGAATGTTTATGTAGGTGAATTACAGCGCGTTAGTTCTTTCAAAGAGAAAGTACGCCGTCAGCCTAACAACGTCAATGCCGGGCTTCTCTCCTACCCCATCCTCATGGCAGCCGACATTCTCGTACACCGCGCCGACAAAGTGCCCGTCGGAAAAGACCAAGAACAGCACTTGGAGATGACGCGTGACTTCGCACAGCGCTTCAACAATTTCTATGGGGTGGATTATTTCAAACTGCCCGTCGCCTACAATTTCGGGCAGCAGTTAGTGAAGATTCCGGGATTGGACGGCAGCACGAAGATGTCCAAATCCGACAACGAAAATTCATGCATCTATCTTACTGACACACCGGAAGTTATCAAAAAGAAAGTAATGAAGGCGGTGACCGACAGCGGTCCGACGGAGCCGGGGCAGCCGAAGCCGCAGGCGATAGAGAACCTGTTTGCGCTGATGCGTGCCGTTTCCGCGCCGGAGACCGTGCAATTCTTTGAAGATGAGTACAATGCGTGCCGCGTGCGCTACGGCGACATGAAGAAGCAGCTGGCGGCCGACATTACCGCTTTCAACGCGCCCATTTACGAACGCATTCTGGAACTTCGCAGCAACGACGAATATCTGCGCAAGGTTATCCAACGAGGCAAAGAAAAGGCACACGCAAGCGCAGCCCCCACCGTACGCGACGTGCGCGAAATCATCGGCATCAAACCTCTTTAATACGATAAGATGAACGCTATCGACACTATGCTCCAGCATCGCAGTATTCGCGAATTTTCCGAACAACCGATTGAAAAAGAGATACTTGACAAAATCTTGGCTGCCGCCTGCAACGGTTCAACCATGGGTGGTATGCAACTTTTCAGCATCATCGTCACCCAAGACAAAGCAATGATGGAAAAGATGGCTCCGGCACATTTCAACCAGCCCATCGCCACCAACGCACCGCTGATATTGACCTTCTGCGCCGACTTCCACCGCTTCGGGATCGGCCGCCACGAGGGCGGCGCATTCCCTGCCTACCAGTGGGCGGTCACGGATGCACTGATTGCCGCGCAAAACGCCTGCGTCGCCGCCGAATCGCTGGGACTGGGGCTTTGCTGGCTGGGCACCATCACCTACAACGTGCCGCAATTCATTGAAGCGCTACAACTTCCTGAACATGTCATGCCGGTAGCCTGCATTCCGATGGGCTATCCGAAACACAATAACACGCCGCTCACACCGAAGCTGCCCGTCGGCGCACTCATTCACCAAGAGACGTACCACGACTATTCCGATAGCGACATCAACCGTGCCTACGAAACAATGGAGCAGGCCGACAACAACGTTAAAATGGTGGCTGACAACCACTTCGCCAACTTAGCGGAAGACTACGTACTGCGCCGTTACAAAAAAGAAGACAACGAATTCTTTTCCCAAGTGTTGAAGGATTCTATGAATAAACAGGGATTTTAATGGGAAGAATCATCGCTATCGATTACGGACAAAAGCGTGTGGGCTTTGCCGCCACCGATGAATTACGCATTTGCGCGCACGCGCTGGAAACCGTACACGTCACCAAGGCCTTTGATTACCTCAAGCACTACATCGAGACCGAAAAAGTGGATGTCATCGTCATCGGGCTGCCCAAGAAACTGGACAATACGCCTTCCGAATCGACGCGTTACATCGAGCCATTCGTCAACCGTGTACGCAACAGTTTCCCCAACATCGAAATAGCCCGAGTCGATGAGCGTTTTACCTCACGCATGGCGTTCCAAACCATGATTGATTCCGGCTTGAAGAAAAAGGACCGTCAGAACAAAGCGTTGGTAGATACCATCAGTGCCACGATTATTCTTCAAACTTATTTGCAACAAATTGAAATAGAAAACAATAGAAATAATATAGAACAATGATTTTACCGATTTACTTGTACGGGAATCCTGTTTTAAGAAGACAGGCCTCCGAAGTCAACATGGATAAAGAAGAACTCAAACAGTTGGTTGCCGACATGTTTGAAACGATGTACAATGCCAACGGCGTCGGTTTGGCCGGGCCTCAGGTGGGCAAATCCCTCCGCATCTTCGTCATCGATTCCGAGCCTTTCAAAGAAGCCTATCCCGAAGAGGAAATTCGCAAATTGGCATTCATCAATCCCGTGATCACCAAACGTTTCGGTGAAGAATATCCTTTCAACGAAGGGTGCTTGAGTCTGCCCGACATTCACGAAGACGTCTATCGCCCGGAATCCATCGAAATCACCTATCTGACTGAAGATCTGGAGAAAAAGACCGAAACCATCAGCGGCTGCGTGGCCCGTATCATCCAGCACGAGTACGACCACATCGAAGGCCAGGTTTTCACCGACCACCTGTCACAGTTGAAGAAGATGATCATCAAACGCAAACTCACCGACATCGCATCCGGGAAAGTGCATCCGGCATACAAGACTGCGAAAAAGTAAGAATAAGAGAGGTTATAAGGTTATAAGGTTATAAGGTTATAAGGTTATAAGGTTATTGATTATAGGAAGACAATGTAAAACTCGTAGAGTTTTTATATCTATAGATCAATAATTCCGCGAATTTTCATATTTGTGGTAATATTTTGCGCTATGATTTTTGAATAGGGAGATTTTTCATGAAACGATTTTGCATCATAATTATGTTGTTGGCGATGGCGTTCGTCGGTTGCCATAAAGGCGGCGACGTCACCGCACAGGAAAACAAGAAAACGACGCCGACAGTGAAAGATTCAAAGGCGGTAATTGCGCTGTACAAAGAGGTTGATTCACTGACCATGGCCGGCAAGATGGACCGCAAGAAGATGCAACAGTTTGTAACTGACGCTGTTGACTATGCAAACGCACATCCCGCCGACACACTCTCACCACATTTCCTGCTGTATGCCGGCATCACACAGATGCAGGTTGCCTTTACCAATGAAAACGCCCAACAGCGCGAGACGCAGGCACTACAGTCGGTTCGTATTTTGGAAAACCTGCGCCATGGCTATCCCGACTACAAGAATCTCAGTCTGGCGTTTTTCTATAAAGCACAAATCTACGAAAATCTCGGGCGTACCGACGAAGCGAAACAGGCATATTGGGATTTGGTTCACCGTTTCCCCGATAGCGAACTGGGCAAGAATATAGCCGCCTACCTCGAAGCTGACGGCTATAAAAAATCAGCTGATGATATTTGGCAGGAGTTTTGATTGGATTTCGATTAAGCTCAGTAAACGTGAAAACGATTACTGGTTGGTTTTCGTTTCGCGGAATCGGCACATAATCGGATGAATATCACTGTTGCTCGTCGAGGTTGAGATTACACCATTTGATAAGTTGTACCCCCAATTCTCTGTAGCACTGGGGCGGATCGCGTTTATCGATGGCCTCAAAAGTATCAGCAGTGCGATGTTCGAAGAACCAACACCAATTTCCATAATACCACTCGTCCAACGGTTGTTTCGGCGACAGATTTACGTTATCAAGTAATTCTCGGAACAGTTTCACCTCGTTTTCCGTAAGCGCTCTGCTCCCCTCTTGGATAATGCTGTCTGCTTCAAAACTGTATGTACGTCCTGGTGAAGCAACTTTCCAATGGATAACGGCTCCATTTTTTGATATGTCCACGCGAGTTAAGATGATCGGAGCACGTGTTGGTTGTTTTTGAAGCAAGATGACGCGCAGATTTTCCTCTGTGCCCGGCAATGGCGACGGGTACAGCGTGGGTTCCTTCACTTTAGCAAGAAACTTTCCCCATCTTTCAACTAAATTGCAAGATAGGTACAGGTATTTTCTGTCAATGCTGTTAATGTCGTCCAGCCAACTTTCGGGCAAAGTGAGAAACATGTCGCTGTCGAAATAGCGTCCGACCGTATCCGAAGGCAGCTGGATATCGGGATTCGGAGTGACCTTCAACGCCATCTCCAACTGTCGGATGTCATAGTACATCCGCAGCTTCCGAGTCTGTTCTGATTCGAGCGGCCACGCGAGATAGTAATATTTGAGTGCGCTGTCGGCAGCGTAACGACAACGATAATGCCACAGGACATTGGAGTCACCGCGATACATTTGCAGATACAAACTGTCATAACGTGTATCCTTTGCCGTGAGATTATGGGATTTTTGGGCCAATTCGAAGTAGGAGCTTGCAATATTCTTCAAAAGATTAGAGACATTGGGAGTTTTTCGCAACCCATCCTTATCATCGTTAATGCTTTTCTCATAGTAGGTCAAGTGCGGTTGCAACGCATAGGGTTGTACTTGCCGCAGACGCTCACTAAACCGCACATTCAACCATTCTGGGAATGTCATCGGCTTACCCAAATGGTAAAAGACATCCCACTGAGGAATGCTCTTCACCACGCGAATGGCCTCTGCCTTCATATCTTCGGGATAATCCTCATCGATAGTTATGACTCTCGCATCACCGATGGTGCCATCGTCATTGACATTAAATTCCACCGTAAGCACGGTCTCTTGTTCGGGAACGTTCGCAAGATTGGAATAATTAATGTTATATTGAATATAGTTGCGAACCAATGGCTCCATATTTACCATCGGGGTACTGGTTTTCGTATTGTCATAGTCATTGATTGCAATAACTTTCCCTGATCGCACCGAAAACACCCGTTCGTAACTATACAGATCAAAAGCAGTATTTAGAAACAGTCTTTCTCCGAAAACCGTCAAAAGATCATCTGACACCCACGAGGCAAAAACCTCTTGTTTTTCATTTACATCTGTAAAAATCAACGATTTATCCACAGAACGGTCATCCAGACTTTTTCCCCAGATATCCGAGAGGAACAAGCTGTCATTGTAAATTGTCCAATATGCGACGTACCCTCGCCAGCAGGCAGTGTTCACGGATTCAAAAAGTGTTTCGTAAATGGGATTGGGATGTGCCTCCAAATAGGATTCCAAGGGGAAACTCCGCATTTTTAAAGTGTCTCCTTCATAAATAAGATAGTCGGAAGTTTGCACTGTGGCGAATGCCTGCTGAAAAAGAAACAGCAACAAAGCGAAGTTGAAAATGCAGGCATACTTTTTCATGGCAAAACCGATTTCAAACGATAAATGCAACTATTAATTCGTTGTTCCCTACGCCAAAACAAGAATCTTCACGCTTCTTGTTTTCCATTTGCGGGTTAAACCACGAACTGCAAAATGCAGAAAATGATGGCGATGACAAAAGTCATCAGCAAAATTCCGCGTCCGGTATAGTCGTATTTCAATTTCAGCAGGTAGTAGCGCATGATGAAAACGCTCGGCACCACGCTGAGCAGAATCACCTTGCAGATCAAGTCTATATCCATTTCGTGACCGGCAGCGGCCATGATGCCGGAAAAGATGGCATACAGAATGCCGAAAGTGATGGCAGGCACTCCCCCACCGAGCAGGATTCCCATTCCCCAGGAATCACGACGTAATTTTTCAAGTAGCTTTTTCATTATTCTTCTAAATATTTCAAAATCGGAATCATTTTATGGGCGGTCATGTCGTGCTGGACGGGCTGAACGGAGACATAATTATGTGCCAGCGCCCATTCACACGTATCTTCACCCATGTCGTTGTTCACCAGCCAACCGGTAAGCCAGTAGTACGTTCCACCGTACGGATCCTGGCGTTCCACCATTTCTTCATGCCAATAGCCGAGTGCCTGTCGTGTGACTTTGATGCCACGAATCTGCTTGAGCGGCACTGCCGGGATGTTGACGTTCAATGCGGCAAAAGGCGGGAGGCCGTGTTCCAGCACCTGCGCAATCAACTTACGGATATACACTTGGGCTGCGCTGAAATCGGCATCCAGGTCATAATCCGACAAGGAGAAACCGATGGCGCGGATGTTTTCGACGCTAGCTTCCAAGGCAGCACCCATCGTGCCAGAATAAAGCAGACTGATGGAAGTGTTGGAGCCGTGGTTGATGCCGGAAAGCACCAAGTCGATGGGGCGATTCTTCAGCACGACCTTCATTCCCAGTTTCACACAGTCGCACGGCATACCATTGGTGCGATAATACTGCGTGCCGTCGTCATCGGTGCGGTAGTGTTTGAGTCGAAGCGGGACGCTCATCGTGATGGCGTGGCCTGTGGCAGAACGCGGTCCGTTGGGGACTACCACCACAACCTCGCCAAACTCTTTGGCGACTTCCACCAGACAACGCAAACCCTTAGCTTCAAAGCCATCATCGTTAGTGATTAAAATCAATGGACGTGTCATAGCGAAATATGCTAAAAATCAATTATAAAGTTGTGTGAAAATCACTGTTGTTGATGTGTCTGCGGCTGCGAATCCCACAATACGATTTCTTCCATATCTTTATTAAAGAACTTATATTGAAGCAGATGCAACTCTGAATTTTCGCGCAACCTAATCCATTTCTTATATTTGAAATACCACTTCACCTGCTTACTAACCAATCCTTTTGTAAAATATGAGTAAAGAATGGGGTGAAGTTCGATGGTGATCTTATGTTCGCTCTGCTTTTGGAAGAGGAAGTCGATGATGTTTTCGATATTCTCTTCGATCAGAATTGCGGATTTGATTTTACCGGTGCCGTGGCACACGGGGCAGCGCTCTGAGGTGTCAATGGTGGTGACGGGGCGAATGCGCTGGCGGGTAATCTGCATCAGACCGAACTTACTGAGTGGCAGCACAGTATGACGCGCACGGTCGGGTATCATCAACTCGGTCATCTGTTTATAGAGGATCGTGCGGTTGGCGGCGGTGGACATATCGATAAAGTCGATGACGATAATGCCGCCGATATCGCGCAGGCGCATCTGACGAGCGATTTCCTCAGCAGCCGCCAAGTTCACTGCAATCGCATTCTCTTCCTGCGAGTTAGAGGATTTGACGCGATTACCGCTGTTCACGTCGATAACGCACATGGCCTCGGTCTGTTCAATCACCAAATAGATACCGTTTTTGATGGTCACCACCTTCCCGAAAGATGATTTTATTTGTTTGGCGACATTAAAGTGTTCGAAAATCGGAACTTTATCTTTATATAATTTGACAATATCGGCAGCATCCTTTGATTCGGAGAAGGATTTGATGTAGGATTTCACCTCGCCATAGAGTTCCTTATTATCGACATAAACAGCTTGGAATGAATCATTTACAATATCGCGAATCAAAGAGGAGGTACGATCGAGTTCGGAAGCGGCCTTCATTGGCGGTTCTCCGCCGACGAGTTTGTCAATCATCAGCTGCCATCTATCGACGAGCTGCTGTATATCTTTTTCGAGTTCTTCGGCGCTTTTGCCTTCGGCAACGGTACGCACGATGACGCCGAAATTACGGGGTTTGAAGCCGGCCACAATCTGGCGCAGACGTTTGCGCTCGGCCGAAGCTTTGATTTTTTGGGATACGAAAACCTTGTCGCCGTATGGGACAAGTACGGAATAACGACCGGCGAAGGAGATTTCGGTGGTAATGCGCGGGCCTTTTGTGGAAATACATTCCTTGGCAATCTGTACCAGAATCGGCTGTCCGCAGGTTAGCACGTCGCTGATTTTACCGCTTTTATCAAGTGCGGGCAGATGTTCGACAGCGCCGAGGGAGCGTTTGCCGCCAGCGAGAACGCCTTTCAAATACGCATTGAAGGTAGGTGTGTTAGAGCCGATGTCCAGATAATGCAAAAAGGCATCCTTGTCACAACCGATGTTGACAAAGGCGGCGTTGAGACCGGGCATAATCTTGCGGACTTTGCCCAGGAAGATATTACCTACGCTGAACTGCTCGGAATTTTTCTCCTGATGAATCTCCACCAGGCGCTTGTTTTCCAACAGCGCAATCTGGACTTCATTGGGATGGGTAGTAATAATTAATTCTTTCGTAATGTCAGCCATAATATAGTTTTATGAGTTTACATAGAAAAAAACTAAACCGCAACCCGAATGGGAAGCAGTTTAGTTTTTCAATCAATGACATAAGAAGTGTTCATTACTTCTTCTTATGTCTGTTCTTTCTGAGGCGTTTTTTACGCTTGTGGGTAGACATCTTGTGTCTTTTTCTTTTTTTACCGCTGGGCATAGTATTAAGTATTTAAGGTTAGGTTTAAATTATTTCTTAACGACGTTAACGAAGGTCTTGCAAGGTTTGAATGCGGGAATCTTGTGAGCGGGGATCTGGATGGTAACACCTTTAGAAATGTTACGGGCAGTCTTAGCGGCACGTTCTTTGATGATAAAGCTACCGAAACCTCTCAGATAAACAGGTTCGTCTTTAGCCAAAGACATCTTAACGGTTTCCATGAACTTTTCGACAACCTGAGCAACGGTGTTCTTGTCAATGTTTGCCTTGTTTGCGATTTCGTTTACGATTTCTGCTTTGGTCATAATTGAAAATTGATTTGGTTAACAAAAAATGATAATGTTTTATGCTTCTGAATTTTAGCGTGCAAAAATACACTTTTTATTTTATTCTGAATGCCTATTTTCAAAAAAAAATTAAAAATTAAATTTCAGCTAAGATTTTGTCTGCCAGACGGCTGGCTCCAATACGGAAATATTGGTTGGTAAGCCATTTTTCGCCAAGCACATTTTCCAAAATCTTGAGGAAGTTAATGGCGGTAGGAGCATCAGAAATGCCGCCAGCCGGTTTCATACCGATCATCACGCCGGTGGCTTCGTAATGTGCCTTGATGGCATCCAGCATCACGAGGAAGGATTCGGGAGTAGCGTTGACTTTAATCTTACCGGTAGAAGTCTTGATGAAGTCAGCACCGGCAGCGATGGCGATTTGTGATGCTTTATAAATATTGTCAGCCGTTCCGAGTTCGCCGGTTTCCAAAATCACTTTAAGGTGTGCCTGACCGCAAGCGGCCTTGATGGCAGCGATTTCATTGTAAACGGTCTGATAATCGCCTTCGAGGAACTTACCGCGGGAGATGACCATATCGATTTCGTCGGCACCCTGAGCGACAGCGTAAGCGACTTCGGCCACCTTGATTTCAATGGGAGACTGGCCTGCCGGGAAAGCACCCGCAACGCAAGCCACATGGACATTGGTATTTTTCAAGATTGATTTGGCCTGTGCGGCGAAAGGAGGATATACGCAAACAGCTGCGGTTGTAGGAACCTGCTTGGCGTCGTCCTTGAATGAGAGCGCCTTTTCGCACAACTGCTGTACTTTGGCTGCATTGTCCGAACCTTCCAAAGTAGTAAGGTCGATACAGTTCAAAATAAAGCGATATGCTTTGGGAAAATCAAAGAATTTAAGGTCAGATGCCTGATAATCAGCAAGTCTCTTCTGGATTTGCTCATCAGTGTAGGGATAGCTTTTAGGTTCAATATATGCCATAATCTGATAATTGTTAGATTTCGTTTTTGGGGGTGCAAAAATACAAAATTATTGGAAATGAATAGTTTGCAAAAAAACTTTTTCAAAACTATTTTTTACCGCACATTTTTTCGGGTGCCACCCATTCGTCGAACTGTTCGGGGGTAACTAATTTCAGGGCGACGGCAGCCTCTTTGAGCGTAAGGTCGTTCTGGTGCGCATGTTGTGCGATGCGGGCGGCATTAGCATAGCCGATGTGCGTGTTGAGCGCGGTCACCAGCATCAGCGAATGCTCCAGATTTTCGTGGATTCGCTTCATGTTGGGCTGCACACCGCGCACACAATGTTCTTCAAATGAGAGCACTGCATCGTGCAACAAGCCCATCGACTCAGTGAGGTTGCGACCGATGAGCGGCATGAAAACATTCAGTTCCAAATGACCCTGCATACCGCCGATGGTGATTGCCGCATCATTACCGATGACCTGACTGCAAACCATGGCGAGTGCTTCACACTGCGTGGGATTGACCTTTCCCGGCATGATGGAGGAACCCGGTTCATTGGATGGAAGCACCAACTCCCCTATCCCGCTGCGCGGTCCGGAGCCGAGCAGACGGAAGTCGTTGGCGATTTTCATCAACGATACCGCCACACGTTTCAGCGTACCCGACATTTCCACCAGCGAATCATGAGACATCATCGCTTCGAACTTGTTCGGTGCCGCCGTGAATTCCAGTCCTGTAAATAAGTTAATGTATGCGACCGCCTTTTCGGTATATTGCGGCGGCGTGTTGAGGCCTGTGCCGACGGCTGTACCGCCGATAGGCAGTTCCATCACATGCGGCAAGGTGGTGCGGATGGCCTCGATACAATGCTCAACCTGAGCCACATAGCCCGAAAATTCCTGTCCGAGTGTCAGCGGCGTCGCATCCATCAAGTGCGTGCGACCGATTTTCACGATGTCGTCGAACTCCTGTGCTTTGGCGGCCAGCGTGTCGCGCAGCTGTTCCAAGGCGGGAATCAGATATTCTGCTGCCCACAGCGCGGTGGTCATGCGCAGCGCCGTCGGGAAAACGTCGTTGGTGGATTGCGACTTGTTGACATCGTCGTTGGGATGGATGAAACGCGCGAGGCCGTTGATTTCACCGTTTTTCAGCAATTCGGCGCGGTTGGAAATCACCTCGTTGACGTTCATGTTGCTTTGTGTGCCGGAGCCGGTCTGCCAAACCGGCAGCGGGAACTCTTCTTCCCAATCGCCAGCCAGTATTTCGTCGCAGCACTGACTGATGAGGTCGCGTTTTTCTTCCGGCAGCACGCCGCACTCGCAATTGGCGAAGGCCGCGGCTTTTTTGACGACCACGACGCTGTTTATGATTTCCATCGGCATGAGCGTGTAGCCGATGGCGAAATTATTGCGGGCACGTTCGGTTTGTGCGCCCCACAGATGTTCGGCAGGGACATTCACCTCGCCGAGAGAGTCTTTTTCAATACGGAATTCCATATAAATAATGATGTAGATTTTTGCGGGGCAAAAGTACGAAAAAGCTGAGAGCTGAGAATGGAGAGCTGAGAGTTTTTTTTAATTGAAAATTGAAAGTTGAAAATTGAAAATTGAAAATTAATTACTGCTTATGCATACCGACTTTTACCATTCTGACACAAACCTGACGCAACTCTGACACAATTCTCCCTGCCAAATCGGATTTTTGTTGTAATTTTGCCAGCGTTTTAAGTTTACCCCATGAGCAACGAAAAATCATATGCGCTGGTGACGGGCGCGAGTTCCGGCATCGGTTTTCAATATGCGCGGCAGCTGGCCGCCAAGGGCTATCCACTAATCATCGTCAGCGACGAAGAGGCCATTCACACGAAAGCAGAAGAGATTCGGCTAGAATATGGTGTCAAGGTGGTTTCGCTGGTGTCGGATCTCGGGAGACAGGAGGCGGCGAAGGAGCTATACGACTACTGCCATGCCGAAAGCTTGGAAGTGGAGGTTTTGGTTAACAACGCCGGCGTATATCACGACCGCGACTTCATTGCCGACACGCCGCAGTTCAACCACCTGATTCTCAACCTGCACACCTACACGCCCGCCATGTTGCTGTACTACTTCAGCAAAGACATGGTGGAACGCGGCAAGGGGTACATTCTGAATATGAGTTCCATCACATCCGACATCGCGGTGCAGCGTTTGGCAACCTACAGCGCGACGAAGGCGTTCCTCAAAAACTTCTCTCGTTCAGTACATATCGAGCTGTATCACAAGGGAGTATATGTCACAGCAGTACGTCCGGGCGCGGTGGATACGGGACTTTACAGCATCAGCCGCACGGCCACGAAAATCGGCATGGTGGTCGGCTATATCGTCACGCCGCAACGGTTGGCTCGCCGTGGACTACGAGCCATGTTCCATGGCCGCGCGCAGGTGACGCCGGGCTTCCTCAACCACGTACTGCTGTTCTTGGTGGCGTTGCTGCCGACGTGCCTGCTCCGCCTCGTGCGAAGATGGAGAATCTTTTGAGTCCAGTGCGACTTTGACTTTGCTGATTTTGCTTGACACTTTTTGAAGGTTCACACTAATTTTGTGGACATGCTCTGATAAAGAGTTATGAGCTTTGCAACGGGTGGGAAATCGTCCGCTTGGCTTCGTCCGTTGACCTCAGTTCTTTAAGCTCAGACCTTCAAATCTTTCTACTTTATGAAGATGCCGCAATGGGAATAAATTCCCGTCGTTCTCCCTCTTCGTGTCTGTTCATTTATGGTTGATAACTTTTGAACAATCATCTGTTGAAATTGCGTAAATTGCGCTCCATTTTTTTGAAAATATGAAGTCTAAAAATCAACATATTATGAAAAGAACATTAGCACTTTTTTTCCTACTTGCTTCTTTTAGTCTGGCATTTGCCCAGATGAGCGTTCCCACTCTCTCCACTCCGACGGATGGGAGCGAAGTGAATTCGCTGAGTACAACATTGTACTGGAATTCTGTTAGTTGTAACTACTACGACTACCAGTGCGACACGACGGCGAACTTTGATTCCCCGCTTTTGATGACGGGCTCGCGTTCATCGTCGTACCGGAATGTTTCCATCAGTGGTTTGCGGATGGGAACCACCTACTATTGGCGCGTGCGTGCCCGCTCGTACAGCGACACCTCCGCCTGGTCGGCCACACGGACGTTCCACATTCCCGGACTCACGGTGACCGCTCCGGCAGATGGCATCACGGTGACCTCGCCTTACGTTTATATCGACTATACGCTGCCCAGCGGCGCTTACCTTTACTACGAGCTGGATACCGTGCCGACTTTCGATTCGCCGGCACACACCACATCAGAAAGCTCTTCGTTCACGCTGACGCGTTTCGGAAAAACCTATTACTGGCGCGTAAGAGCTTACGCCAATGGTGGTTACACGCCGTGGACGGAAACTCGCACCATAACGCTTTCCACCGCAGGCCCGCAACTTTACTCCCCGAGCAACAACAGCATCACCAGCTCGGAATCAGTGGAACTTTATTGGCAAAATGATTTCGGTCTCAATATGTTGGTACAGTACGACACCGTCGCCACTTTCGATTCCCCGATGCTGTATGAAACCACTACGACAAGCAGTTACATCTACACGCAGACACTTTCAAACGGTACCCGCATTTATTGGCGTGTCAAGTACAACGACGCTGACAACAGCTCCGACTGGAGTGAGGTTTGGTCGTTTGTGATGCGCACCGGCGTTCAGCCCTATAGCCCGGTCAACGGCGAAACGGTGAACTCTTTGTATCCCTCTTTGACTTTCACCGGCCGCTACGGCTATTACGTCAATTACGAAGTGCGTTGCGACACGGTGCCGACTTTCGATTCGCCAGCTCTGAGAACCAACAGTTACTCGCCTTACTACTCCTACACGGGCGATCATTACAGTTGCGGTGTCAGTGAATTGAGTCTCAACAAGCTTTACTATTGGCAGGTTCGCTCAACATACGACGGCGTAACCAGCGACTGGTCGGAAACGGAAACTTTCCGCACGCCGTCCACCATTACGCTTTATAGTCCGCAGAACGGAAGCGAACAGAGCTTGAACGTGGAATTGAGCTGGAGCGACATTGATGGCTTCTACAATTATATCTGTCTGCTCGACACCGTTCCGACCTTCAACTCAGGGGCTTTGGTGCGCCAGGACGTTTCATACAGTTACGGATACGCGAGCATTAGCGTACCTTATTTGAATGCGAACTATTATTGGAAGATCGGTGCGTATATGCCAAACGACACCTGCTGGTCGGACGTTCGGAATTTCCACGTTAGTGGGCAGGTGAACCTGTCGTATCCTTCCAACGGCAGCCAGATTCGTGCGCTCGCAACCGACTTCAGCTGGAACACGCTGGGCGGCAGCTACGTTTTCAATATGGACACCGTGCCGACATTTGATTCTCCGGCATTGGTGACATCAAGTATATATGATAGTTACAATTATGTTGAAGGCTTGAAATTCGGCCAGCAGTACTACTGGCGCGAGCGTTCCAACGCCAACACCGATCCGGAGGCCTGGTCAGAAACTTGGAGTTTCAGCACGGCCAGCAGCGTGGAGCCGACCTCTCCGGCAGACGGCAGCTCGCTCAGCTACAACGAAGCCGACCTCTATTGGAATTATTATTCAGGAATTGAAGAATATGTGATTGAGGTTGACACCGTTTCTACATTCAATTCAACCGGATTGCGCACCTACACATCTTCATACACCGATTATTACATTTCTTCATTAGAATATTTGAAAACCTACTACTGGCGCGTGAAAGCGAGAGTCGGCAGCGAGGAAAGCGATTGGAGCCGCACGATGAGTTTCAACACGCCCGGCGCAGTGGTCTTGTCTTCGCCCGCTAACGGAAGCACGGTTTCCGGTATCTCTTCCGTCTATTTCAATTGGAACGGAAACAACAGCTATTATTATTACTCCCAGTATTATCAGATTCAGTACGATACCATTGCCGATTTCAGCTCCCCGCTGGCAGAGCAGACTTTGCGCCAAGTGAGCAGCAACTATGTGTATCTGTATGATTTTGAGCCGAACAAAACCTATTACTGGCGCGTCGGCTTGCTCGACTACTACAATTACACCCTGACGGGCTGGTCGGCAACGTGGAGTTTCAACACGAATGCCAGCATCACACAGTCATCGCCGGCCGACGGCAGCACTTTGGATTATTTCTACACCTATTTGGGCTGCAATGTGAACAATCTGGATGGTTGGATTTACCAGTTGGATACGACCGAAAGTTTCAATTCGGCGGCATTGCGCACGGGCAACGATTACGACAGCTACCTTGGCGACCTCACGCCGGGAACCACCTACTATTGGCGCGTGGCTGGCTATCACGGCACCGACACGTTAGCGTGGAGCGATGCGTGGAGCTTCAGCACAACCGACGGACTGGTTCACCTGATTTCGCCGACGAGCGGAACCTCGATTCATTCTGTTTCGCAATATCTGACCTGGGAAAACATTTCCGGCTGTGATTCTTACGAATACCAATGCGACACCGTGAGCACTTTCAACTCTCCGGGTCTCATCATCGGCACCCGCAATCACGGATATAACTACCTTACATTAAATGATTTGTATTACGAAAAAACGCATTATTGGCGTGTTCGCAGCATCATCAACGGGCAGCCGGCAGAATGGAGTGACACGTGGACTTTCACCACGGTTTCTCATCCCGAGCTGTCATCACCTGCAAC
>JAKSMF010000046.1 GCA_024400775.1 Bacteroidales bacterium | reverse complement strand
GCCGATGCGCACCCGATTCGACCATTTCGGAGAAGAGGCGCACACCGACCACGAGGCGCAACTCGTCGCCGACGGCAAAATCACCCAGCAGGAACTCAACAATCGCCGCCTGCTCCGTCGCCTAATGACCGACAACGGTATGCTGACCATTCGCACCGAGTGGTGGCATTTCGAAGCCATGCGCGGCGCACAAGCCAAGCGCCAACTCCGCATCATCGAGTAGCCATCTTTCCTCAAACGCAACAGCCCAATTCACAAATTGTTACGAGTGTAATTTTCTTTTTCGTTATTTCAAAAAAAAATCTTATTATTGCAAGATTTTTTTGAAGAATAAAAACTCACCATTATGATAAAGAAAATTACCTTTTTTGCAGCAATTTTCTGCTTAATTTTCAGCAATTTAGCATTTGCTCAAACCGAAAATCCGTATCAGGATTTCAACCCCGAATTCTTAAAGAGCAATAAGGATTATGCCAGAAATTTCGCGCCAAACAACTTCAGTGAGAAAATTCTTTATGCCTGTATGCAGGACATTGTCAACGCAGCACGCAGCCAGTACGCATTTCTGCCGGCGATGAAAACCGACGTCCGTTTGGACTCGACAGCTCTTTATCAAGCTGTTTATCAGGCGGATAAAGAAGAAAAGACCATCGAGGGCATCGCCCCGTACCGCACCACGGAACAACGTTTGAAGAAATATGGTCTCGGCACACACGGTAAAGAGTTGGCTTCCAAAGCAAAAGCCACCCTTGGCGACAAAGATTACTGCTATTACGACGTCTGCCTTGAACTCATTCGTCCTATTCTTAAAAATGCAAAAACCGCTGCCGTCCTTTTGGACAGACAGTACACTTATCTCGGATTTGGCTACGAATTTGACCAGTATATGAAGAGCATCTACGCATCCTATATTTTGGCCAACGACCGCACATTCAACTACGGCAAACCGAAACAACTTTCCAAAGACCTTCCATACACCCGCACCAAACTCGGTTTGGCCGACTATGACGAACAGCTCTGCAAAAAGTGTATGACCGACAAAGGCCTTGAACTTCTCTCCGAATGCATTTCCGTCAAAGACGGCGTGGTATATTTCTCCTACGACGATAACAAAGTCATCAAACGTTTGATCGGCAAAGAAGGCGATGCCATCGTGTTGGATTTTGTACAACACAGTCAGTACGACTGCGAAGGCACCGACAACGTTGACCAGGACCGTCCGAACCACGGCTATATGACCAAGAACATCACATTTGAAGATATTTTGAATGAGAATCAGGCAACAGGCAAAAAAACGACCAAGTTGCTCTCCCCCATCGCCGAAATTCCGGCTGAGATTCCCGATGACGCCGAAATCGACATCAACATCATCATCATCAAAGATGGTAAATACGTATGCCGCAACATCTTAAAGAAACAGGTGGAATGTAAGAACGCCACTTATACCGAACCGATGTACTTCACCAAAGATGTCACTACAATCAAGCCTAAGGGCGAATGGGTACCGGTTGCCGAATCGAACACCCTCACTTTGGTGGTCCCGTTCGAAGACAAAAAATACGATCTCACCTTCGCTGATGTTGAACCTTACCTTACCGCCCTCAACGAGCCCGCATTCTCTGTTGAAAAAGTAGAAATCACCGTAAGCAACTCATTGAACTATTCCGGTGACGCCACCATGCAGAAAAACCAAGAAAAACGCGGCAAAAGTTTGACCAACGCTTTCAAACAACAATATGCCGGTCAGAATTTCGAGGTCAGCGTGAAGTATGACGATGGCTGGGAAGCATTCAAAAAAGACATCGTCAAACATCCCGAATACGGAGACCTCGCCCTCGGCACTAAGTCACAGGCCGTATCCAAATTGAAAGCCAACGGCAGCGCCGTCGCCAAAGCAATCGACAACGACATTTTGAAAAAAGAACGCTGCGCCATCATCACCATGCACATTCAGTATAAAGTTGATGGCGAAAACGAACAGGAGTTTGCCGTCGCCAAATTCAACCGCGCTTTGGCTGCAAAGAACTACGGACTCGCCATGGCCATCCAGCAATATATGATGCAGGAAGTGGAAGCCAAACGTTACAACTCCATGGCTGCCGCGCATCTGGAAATCCCCAACGGCAAAGCTTATCAGCCCTTCCTCATGAATCGCCTCTACATGCTCAGCGTAGCTGACGGCGGCGTGGATGTTCGTACCGCCACCGATATGATTGACGTTGCCAAACTCGACAACACCAACCAGGCCGCCCAATTCAATGACGCCGTCGCCAAGGTCGTCTCCGCAACTCCTTTCGCCGACCTCAACGACATCAGCATCCGCCAAGCCAACATCGACCGCCTTTACACCCTCCAGCAACTTCCGCAAGAGCAGGTCAACAACCTTAATATGGAACTCCAATTCCAAATCATCGACTACCTCAAAACCATTCCGGCCACGACAGAAAGCGCCACTTTGCTG
This sequence comes from Bacteroidales bacterium, assembly GCA_024400775.1. Taxonomy (GTDB): domain Bacteria; phylum Bacteroidota; class Bacteroidia; order Bacteroidales; family WCHB1-69; genus UBA1756. Next base: position 13,782 of record JAKSMF010000046.1, on the reverse strand, counting down.
GACAACACCTACGCGAAAATCAAAGCCATCCGCAACCCCGTGATGTCATCGTGGAAAAACGCTTACAAACTTGCCTCCATCTTCGTAAAGAATGGTGATTATGTTTATGCGGTCAGTTTGATGGAACCCTTCATCAACGACAAAACCATTTCCGAAGACTTCCTCTTCTCCTTCATTTCACTGAGCGCCGTTCGCGAAGAACTTTACATGAGCGGGAATATGTCCGCCGCCGTTAAACTCGCCGCCGACCGCGCACCGGCCCGCCTGTGCGGACTTTTCGACAAACTTCCGATCGTCATCTTTGACAATCAAGATGTTAAGAAGGTAGTTTGCAAAACGTGCAGATAAACATCGAAGAACGATACAACCTCTTGGGAGGCATTTTCTTGCCTCCCTTTTTTATATAAAATCAGCACGAAAACCGATGAAAAAAGTAAAAATCACCGCAATCCGCAAAGCCACCTATCCTGATTTAATGGCCCGATATGAGAATCCGATCGAGCACACTTGCGATGTACGTGAAGGACAGATTTTCATTTCCGAAAACGGAGAACGCCCAAACAATTTGTGTGAAAGCGCTTGGAGCAGCATGAGAGAATTTGCGGAGGAGCTTGCCCGTGGTGGCGGCAACTTTTACGACGGTTGGATGAAAAACCCCTACTCGGCGATGATTTCCTGCAACGACGGTTTCCGACCTGTAAGTTTCCTGCTCGAAGCCATCGATGAGAATGAATAGTCGGATTTTTTATAAAAAAACAGCATTAAATCAATAAGTCAACTATTTATATGAATACATTAGAGAACATCATTGCGACCATCTCCGGCTGGGTTTGGAGCCCAGCGTTAGTCGGACTTTGCCTGCTTGCTGCCCTCTATTTCTCACTACGCACTCGGTTTGTGCAAGTGCGGCATTTTGGTGAAATGTGCCGACTTTTGTTTTCCACCGACAAGGAACAGAAGACGGGCATATCTTCGTTCCAGGCCTTTGCGATGGCGCTTTCGGGGCGTGTAGGCACCGGCAACATCGTCGGTGTGGCCACCGCCATCGGTTATGGCGGCCCCGGAGCCATTGTCTGGATGTGGATTATCGCCTTCCTCGGCGCCGGCTCCGCCTTCGTGGAAGCCACCCTTTCGCAAATCTACAAAGAAATCCATGGCGGACAGTTTCGCGGCGGGCCGTCATACTATATTGAAAAAGGGCTGCGTTGCAAATGGCTGGCTGTCATCTTCGCCGTCGTCACCGTCATTGCCTGCGGTATGCTCATGCCACCGGTACAGAGCAACAGCATCGCCACCGCCTTTGTGGATGCGCTGCACGTCAATCCGTTATGGATCGGCCTCATCGTCGCCTTCGTCCTTGGCCTAGTCATTATCGGCGGCGCTACGCGCATCGCAAGAGTGGCAGAAATCATCGCCCCCTTCATGGCGATTTTGTACGTTTTGTTAGCAATTATCGTACTGATTGTCAACGCGCAAGCCATTCCGGAAGTTTTTAGCGACATGATTCGCGGAGCGCTCGGCACGCACGAGATCTTCGGCGGCATTATCGGCAGCACGATTGCGTGGGGCGTTAAGCGCGGCATCTACTCCAACGAAGCTGGTCAGGGCACAGGTCCCATCGTCGCCGGCGCCGCTAAAGTGTCGCATCCTGTAAAACAGGGTTTGGTACAGGCATTCTCCGTCTATGTGGACACCCTGCTCGTATGCACAGCCACCGCCGTAATGATTTTAGCAGTAAAGACTTACAACGTCGTTGATGCCAGCAGCGGACAAATTCTATATCAATCCGCATACAATTTGGGCGCGCCGGACGTTTCCTACACCACAACCGCCATCAGCACCCTCATCGGTCATACCGCCAGTGGTATCGTGGTGGCTATCGCCCTCGCTTTTTTTGCCTTTACCACCATTATGGCATATTATTATTATGCTGAAACCAGCGTCGTCTATCTTTTTGGTAAAAGCAAAAGAGAGAACACATTTATTTGGATTCTGCGCCTATGTATCTTATTGGCCGTTGTTTACGGTTCTGTCAAAACCGCCAAAGCGGCATGGGACCTCGGCGACATCGGCGTTGGAGCCATGGCTTGGATCAACATCATCGCCATACTGCTTTTAAGTCCGAAAGCACTAAAATCGCTACGTTCATACGAAAAACAGCAAAAAGAGGGCAAAGAACCTAAATTCAACCCTCACGATTTGAACATCAAAGGAGCAGATTTTTGGGCGAAAGGAGAAAATTGAGAACTGAAAGCTGAACAATTGAAAATTGAGAGTTGAATAATTGATATTTCCTGAAAAGAATAATTTTCATTATGAAATATAAAATACGTAAAGGTCTGGATTTGCATTTGAAGGGAGAAGCGATGCCGGAAATGGAGGCGCTGCCGATTCCTCAACTATGCCATGTGTGCCCGACGGATTTTCGTTGGCTGAAACCCAAAGTGCTGGTGGCGGCCGGTGATTCCGTAACCGTTGGCACACCATTATTTGTTGATAAAAATGACGAGCGCGTCACATTTGTCTCACCCATATCCGGCATAGTAAAAGAGGTGGTACGCGGTGAAAAGCGTGTCGTTGAGTGCATTACCATCGAAGTTGACACATCGGCAGAGCCAATAATGCCCGTGCTTTTCGATGATGACGACAATGCCGGAAGCCACAAGGAAACGCTTTTGCGATACGGATTGTGGCCGTGCCTGCGCCAACGCCCGTATTCCACCATTCCCAATCCCGACCGCAAGCCCAAAGCTTTGTTTGTATCTTGCTTTGATTCAGCGCCGTTAGCTCCCGACTATCCAATATTGCTGAAGGAGCGAGAAGCTGATTTTGCGGAAGGCCTTCGCATCTTGAAACGCGTCGTCGGGCCAGACGTTCCCATACATCTGACCTTGCGCGACGGTGCCGACAACCGCTTCTTTGAAGCAGCGCAAAATGTTGAATTTCACTATTTTGCCGGTCCACATCCCGCGGGCACCGTCGGTCCGCAAATTCATCGCATCGCGCCGTTGGACAAAGGGGAAACCGTTTGGTACATCTCCCCCGCCGACGTCTGCCGCATCGGACGACTTTTCGCAAGTCACCTGCTGGGATTTGAAAAGTGCTTCGCCTTGACGGGTCCCGCCGCTACTCATTCGCGCTATTACACCACCTTTTACGGTGCCGACATCTCCGACGTCCTGAACATGCAGACGATAGGCGACAATGTTCGCAAAATCAGCGGCAACGTACTGACCGGCAAAAAGATAGACGGTTTTTCCACCCTCCGTTTTTACGACCACCAAGTCACTTTGTTAAAGGAAAACAGCGAGCGTGAATTTATCGGCTGGCTTCTTCCTGGATTCAAAAAATGGAGTTTTTCGCACACATTCACGGCATGGCTCACACGTAACAAAAAGTTCGACTTTTCAACGTCACAGCATGGCGACCACCGCAACTTCGTCATGACCGACATTTACGACAAGGTATTTCCTTTCAACGCCGTTCTCCCGCTGGAACTTCTCAAAGCCTGCCTTACACACGACATCGAAAAGATGGAAGAACTTGGCATATACGAAGTTGACAGTGAGGACTTTGCGCTTTGCGAAGTCGTTTGTCCATCCAAAACAGACTGTCAGAAAATAATTGAAGATGGTTTGAAAGAGGTGAAGGAAGCGTAATTTTTTAGTAATAATTGAAAACGATGAAATTATCAGATATAAGCGACAAAATCGGGAAAAACTTTGAAAATGGCAAGCCATTGCATTGTTTTTCTGCACTTTACGATGCCATCGACTCTTTTTTCCTCACGCCCAAGACCATAACCACGCGAGGCAGCCATGTGCGTGATGCGGTCGATATGAAACGCATCATGATTACGGTGATGCTGGCATTGGTACCGGCGTTGTTGTTTGGCATGTGGAACGTTGGTTATCAGCACTTTCTGTCCTTAGGTGAAGCGACAGAATTTTGGCATTGTTTTGGTTATGGCTTATTAAAATGGCTGCCGTTGGTAATTGTCACCTACGTCAGCGGGTTGACGATAGAGATAATTTTTGCGCAACACCGCGGGCACCAGGTGGCGGAGGGATTTTTCGTTACGGGCTTCATCATTCCCATGATTATGCCGCCCGACGTACCGCTATGGATTGTAGCGATTGCGACGGCTTTTTCCGTGTTGTTTGCGAAAGAGGTTTTCGGCGGCACGGGATACAACTTTCTAAATCCAGCATTGGTGGCGCGTGCATTTGTCTTTTTCGCCTATCCGTCAGTCATTTCCGGTGATGCGGTATGGATTTCGGAGATGCCCGACGCGGTCAGTGGCGCGACACCGTTGTCGCTCACGATGAATGGTGCGACGGAGCAGATGCCGTCCTTTCTGGAAATGTTCGTCGGTACAATTCCCGGCTCCATGGGTGAGACCTCAAAAATAGCTATCTTATTGGGAGCCATCATTTTACTATACACACAAGTCGCCAGTTGGAAGATAATGCTTTCCGTTGTCATCGGAGGTTGGGCGACCGCAGCACTGTTTCATTTTGGCGGTCTTTGCCCGCTCACAGGATGGCAGCAACTGCTTATGGGCGGATTCCTTTTCGGCGCTGTATTCATGGCCACCGACCCGGTAACCGCCGCACACACTTCAGCGGGCAAATACATCTACGGCACCCTCGTCGGCATTCTGGCCATTGTCATCCGCGTAGTCAACAAAGGTTACCCCGAAGGCATGATGCTCGCCATTCTGCTGATGAACATCTTCGCCCCACTCATCGACTACTGCGTTGTTCGACTCACCATCCGCAAACGGAAGATCCAGATTTCAAGAAAGAAGATAAGATTATAAGAATATCATTAAAATTACGTACTTTTGCGTACCAAAGTTAAAATTTTCAATATGAAAAAAATTCTACCCTCACTTTTTATTATCTTTTTGTTTATCAATATTTTGAATGCGCAAAACGAGCAGATGCGCTATGAAAAGACAGCCGAAGACGTGTTGCGTTGGCACGAATTGACGGAACGTGCGCGCACATCAACGCCACCGACAACGCCTGTGGTCAGCATTGCGGAATTCGAGCCGTGTCAGGGCGTGCTCATCGCCTATTCCTACAGCGGCTTCGGCATTCCCAACACACTCATCTCTCAACTCGCTGACATGGTGACGGTTACCGTAGCCGTTTCATCCTCATACCAACAAAACAGCGTCCGCAATCAGCTGCAAAATGCCGGCATTAACATGGATAACGTGAACTTTGTCGTGGGCAGTGTCGATAGTTACTGGACCCGCGATTTCGGTCCGTGGTTCATTTTGGACGGCAACGATGAGTTTGGCGTCGCCGACTTCACCTACAATCGTCCCACACGCCCGAACGACGATGCACACATGGCCATAATGGCCAACTTCCTCGGTGTCAACCACTTCGACTTTCCCATCATCCACACGGGCGGCAACTACATGTCGGACGGTTACGGCACCGCCGCCTCAACAGACTTGGTAATGGAGGAAAACGAAGACCTTACCGAAGCGCAAATTCGCCAGTATTGCTTTGATTATCTGGGGATTGACAACTACCATTTTACAATTGACCCACAGGGAGACTACATCGCGCACATCGACTGCTGGGGCAAGTTTTTAGCTCCCGACAAAATCCTCATCGCCCAACTTCCCGTGGGGGCCAGTCGTTATCAGGAATATGAAGATGTAGCAAATTATTTTGCGAATGCGACTACACCGTGGGGTAACAAATACAAAGTCTATCGCGTTTTTGAACCCGGCAGCATGGTCTCGAATGCACGCACACCTTACACCAACAGTCTCATTCTCAACGACCACGTTTTCGTTCCGGTAACGGGCACAACCTACGACAACGATGCGATTGAAGTTTATCGCAACGCCATGCCCGGCTACACCATCGTTCCCATCATGGAAAAAACAAGCACACCATGGGAGAACACCGATGCGCTTCACTGCCGCACGCACGAGATTCCGGATCAACAAATGCTGCGCATCACCCACTACCCCACCCTCGGTGCACAACCCTACGCCCCCGAATTCACCATCAGTGCAAACTTTAAAGTGTTAAGTCAACAAAGTCTGATAACAGATTCAGTCAGAATATATTATAGAACAATCAGAAACGACGATACGACTGCGTGGACAAGCACTGCGATGACACTCGCTGGCGGCGAACAATGGACTGGAGAAATCTCCGGCATCACCGACACGTGCGAAGTGCAATACTACCTTTTTGCCAAAGACCAGTCGGGGCGCCGCGAATTTTATCCCTACATCGGTGAACCGGATCCGTTCATCTTCACCGTCTCCCCCAATACGAATTCTGGAGATACCACCGACGTTCCTGGCGAAGACACCACCATCAACAGCATCAGTTTCTGTGAACAAAACATGCTGATAGCTCCGAATCCGGCAAATACGCAGTTCAGCATCAGCACACCGAACGCGCAGAAAGTCACCATTTTCAACACATTGGGACAAGTCATTTTCAGCCGTCAGCTGGATTGTGAAGAAACGACCATCGAATGTTCATCCTGGCCGGCCGGCACATACTTCGTTCACCTCACGAACCGAGAAGGGCAGACCCTTCGCAAGAAAATCACCATTATAAGATAATCCTTTTATAACCAAAGCAGAATCAATAAATCAGCACTCATTTCCTCATGACCTACAACGACATACTCACCAACATTTTCACCGCACTGCCCATGTACCATAAAATCGGCAGCAGCGCCTACAAAGAAGGACTTGAAAACATTGAAGCCATAACCGCCATTATCGGCAATCCCGAAAAGCGACTGAAGTGCATCCACGTGGCTGGCACGAACGGGAAAGGTTCAGTAACGCACTTATTATCATCATTTTATCAAGAAATGGGATTAAAAGTCGGGCTCTACACTTCGCCTCATCTTGTAGATTTTCGGGAACGCATCAAGGTCAACGGAGAGATGATGCCTGAAGAGGCCGTTGTTGAATTTTTCGAGCATTATAATAATGATTTTCAGAAACTTGAGCCGTCATTTTTTGAGATGACGACCGCAATGGCGTTCTATTATTTTGCACAACAAAAAGTAGATATCGCCATCATCGAGGTTGGTTTGGGTGGTCGTTTGGATGCCACAAACGTTATTTTGCCCGAAATGTGCGTCATCACCAACATTTCGTTTGACCACACGCAGTTGCTGGGTGACACGTTGGAAAAGATTGCAGGCGAAAAGGCCGGCATTATAAAGCCTAACATTCCCGTCGTCATCGGGAAACGCCAGCCCGAAACCATGCCCGTCTTCGAAGCCAAGTCAGCCGAGCTAAACGCGCCGCTGTTCACCACCGAAAATGTCACGGTGACACCGCTTGCCGAGAGCCGTGTCAGCAGTCACGCAGTCCGCTTTATCTCACTGAAATACAATGATGAAGTCATTGCCGACCGCATTTGTCTGCCTCTGCCCGGCGACTATCAGCTGGAAAACGTCGCCACTTTCGTCAAGGCCGTTATGTTGCGCCACAGTAATCGTCCCGACATCTGTCAGCTGATTGTCCGCGCCATCGAAAACGTGTTGCGAAACACGCATTTGCGTGGGCGCTGGGAAGTCGTCAGTGAGCAACCGCTGACCATTTGCGACACAGGGCACAACAGCGGTGGCTTCGCATTTTTGTCACAACAGCTACAAAATCTTGATTGTCAGCAGCTTTACTGCATCATCGGCTTCGTCAACGACAAAGATATCGACAGCATCATCCATTTGTTACCGCGGCAGGCAGAATATCTGGTTTGCAAGGCCAGCGTTGCACGCGCGCAGGAGCCTGCCGTCATCGTAGGAAAAATGATAGCGAACGGCCTACAGGCGACAGCGAGCGAATTGTCGGTTTTCGCCACTTATCAATCTTTGATACAGCGCATAAATAAAAATGCCGCCGTCTATGTAGGCGGCAGCACTTTCATTGTTGCAGATTTTCTAAAAGAATTCGAATAGACTATTGTTGGTCTTCCCGGAAAGAGCAGCCATGTTCAATGCAGTGGCTCTGGCTGGTGAAGTCGCTGGCGATATAAGAAGTTGCGCCGGCACGAAGCGTCAGCGTAGCAGTACGCGTATCTTTCGTTCCATCAACGAGTTCCACGACATACCAGCAGTCCACGATGCGTTCCTCTTCACACGTGTTTTTAACGTAAACCGTCCACCGGCCGACGCTTTCATCGAGCCAAGTGGTACACTCGCAATCGTCGGCGGGCAAACCGGTAACGGCCGCGACAGCGATTGAGGATGCGTTTTGCGGCACAGGCGTAATCGCTTTCACGCTCAAAGTCGCCAATAAAGCACTAAAAATCAATACTAACGTTTTCATGACATTGAAATTTATGGTACAAAAACAAAACTGCCGTCAGACCGGACCAAGTGCGTATGGGTTTAATTGCGATTCAAGGAGTTAAGGTCGTCGAAAGCAACTTGGAGGCGTTTCACCATAGCGACTTCGCCTTCGCGGAGGCACTTACGCGGATCATAGTATTTCTTATTGGGTTTGTCTTCACCTTCGGGGTTGCCGATTTGTGACTGAAGGTAGGCTTCATTCTTTTTATAGTAATTCATAATGCCTTCCCAGAAAGCCCATTGCGTATCGGTATCGATGTTCATCTTAACCACACCGTACTGGATTGCCTCTTTGATTTTGGCGGGTTCGCTACCGCTACCGCCGTGGAATACGAAATTGACGGGATTGGGTTGTGTTTTGAATTTTTCTTCAATATATTTTTGTGAATTATGCAAAATGATGGGTTCAAGTTTCACATTACCCGGTTTGTAAACGCCATGAACGTTGCCGAAAGAGGCGGCGATAGTGAAGTTCGGGCTGATTTTGCTCAATTCCTCGTAAGCGTAAGCCACATCTTCGGGCTGGGTGTAAAGGCGTGCGCTTTCGATGCCGGTATTGTCAACGCCATCTTCCTCGCCACCGGTGATGCCGAGTTCGATTTCAAGCACCATCTCGATTTTAGACATACGAGCCAAGTATTTCTTGCATATTTCGATGTTATCTTTCAAAGATTCTTCTGAAAGGTCAAGCATGTGAGAGCTGAAGAGCGGTTTGCCGTGTTCTTTGTAGAATTTTTCGCCGGCGTCCAGCAGACCGTCGATCCACGGAAGGAGTTTTTTGGCGGCATGGTCAGTATGGACGATGACCGGAACGCCGTAAAGTTCAGCCACTTGATGGATGTGCATGGCACCGGAGATGGCACCGATGATGGCGGCTTTTTCGCCGTCGTTGGAGAGGGCCTTACCCGCGTAGAAGGCAGAACCGCCATTGGAGAACTGAATCATAATGGGCGAATTGGCGACCTTGGCGGCCTCCAAAACAGCATTCACGGAATCGCTACCGACAACGTTGACGGCGGGAATGGCGAATTTTTCTGCTTTGGCAATTCTGAAGATTTCTTGCAGGTCTTTCCCGTACATCACGCCGGGCTTCACTTTGGATAAAATTTTTTCTGACATATCTTGTTGATTTACTGATTAATTAATTCAAAATAACGAGCTTGCAAAGTTACATTTTTTTCATAAAAAAACATGACTGGTTGAAAAAAGTTTTAAAGAGTAGTAAAATCTGAGATTTTGTGTAAATTTGCAAACTTTTTTTAATCATAAAAAAAATGGGTAATTCAGTAGATATCAGAGAATTAAACGAGCGCATCGAGCGTGAAAGCTCCTTTGTGGACCTCATCAATATGGAAATGGGCAACGTGATCGTTGGTCAGAAACAGATGGTTGAAAAACTGATGATTGGACTTTTGGCGAACGGCCACATTCTGTTGGAAGGTGCGCCCGGTTTAGCCAAAACGTTGGCTATCAAATCTTTGGCGAACGTCATTCAGGCAAAGTTCAGTCGTATTCAGTTCACGCCCGACCTGCTGCCTGCGGATGTCATCGGCACCATGATCTACAGTCAGAAAAAAGAGGAATTTGTGGTAAAACACGGTCCGATTTTTGCCAACTTCATTTTGGCTGACGAAATCAACCGTGCTCCTGCCAAAGTGCAGAGTGCCTTGTTGGAAGCCATGCAGGAACGTCAGGTAACCATTGGTGAAGAGACCTACAAACTGGACGAGCCGTTTTTGGTTCTTGCCACCCAGAACCCCATCGAACAGGAAGGCACCTATCCCCTGCCCGAAGCCCAGGTGGACCGTTTCATGCTGAAGGTAATCGTGGATTACCCGAAACAGGATGAAGAGAAACTCATTCTGCGTCAGCACCTTGAAGCATCTTTTCCGACGACCAAAACCGTTCTCAAACCGGAAGACATCACCCGCGCACGCAGCATCGTGAAAGAGGTTTATCTGGATGAAAAAATCGAGCAATACATTACCTCAATCGTTTTTGCCACCCGATATCCGGAACAGTACGGATTGGAGAAATACAAGAGCATGATCAACTTCGGGGCATCACCGCGTGCCACCATCAACCTGGCATTGGCAGCACAGGCCTACGCATTCATCAAACGCCGTGGCTACGTCATTCCCGAAGATATACGCGCCCTCGCCTACGACGTGCTGCGTCACCGTATCGGCCTGACCTACGAAGCCGAAGCGGAAAACATCACCACCACCGATATCATCAGCACCGAGCACAACACCGAGGAAGTGCCGTAGAAAAAGAAAATTGAATAAAGAAAAAAAATTTCTATCTCGATATTCTAACACAAAACTAAACAAAACTGATTCAAAGCCAACAAATCCTCCATGGAAGCCAATGAAATATTCAAGAAAGTCCGGCGCATTGAAATCAAGACGCGTGCGTTGAGCCAGCAGATTTTTGCCGGCCAATACCATAGTGCCTTCAAGGGGCGCGGTATGGCTTTCAGCGAGGTGCGCCAATACAACTATGGCGATGATGTTCGCTTCATCGATTGGAACGTAACCGCACGTTTCAACGCGCCGTACGTCAAAATATTCGAAGAAGAACGCGAGATGACGGTGATGCTGCTGATAGACGTCAGCGGCTCCAACCTTTTCGGCACACGCAAGCAGTTCAAGTCGGAATTGATTACCGAGATTGCTGCTGTGCTCTCATTTTCAGCGATATACAACAACGACAAAGTCGGTGTGATTTTCTTCAGCGGAGAGGTGGAAAAATTCATTCCGCCGGCGAAGGGGAAGTCGCACATTCTGCGCATCATCCGCGAACTATTGACCTACCAACCGTCGGAGACGCAGACCGACATCGCCGAGGCCTTGCGTTTTCTGACCAACGTAAGCAAGCGCAAAGCCACCGTTTTCCTCATTTCCGACTTTGTGGACCGCGGCTACGAACAAGCGCTAAAGATTGCCGCCAACCGGCACGACTTAGTGGCGCTCAACATTATGGATACGGGCGAAATGACGCTTCCCAACATCGGTATTATCGAAATGGCCGACCCCGAAACCGGGCGCCGCATTTGGGTCGATAGCGCCAGCAAGAGAGTTCGCGACACTTACGGACAATGGTGGAAAGAACTGATTACAAACAACTTAAACACATTCCGCAGGTCAGGTATCGACACCGTACAGCTCTACACCGACCGCGACTATGTGCCGGCGCTGTTAGAGTTGTTCCGACGGAGAAACGGATAATTTTCCATCCAACTGCCTCACTATCTTTACGTTTATTGCTGTTTATATCCCTCAAAATAGGGATTGCGCAGGCAATTTGCTTATACTATTTTTGCAACCGAAATTTCGAAGAAGTACCAAAAATAACGTTTTGAAAAAAATCATATCACTATCATATTTAATTCTCTTATTACTAAATAGTCACGCAGACAATTTAGATAATAGGGATTCGCTCCTATGCCCTAACCCACCCGATGACTCTGTCCACAAAAAGGTATTTTTTTACGATATATCCTATAAAGGTGACGGCATTGGCAACATATGTGGCGGGTTACAAACGGGAGGAACGTACATGGGCTATGCTCAGATAGGCATCGGATTCAACCTTTGGCACGGCGCACAAATATTTGTCAAGGGAGGCAACACCCACGGAGGCACATTTTCAGAAACGTTTGTTGGGGACCACCAGGTATGCGACAACATCGAAGCGGGGAACCACACCTTTTTACAAGAGTTATGGTTGTCTCAAGAAATTTATTTTCAGCAAGTTGAACTTATCTGGAGAATCAAGGCGGGAATGCAGGATTTCAACGAGCGTTTTTCTGTTTGCGATCCCGCGGGACTATTCTTCAACAGCTCTTTTGGCGTTCCGAGCGCATTAGCAAGCGATATTTCGCTACCCATCTTTCCCATAATGGGTTGGGCGCTAAATACGGAATTAGATATTCATGACCACATGACCATACGACTCGGTGCGTTTGATTCGCCATACGGATTTGAAGAGAATCCGTACAACGTTCACTGGCGATTCAATAAAGATAAGGGTTGCTTTTTAGCCGCCGAATACGAATATCGTTTCAAACCCAAAGATGCAAACGACTACCGAGGCCGATACGTTGCTGGAGTAACATACCACACAGGCGAACAAGAGTGGCGCGTACACTTCAATGCTTGCCACACAATATGGCAGAACGTTTCACGCCAGCTACAACTCTTTGTCACAGGTGCCATCAGCAGAAAACATCTTGACAACAACCACATTCATATTGGCGGCGGGGCTTTGCTCACAGGGGTATTCTCCCAAAAAGGAAAAGATGCCATAGGTTTGGCCGCCACAACCGCCATCATGGCCAACCTTCCCAATGAAACTGTATTGGAACTAACCTACCAATACCAAATTATCGAAAATATTTCTCTACAACCTGATATACAATACATTATAAATCCATGCGGAACAGATATGTCTCTAAAAAGCGCATTAGTGATGGGAATACGGGTGGAAATAGGAATCGAGTAGTGGCAGGATTGGGCAGAATGGTGGGAGAGTTGTGGGAGGATTGTAAATTCTGCGGGGAGCCCAAATTAAAAAAAATCAATCAATGGATAACAACGAAAAAAGAATCAGTTTAAATGAGATGCTGCCTGGCGCTAAGTGCGTGATTATCAAGATTAGCGGGCATGGCGGCTTGCGACATCGACTGATGGAGATGGGATTTGTGAAGGGTGAAACCGTCACCGTGCTCAAATCGTCGCCGCTGCAAGATCCGGTGGAGTACATCGTGATGAATTCGCACGTGTCGCTCCGTCGCAGCGAGGCCGAAAAAATCGAGGTTCTACCGTTGTCGGAGCAGTTGAAAGACATCGCCAACGAGTACAACGGCACCATTGAGGAGGCCATCAACGATGCCGACCTTTCTGCCAAAATCCAGGAAAAGAGTCACACGCTGACGGTGGCGTTGGTCGGCAATCCCAACTGCGGCAAGACCTCCTTCTTCAACCACGCCACGGGGTTGCACGAAAAGGTGGGCAACTATTCCGGCGTAACCGTCGATATGAAAATCGGCATTTTTTACTACAAAGGATACACCATCCGGCTGGTCGATTTGCCGGGCACATACTCACTCAACGAATACACGCCCGAGGAGTTGTGCGTGCGCGAATTTCTCACCAAGAACGACTACGACTTGATACTCAATATCGTAGATTCCTCCAATTTGGAGCGCAACCTCTTCTTAACCACGCAGTTAATCGACATGAGCGCACCGATGGTGATGGCATGGACGACTATTACGAACTCTTCCACGGCCTCAACCCGCTTCTCGGCGCGGCCGGTTCGGAGGGTAGGGACGGCGGTCCGCGCGACATCATCTACATCGCCTACGGCGGCTTTGACGCGGGTGCACCGCACGCGCTTGCGAACTACTGGCTCGAGAAC
>JAKSMF010000045.1 GCA_024400775.1 Bacteroidales bacterium | reverse complement strand
AAAAATTACGCCGAAAAAAAATATGCACAAAAAATGCAACAAAAGTAAAAAACGTGCGTATTAGTACGGAATAAAAAATATACCTTTGCAGTCTTAAATAAAACAACATAATGCGCCGTTTATCCTCTTTATTTACAAAGGAAATAGCAATTGACCTGGGTACCGCCAACACGGTCATCCTACTCAACGACCAGCTGGTTGTTGACGAACCGTCAATCATTGCACTTGACAAAAACACCAAGCAGATCAAGGCCGTTGGCAAGAAGGCCCAGATGATGCATGGTAAAACACACGAAGAAATCCAGACCATTCGTCCGTTGAAGGACGGTGTTATCGCCAACTTCCAGGCCACCGAGATGATGCTCAAGGAGTTCATCAAAATGACCGGAACAAAAGGTCACCTGTTTCCCCCGGCGTTGAAGATGGTCATTTGTATTCCTTCCGGCATCACGGAAGTAGAAAAACGTGCTGTACGAGACTCTGCCGAACAAGCTGGTGCGAAGGAAGTCCGAATGATTCACGAACCGATGGCTGCCGCTATCGGTATCGGCTTGGACGTTTTAAGCCCGAACGGAAACATGATCATCGATATCGGTGGTGGCACCAGCGAGGTTGCCGTCATTGCGTTGGGTGGTATCGTCACCTGCCGTTCCAGCAAAATCGCTGGCGATGAATTCAACGACAACATCATTGACTATATGCGCCGTAAGCATAACATTTCTATTGGTGAGCCGACCGCAGAACGCATCAAAATGGCCGTTGGTTCCGCTGTAGAAGACCTTGACGAACCGCCCGCGGATTACGAAGTTCATGGCCGTGACCTCGTACAGGGCCTGCCGGTGGCCGTAATGGTCAACTATCGCGAAATCGCTCAGGCACTCGACCACTCCATTTCCGAAATCGAGAGTGCCATCAAGAGCGCCTTGGAAAGCACTCCGCCGGAATCATCAGCAGATATTTACAAAAACGGCATCTACATCGCTGGTGGTGGCGCATTGTTGCGCGGTCTTGACAAGCGTATCTCACAGATGACGCACCTGCCCGTGCACATCGCCGACAACCCGCTGAAAGCCGTGGCTCGCGGTACGGGCATCGCCCTCAAGAACTTTGATAAATTCCCGTTCTTGATCAAATAAGACCTAAAATTCGTTTGAATATACTCCCCGATTAGCACAACGCTTTTCGGGGATTTTTTTAATTGAAAATTGAAAGTTGAAAATTAATTAAGCTGAAAGTGGAAAGCTGAAAGTGGAAAGTTATAACCTCATAAACTTTATTAACTTTATTAACTTTTATCGTATATTTGCAGACTTATTTTTAGTGATTATATAATGGCGAAAAATATACTTGTTACAGGTGCTAACGGTCAGTTAGGCAAGAGTTTACAATTCATTGAATCTGACTTTTCCGACGACTTCCGCTTTGTGTTCACGGACGTTGCAGAACTCGATATCACCGACAAAACTGCCGTTTTGGAGTTTGGGAAAAAGATGCGTGCCGACTTCATCGTGAATGCAGCTGCATATACCGCAGTTGACAAGGCAGAAAGTGATGTAGCGAAGGCCTATTTACTGAACGAGACGGCGGTTCGCAATCTCGCCGAAGTTGCTGCGGAAATCGGGGCCATGTTGGTTCACATCTCAACCGATTATGTGTTCAACGGGAAATCACGAACTCCGTACGCACCTGATATGCAGCCCGATCCTGTTTCCATATACGGGAAATCCAAATGGGCGGGCGAGCAAGCCATCCATGCCAGCGGTTGTCGTGCGGCCATCATCCGCACCGCTTGGCTCTACTCGCCATACGGCAACAACTTCGTTAAAACCATGCTGCGCCTTGCAGAAAGCAAAGAGAAAATCAGCGTGGTTAGCGACCAGATCGGATGTCCCACGTTAGCCGGCGATTTAGCCCGTTTCATCATGCGCGTACTTATATGTGAAAACCGAATCACTGCGGCTGCCACCTACCATTTTGCTAACCGCGGGCAGATTTCATGGTTCGAATTTGCACAAGAAATCATCCGTCAGGCCGTGAAATTAGGGGCGAAGGACTGTCCGGTCGTTCCCATCACCACCGCCGACTATCCCACTCCGGCATCCAGACCAAACTTTTCCGTATTCGACTTGTCTAAAACCACTGATGATTTTGATTTTGACATCCCAGACTGGAAAGAGAGTCTCACCAAAGAACTTCCCAAGATCTACCACAACTATAAAAACAACATTGTTTAACTTCCAAAACCCACTGCAATGAAACGTATTATTTCCATCTTGCTCTGCATCAGCTTTTTTGCTGTTAGCGTTGCACAAAACACCGATGGCGGCGCCACTCCGATCATGCAAAAACTCGCCGCAAAATACAAGGCCTTTACCTCCATGAAAATCAGTTACACGTACAAGGCCGAAAAAGACAAAAAGACCTTGACCGCGCTGTCAGGAACGGCCATCATCAAAGGCAACAAATATTACATCACCTTCGACGACCAAACTTTCTATTGCGACGGCGTTTCAATGTGGAACTATCAAAAATCGACCAACGAAGTGTCAGTTTATGATTATGAAGAATCGGACGAAGATGCTTTGAATCCCGCCAAAATGCTGGCGACGTGGTCAAAAGATTACTCAGCAAAATTCATCCGGGAAGACTCAGAGAAGAACAAAGCCGTGCAAATCATTGACTTAACACCGAAAAAAGGGCAATCGTACTACAAGATTCGTATTGTCATTGACAAGAGCAAAAACGAAATCATTCGTACCTCGATTTACGAAAAAGATAACACTATTTACACTTACTATTTCGACACATTCACGACTAACGGCAGTTTTGACGACAGCACTTTCAAATTCAGCACTGCGAAACATCCGGGCGTGGAAGTCAATGATATGAGATAAAATGCGCAATCGACTTCTTCCTATACTTCTCGGTTCATTTGCAATATGTTGTGCGTTTTTTACCGCATGCAACCCGTCAAAACATTTAAGTGACGGAGAGTACATGCTAACCAAAAACAACGTTAAGGTCGTTGACAACAACAACGTGTTGTTTGACGATTTGTATTATATGGTACGACCGGTAACCAACAAGAAATTCTTGGAAGTTTTCCCTATCAAGGCCTGTCGTTACGTCAACCATCTACCCGTAACCGATTCGGCGGGAAACGTCGTTAAAGACACGAAATTCATGCAGAAGATGCGTGAAAACGGCGAAATGCCGGTTTTGTTGGACACCACGATGCTGACCTATTCCTTGGAGCAGATTAACACAGCTATGAAAAACTGGGGGTATTTCGAGGCAAAATCTTGGGATACAATCGTTTATAAAAATCCAGACAAAAGGCATCCCAATCGTCATAAGGCCGAAGTCACCTATTTTGTGGAAGCAGGAAATGCCTATTATGTGCGTGATATCCGCTATTTCATCGACATTTTTGAATACAAACGCATCATCCTGAAAGACACGGTCAACCGGCTAATTCACATCGGAGACCGCTATGATGCCGACAAACTGCTGGAAGAACGCGACCGCATAGTCAGCAACATTCGCGACAACGGATATTACTACGTCAGCGAAGACATCATTTCCTTCAAAATCGACACAATAAACGCAGGTAAACATTTGGACAAAAAAGGGAATAAAACGCTGGCTATCAATGTATATGTCAACTTTGACCGCATTAGCGACTCCACCGTGCAGGAGAAACACGCCTACAAATACTTTTTCAACAACGTCGTCATCTACCCCAACTACAGCACGGATTCACCATGGCCTCAGCAAAAAACCAGTTACCACCGACCCCGCACAGACAAAACCACTTACACATTCTATTCCACCAACTTCGACTCAATTCCGAAGCACACACTCGACCGCCCCATTCCCGACATCCGCCCCAGAATTTTGGTTGACAACATCCTTACAAAGAAAGGACTTCCCTATTCTGAAAATCTCGTTACCCGTTCCAGAAAGAAAATCAGCGACTTAAAGAACTTCAGCTATATTGACATTTTTGTAGAGGAAGACGTAAGCAAGCGCGATTCCATCAACAAGACAGGGCAATTAAACACTTATTATTACCTGAAACGCAACAAGTTACATTCATTGTCCGCTGAATTTGAGGCACGAAGCGACAAAACCGACCTTTCACTGACCTACTCCAACAAAAACCTCTTCCGCAGCGCCGAATACTTCAATATCAACGTTTATGGCGGTTTGGGATTCCGTATTCGAACCAAAACGAAAGACCATCCTGCGGCATTCACATTGGAAAACAAGGAAGTCGGTGCGGAAATCTCCATGGACTTCCGCCGTCTGCTTTTCTTTAGAAAAACACAAAAAATCGAAGCCAACAGTTATGGCACATCGTTGAAAATCGGTGCACATTACGAAGACAGTTACCTCTATCGCCGTGGGTTGTACAATGCGGCACTCGTCTATAATTTGTCACATCGCAGCAACTTGGTCCACACCATCACCCCGATTGACCTCAGTATCATCAACATCACGCCCAAGGGTGATGAGTTCAACGAGGTTATGTCATTGTATTCCAAAGACTTCCAGGCCAAATACCAAGACAACTTCCTACTCTCGTTCAAATACGGTTTAACTTACACGCATCCTTTTGCCGATGTGCGTAATGCTTTGACGATTCGTTTCAAAGTAGAGTCGTCGGGCATGTTGCTGTCGGGGATTTGTGCGATGGTACGGGCGAAACAAGATGAGAACGGTCATTATCTGATTGGCAACCGCAACTATGGTAATTTTGAGGCCGCTGAGCTCGACCTACGTTACTCCTATACCATCAACAGCAAAAATTCAGTGGCCACACGTTTCAATTTCGGTTTGGGTATTCCGTTGTGGAACGCCACCACATTACCATTTGAAAAGAGCTTCTATCTTGGCGGTTCCAACAGCATGCGTGCGTGGGATTACCGAACACTCGGTCCGGGATCATACTACAACGAAGCTAACGAAAACATTGTCAACGACATCCGCACGGGTGATATGAAGTTGGAAATCAACGTGGAATATCGTGGCACGTTGTATAAATTCATCAAATATGGTATTTTTGCGGATGCAGGAAACATTTGGCTTACGCACAAAGATCCGGATATGCCGAATGCCGAATTCCAATTCAAACGTTTTTATAAAGAAATCGGCTTAGGCGTTGGTGCAGGGCTTCGTTTCGACTTCAGTTTCTTCATCATCCGCGTGGATGCAGCGATTCCGATTTACGATCCATGCAAGGCACCTGGCGACAAATGGATTGGCATCACACAGAACGAAAAAGGCAAAAACACGCTCAACAAACCCATCAACTTCATATTCGGTATTGGTCATGCTTTCTAACCTCCAATTTGCTCAGATTTTCCGACAGCAGATACCTTTTGACCTCACTCCATCGCAAGCCACAGCCGCGCGCGCGCTGACGGAGTTTGTATGCAATCCAACTGAAAATCAAATATTTATACTTAATGGTTATGCTGGAACGGGCAAAACCACGTTGGTGAGTGCGCTGGTACGCACCTTAAAGATTGTGCGTAAAAACTGCATTCTGCTGGCTCCGACAGGGCGTTCGGCGAAAGTGTTTTCCGTTTATTCGGGGCAAAAGGCATACACCATTCACAAATGTCTGTATTGGGCGACCACGCGCGACGGCATTCGAGAGTTCACACGCCGTCCCAACCGCCTGTATAACACCATTTTCATCGTGGATGAGGCCTCAATGATTGCCGACGGCGGCGGCGACTCGCCACTGTTTGGCAACAAAAGCTTGATGGATGACCTTTTCTCCTACATCTTCGAAGGAAACGGTTGTCAGTTGCTGCTCGTGGGTGACAACGCACAGTTGCCGCCGGTCAACTACGAAGAGAGCCCGGCGCTGGACATTGACTACATACAACGGAACTTTTCGCTCAATGCCCGCAATGCCACGCTGACGGACGTGACGCGCCAGACGCACGATTCGGGTATTCTGCACAACGCCTCGCAACTGCGCTGCAAGATGCAAAACGAGGACTTCACCTTTCCCATATTCTCCGCTCCTACTTTCGCCGACTGCCAGCGCGTGAACGGCGAAGACTTGGAGGAGTTGCTCAATCATCTTTACGGCAACTATGAATCGGATGATATTGTAACGATAACTTATTCTAACAAAAGAGCTTACGTATATAATCAGGAAATACGGCACCGTATTTTGTACAAAGAAGAGCAGATTTCATCGGGTGATTATGTGATTGCTGTAAAGAACAACTATTTCTGGATCAAAGATGATGCCGAAGTGGGCTTCATTGCCAACGGCGACAATATGGAGATATTGTCAATCAACAAGATACAGGAGTTATACGGTTTTCATTTTGCCGATGTAACGGTACGATTGTGTGACTATCCGAATCACGGACACATCGACATCAAAATCATTTTGGAGAGTTTGGATTGCGAAGGGGCATCGCTCAGTCATGCGGACACGAACCGTCTGTTTGAGGAAATAAGTCGGGATTACGCCGACATTCCGACGAAGCGCGAACGGTATGCGAAGATGAAGGAAGATCCGTTTTTGAATGCGGTGCAGGTGAAATTCTCATACGCGCTCACCTGCCACAAAACACAGGGCGGGCAATGGCCGGTGGTTTTGCTTGACCAGGGCATTATCCCGGACGGCATCCTCACGAAGTCGTATTTTCGTTGGCTTTACACCGCCCTCACACGAGCCTCACAGCAGGTGTATATGATCAACTTTGCGGACGATTTTTTTGAAGCTGAAGCTATTCAATCGTAAGACAAAAGACATAGGTCGAACCTTCCAACTTCCTGCTTCCAACTTCCTACTTCCTGCCTCCTATGCTATTCTGTTTCAATGATGTAAACGTACCGTTTGGCCTTTTTCACCTGATCTGCCAAAGGCAGGCCAGACAACGCATTGCTTTGTGACAAAACGATAGGCACATCCAACGAGTTGATGAGAATATTCAGATAGGGTGATTTTACCGCATACGCTGCGCTCTCCACCTCGAGCCGCGCATTCACCACCCCGATGACTTCACCGCTGTTGTTGAACAACGGGCAGCCGCTGTTGCCCGACTGCACCGCCACCGAAATCTGGTATGAGGTGATGTCGCCCCGATAACCGGAGCATGAGCTGATAAGTCCGTTGGTGAGCTTGATTTCATCGCCCATCACCGCACGCAGCGGGTAGCCCAAAGCATAGACCGATTCGCCCACATCGGCATTGCCGGTCGCAATACGATAGGGAATTCCGCTGATGGAAGAAAACTCCTTGTCATCAATCCGCACCAGCGCCAGATCGTTATTGCGGTCAACAGCAATCACTTTCGCACGATACGTCTTGTCAAAATCCCCGTTGACACCACGAATTCTTATCTCGCGGGCATCCTCCACCACATGATAGCAGGTTGCCAACACGCCATCCGACGAAATGGCGAAACAACTTCCCGAACCGCTCATTTCAAAATAATCGTCATCGCTTGATGAGAACATTGACGAGGCCTGCTCCGAAAAAGTGTTGCCCGAATTATTGAAATGAATGCCTCTCCAGACGAGGTCCGACCGTCCCGTGTTGGTGCTGATGTCCGCCACTTCGATGCCCGTCGGCAACTTAGGGAACGTCATCGTCAGCAAGTAACGCCTGTCGGCCTGCACGTTATAGCGCTCATTCAAGTTCAATGGCTTAAATTCACCATCATCCAAAACGATGGACCACTCCCGAATGCGCAACGGCTGTCTCAGCTGTGGCGCAGTCAGGATGGTGGATGACGACAAGGTAAGCCATCCCTCGCTCAAACGTGGCGAAGTGATGTACTCCCAAACGAATACGCTCTCATCTTCCGTGATAATCACACCGATGATATTAGCATCACCGTACCTTGAGCGACATTGTTCTTTGACCATCGGGTACGCTGTCGTTTCTTGCGCTCTAACCGCTGCCACGAAAATCAGAACGAAAATCAGGAATGTTAAAATTCTTTTCATCTGTTTACATATTATAACGGAAATGGCCATCTAAGTCGGCAAAAAACCATGATGAACCTGCAATTTTCAGGCGATAAACGTCAATATTGGTATTACGCAAAGCCGATGCCAATGTCGATGGGATATTGCCCAACGAACGATAACCGGTTTGGTAAACAGCCACGCAGGCATCATCAGTAATGCACACAGACCAAAGCATTCCATACTCTTCATTGCCTTCCTTCAACCACCGTTGGATGCTTGCGTCGGAGGCAGAATAATAATTGGTGGTAATGACCACCCAATCACCGGCATCATTGAATGTAACCGACAGAATGACTTCATTTTCATCGTTAAATTCCCTTAATTTACGTTCCAAAGAGTAAGGGATGTCATTCCAAATAACACCATTGTTCCCATAAAGGATCAAATACCGGCCGTCTTCTGTAAGCACCACGTCATCAATAAGTTCGCCTTCATCGTTTAATTTATCCAACGCATCCGACATTCCTTTTGGGATGCCCGAAGAGACATAGGCATTACGTTGGTGAAGCGCCAAGTCGCCATTGGTTTTGGTGATAGCCACATTGCGGCAGTCGCCCCACCGCTGGATAACGCTTTTGATGTAGCTGCGTCCCTGGCCATAAACGCTACTGCCCGCCCCCATTAGGCATACGAGCAATAAGAGAAATGTAATTCGCTTGCAATGAGAATGTTGCATCATAACTGAAATAAAAATTTGGGACTGCAAAAGTATATAGAAAAAAGTACGACAAACGTCTTTACAAGGCTTGCAGAAGAAAAAAAACGGCATGCTTCTAAATTGGAAGCTGAAGCTATTCGATCGTAAGACAAAAGACATAGGTCGAACCTTCCAACTTCCTACTTACTGCTTCCTACTTACTGCATACTGCTTCCAACTTTTTCGGCGGACCTGACGACTTGTTCTCAAGAGGCGCGTGCGACGTCCAAGAAAATTTCTCTTTCTTTATTCCAAATTCCTAATTAAAAAAGTTGTACCTTTGCAACCGAAAACCAATTAACCACACATGCTCATTATTGATAACGTACTGGTATCGGATGAATTGATACACAACTACTTTTGCTGCGATTTGGCGGCCTGCGGCGGCGAATGCTGCATTGAGGGCGATGCCGGAGCACCCATTGAGCCTTTGGAAGTTGCCGACCTCGAAGAAAACTACCCCATCTTCAAGAAATATATGACCGAAGAGGGGGTTGAGATGGTAGCAAAGAATGGCACTTTCGATTATGATATGGAAGGCGAATTTGTAACACCGCTGCTTTCCGACGAAGCCTGTGCCTACGTCTATTATGAAGACGGTATCGCCAAATGCGCCATCGAAAAGGCATTTCTGAATGGTGAAATCTCGTTCCAAAAACCCATCTCCTGCCACCTCTACCCCATCCGCATCAAAAAGCTGCCCGACTATGAAGCACTCAACTATCACCGCTGGTTCGTCTGCGAAAGCGCATGCGAACGGGGAAAGGAGAAGCATATTCCTGTATATCAATTTCTTAAAGGACCGCTTATCCGAAAATACGGTGAAGAGTGGTTCAAAAAGTTAGAAAAAGAGGTGGAAAAGCAAGAACAAGAAGTCCAACACTGATTTTTCATAAAACAAGACGATATTTTTATCGTTATTAGCAAAAAAACATAACCGAACAATCGTAAAACATAGCGAAATGTACACGAATCAAGGCGGAAACAGAACCCAAAAAAGAAGCAGCCATACCGGCGGCAAAGACAGCTCAAGAGCCATCCGGATATTCTGGCGCATCTACGTTATAGGCATGCTGCTATTCGGCAGCGCACTCGCCCTCACCTTCTTCATCCTCTCGCGGAACATCCCCACGGTGCAGCAGATGGAAAAGGACATCTCCGGCAACGAGCAGGCCACCATCGTTTATGATGCCAGTGGTGCCGAGCTGGGCCGCTACTTCATTGAGAACCGCTCCAACTGCCGTTACAGCGACCTCTCGCCCAACATCGTACACGCCCTGCTGGCCACTGAAGACGCCCGTTTCTACAAACACTGCGGCATCGACTTCCGAGCCCTCGGCCGCGTCGCCAGCGGCGTGATTTTCCACAGCAACAACGGCGGCGGCAGTACTATCACACAACAACTTGCCAAAAACCTCTACCCCAGAAAACCCGGTGTCAGCTTGGTGAAATCCAAACTTCAGGAGTGGATTGTCGCCGTTATGATTGAACGAGAATACTCCAAAGACGAAATTCTCACGCTTTACCTTAACACCGTCGATTTCTCTCATCAGGCTATGGGCATTGAAACCGCCGCGCACCGCTACTTCAACACTACGCCGCAGGAACTCACCGTTGAACAGTCGGCCCTGCTGGTTGGTATGCTGAAGGCCCCCGGCACCTACAACCCGCGACGCAATCCCGACAAAGCCAAAGAACGCCGCAACGTCGTCATCAGCCAGATGAAGAAATACGACTTCCTGACGAAGGAAGAGTGCGAAACTTATCAAGCCAAACCGTTGGTACTCAACTTTATGCAGGAAGACCACACCACCGGACAGGCCACCTACTTCCGCGAATACGTGCGCACCTACCTTCAGGACTTCTTCAACAGTCCGGAGCACCTCAAACCCAACGGCACTCCATACAACATCTACACCGACGGTCTGAAAATCTACACGACCATTGACTCTACGATGCAGGCATATGCCGAACGCGCTATCTACGAGCATCTTTACGTTTACGACAGTGTGCATAAGATTTCCGGTTTGCAGGCGCGTTTCAACAAAGAACAGCAGTCCAACGCCAACCATCCTTTCTACAATCTTTCGCAAGAGCAGACGCAACGCATTCTGAACAGCGCCAAACGCTGCTCTGAGCGCTATCGCCTCGCCGTTGCCGCCCACAAGAGCGATGCCGAAATAGAGAAGGAGTTCAATACGAAGGTGAAAATGACGCTGCCTTGTCAGGATGGTTCTGGCGCACGCAAAGAGGTGACGATGACGCCGTACGACTCCATCCGCTATATGAAATCGTTTCTCCAATGCGGCTTCATGGCAGTGGAAAGCACCACCGGCCGCATCAAGGCATACGTAGGCGGTATCAACTACGAAGTATCTCAGTTTGACCATGTTATGCTATCGCAACGTCAGGTCGGTTCTACCTTCAAGCCCTACGTTTATGCCAGTGCGATGGACAACAGCAACGGAGAACTCACGCCGTGCAGCTACGTTTCCAACGCATCGGTTTCTGTTCCCCGTCCGGACGGCAACGTATGGACAGTGGCCCACCAAAAGGGAGGTGCCACCATCTGCCTTAAAGAAGCATTGGCCCTCTCGCTGAACAACATCTCGGCTCGCCTCATTTCCACACCCGAATACGGTGGTCCTACCGCCGTGGTTGATTTAGTGCGCAAAATGGGCATTAAATCGCGCATCGACACAGTACCGGCGATTTGCCTGGGTGCCGTTGACCTCACCTTGTACGAACAGGTAGGCGCTATCAACTGTTTTCCGAACCAAGGCGTGTATGTAGAGCCCTATTTCATCGTAAAGATTTGTGACAGAGACGGAAACGTCATCTTTGAAAAGCATCCCGAAAAACACGACGCCATGAGTCAGCTGCTTGCTTTCCAGACTGCCAGCATGATGCGCGGCGTGGTGGAACACGGTACGGGCGCACGCCTTAAATCATCCGCATGGTACAATCTCGACTTCCCGGTTGCCGGCAAAACCGGCACCACCAACAACCACTCCGACGCATGGTTTGTGGGCTACACGCCGATGCTCACCTGCGGTGTTTGGATTGGCTGCGACGACCGAAGCGCGCACTTCCGTTCGATGGACAACGGTCAGGGTGGGCGTGCCGCCATGCCGATTTTCGGCAGGTTCATGCACTACTGCTACACAGATCCGAAGCTTCCGTATCGTGACGTCGTACAAAAGCGCGACGTGAGCGACCCGCGCTACACCTTTGCCCCACCGGAAGGCTACTCTGTAAACGAATACGGCTGCTCCACCGAAGCCCCTGCGACCACAGCCACACCGGGACTGGAGTTCTAGCGAGTTGAAAGCGGAAAGCTTTTCTAATTGAAAATTGAAAAATTAGTTTGTAAAGTTCATAAGGACTGAGGCAGAGGGCAAAGGTCGTGGGGACTTTTGTGACGAATTTTTACGTCAAAATAAAATGTCACCTTTTTTATTTTTGTCGGTCAGACGGAGCATGCTCCGTCTCTACACAATTCTTACACAATTCTGACACACCCCTTGGAGTTGCGGCAGCGATTGCAGCGAGCATGAGACGCACGCGGTTGTCCTACGGCGGTTGGACGCAAAGAGCGACCAGCGGAAGCTCCTTTGCGGACATTACCGACGTGGCAAGCGCGAAGGCGAGTAAAGCGGAAAGCGCGTCTGCCGCCCAAATAAAAATAAAAACAAAAAAATTTCACCCATTGACTGTGGATTCAAAAACATTTTGTATTTTTGCAACAATTATAAAATTATAATCATTACAAATTGAATACGACGTCACAAATATTGGAAGAGCACGGCATACGGCCGTCGGTGCAGCGGATACAGGTTTACGACTATCTGTTGGAACATCGCACGCATCCGACTGTGGATGAGATATTTGCGGCGCTCGCACCGCAGATTCCGACGCTGTCGAAGACGACGGTCTATAACACGCTGACGCTTTTGGTGGAAAAGGGGTTGGTGCAGGAGCTCAACATTGACGACAAGAATCTGCGATACGACGCCTGCATGGAGGCGCACATTCATTTTCAATGCCAACGATGCGGAAAAATCCACGACCTACCCTACCCTATCGGGTTAAATGTGGTAGTTCCGGAAAATTTCGCCTTGCATCGTTCCGAGATATCGTGCTATGGGATTTGCGACGCATGTCAAGAACAAAAACATTAATTCATTGTTATACAACTAACTTTAAAAAAAAGAATTATGAAAAAGAAATTCATCTGCACCGTATGCGGTTACGTTCACGAAGGTGACGAAGCTCCCGAATTCTGTCCTCAGTGCAAAGTTCCGAGAAGCAAATTCAAAGAATTAAAAGAAGAAGACGCGCTTAACTTTGTTACCGAGCACGTCATTGGCGTTGCGAAAGGCACGAGCGAAGAGATGATTAAGGACCTCAACGCGCACTTCAATGGGGAATGCAGTGAAGTTGGCATGTACTTGGCGATGAGCCGGCAAGCCGACCGCGAAGGGTATCCGGAAATTGCGGAGGCCTTCAAGCGCTACGCCTGGGAAGAGGCGGAACACGCGGCCAAGTTCGCCGAATTGCTCGGTGATGTGGTTTGGGACACGAAAACCAACCTTGAGAAGCGCATGAATGCCGAAGCCGGCGCCTGCGAAGACAAAATGCGCATTGCCCGCAACGCAAAAGAGCAAGACCTTGACGCCATCCACGACACGGTTCATGAAATGGCAAAAGACGAAGCCCGTCACGGCAAAGGTTTCGAAGGTCTGTACAACCGTTATTTCAAGAAATAGTCTTGAAAGCCTGCAATAAAAAAGCCGTCCGCAATTCTGCTGACGGCTTTTTTATTAGATGCGCGTTTGTAGCGCCCAAACGTTAGAAGCTGTAGCCGATGCCCAGACCGATGATTTCGCGGAACTGGACGCGCGGGCTGTTGTGTATAACTTCGTTTTTATCCATCCATTCGATATTGACGGCATCGTAGTATTTGAGAGAGGTGCTGAGAGTTACGTTCAAGACCTTCCAGAACTGGTAGGAGATGGCGAAATCCCAGTCAACATCGATATTGCCGAAGTTTTCCTTGGTGTAAGGAGTAAAGAGAGACAGTGTGGAGATGATTTTGAGGCCCTTGACAGGTGAGTAGTTGACACCGGCTTTGAAGGAGGCACCAAGTTCTGCCTTGAAGGTTTTATCGAGCGGTACACCGTATTTCTCGCGGAGCAGCGAGTCGGTAGCGGTAGTGATACGACCGGCCACGGGAGAGAGGTAAACCGTGAAGATGTCGTTCGGCTTCCAGTCGATACCGACAGACAAGTCGCTGTAAGACGGTGACAGCCAGTTGTATGCGTAAGTCATGGTTTCGACCTTATCGTCACCGAGTTTGTAGTCATAACCGTCGTGGTAGTGAGATTTGAAGCCGGCCATGACGGTAAGGTTCCAAGATTTGCGGAACTCCCAACCGAACTTGGTGGTGAAGACGATTTTGTCATTGGACTTTCTCCATTTGAAAGCGGTACTCGGGGTCCACATCCAGCCGTAGTCGGAATCGAAGACGGCTTCCCAGGAGATTTTGTC
The DNA here is from genome assembly GCA_024400775.1 of Bacteroidales bacterium. GTDB lineage: Bacteria > Bacteroidota > Bacteroidia > Bacteroidales > WCHB1-69 > UBA1756. Next base: position 2,020 of record JAKSMF010000045.1, on the reverse strand, counting down.
TTTTTTGTAAGCGAGTTTGAGGTTGCAGGCGAGAATGCCGTTACCGTTGTTGTTACCACCGGCAGCCCAGTTCCACTGCATGGTTTCGGTGAGGTTGAAGGTAGCCAACCCCGAAAATTTCCAATATTTTTTCCAAGCGCTCAGCTGTTCGGTAGATTCTTCAGCTGCGGCGGCGGGTTGTTCAGTCTGAGCCTTTACTATCGGAAGCAAGGCACAGAACATAATAACAAAGAATAGTTTTTTCATTTTATACAATATTAATATTAGTGATTAAACTTGTTGAAAGCGCGCCACCAACGCTCCGGGATCTGGTCGTTGCAGGCGGTATGATAATCGGTGAGGGAGCAGGGCAGATAATAGTTCTGCTGTGTGTTTTTCTTCGCATTGACGACAGGGACGACTACCCACCAACGGCCGGACTTTTTACTACAATAGAACACCATTTCTTCCACCGTACCAGTTACGGAGACGCTGAATTTGGTGTAATTGTTATGATCTTTGAAATCCAAGTCGTTGCAACGATTCAGCACACCTTCGATGAAGTACCAAATGACGTGACCGAGCAGTTGGGCGGTCTGACCGTTATAATCCAACAAAGGATCGTATTCATAGATGCCGAAGGAGGAGAGTTTGTCGCTCAAGCCGGCATACATGGCTACCTGGCAGATTTCCTCGCCATAAAAACCGTTGGCGGAGCTATTCGGATTGCCGGGGGCATCGGGGTGGCGGATTGCGGAGACATCCAGTGAGAGCATCTCTGCATTACGCACAATCGGCTCAACCTCAGACATATCCTGACGGAGCAGGCCCACACGATAAGACTCGAAATAGAGTTTTTCCATCATGTCGGTCACTTCGGGGCTATTCATATAGGTTTGATAGCCGATATTGGAATAGTTCAAGAGGAAATTCGGTTGTTGGAGAATAATTTTATTAAGATAGGCATTGGATTTCATGGGTTGTTCTTCGCTACCCAAGTCAAAGCGAGCATCAACGGAAACGATGTTAACCACTTTTTGCAACAGTTCGTACGCCTTATAATTTGCAAAGGCGAGGTCGTTGCTTCCACCTATGATAATTGGGAGAATGCCGTCATTGACGAGCAGGGCGATAACTTCGGAAAGGATGCTGTAGGTATCATCCACCGTATCACCCAGCACGAGGTTGCCGAGGTCGATGATTTGTGCCTGACTTTTCCAGCAGAAGAGCTGGTAGAGATAGCGGCGTACTTCATCGGGGGCGAGACGTGTAGTGTCGTTGTTGAAGGCATTGCGAGACTCCGGGACACCGATGATAGCAAATTGCTTACCCGACAGCTCAGGTTCGCCATCTTGCCAGATATCAATGTAATTAAAAAGAAGATGTGGATCCTCGGGACTTTCCACAGGTTCCAAGGACACCACATCTACTGGTTGAAAGTACGATTTCAGTTCCATCGTACGCTATTATTTGTGACAAGCGCAGGTGCCGCAGCAGCCTTCTTCCATTTTGCTGGCTCTGATGGCGGCCTGAGCAGCAGCCAAGCGAGCAACCGGAACGCGGAACGGTGAGCAGGAAACGTAGGTCATGCCGGTTTTGTAGAAGAATTCTACAGAAGCCGGATCGCCACCGTGTTCGCCGCAGACACCGACTTTCAGTTTCGGGTTCACGAAGCGACCGCGCTGAACGCCACACTGTACGAGCTGGCCAACACCAACCTGATCCAAAGTCTTGAACGGGTCAGCGGGGATAATCTTTTCGTCAATATAAGTGTGGATGATTTCGTTCACGTCGTCACGTGAGAAGCCGAGAGTCATCTGAGTCAAGTCGTTGGTACCGAAGGAGAAGAATTGAGCTACTTCAGCGATTTCGTCAGCCATCAAGGTAGCACGCGGGATTTCGATCATGGTACCGTAGAGGTAGTTGATCTTAACACCGAATTTGGCTTCGATTTCGGCCTGAACTCTGTCGGCGATAGCTTTCTGATGTTTCAATTCCTTCCCGCCGATGGGCAGCGGAACCATGATTTCGAGGTGCGGAT
>JAKSMF010000044.1 GCA_024400775.1 Bacteroidales bacterium | reverse complement strand
CGAAATCAACGGCGTGGCGCAAACCGACCTTGATTCGATTATTACGTTAAATAACGTTACTGAAAATCAGACCGTTAACGTCACCTTCGCACAGAACACTTACAGCGTTACGGCCAACGCCGGCATCGGCGGAACGATTACGGGCGGTGGCGAGGTGCTTTGCGGCGACAGCGCAGTACTAACGATTGTGCCGGACGACTGCTACTCCATCGCCTCCATCGAAATCAACGGCGTGGCGCAAACCGACCTTGATTCGATTATTACGTTAAATAACATTGCTGAAAATCAGACCGTTAACGTCACCTTCGAACAGAATATGTATGATGTGTCACTTTCGGTTTATTTGTCTGAAAATCTTGTGTTTACGGATGCAATGCAGGTGGCATGCGGCACCGATACTTCCATTGCGATTCCTTCGCTTGATTGTGCCCATATTGATATGCTGGAGGTCAATGGCGAAGTGGTGGCGGTTGATACGCTGTGCAATTTGTATGATGTGAGTGAAAATTATACGATAATTGCCCACCTCTCAATGGATGAATTCAGCGTTGTGGCTGCTGTACAGGGCAATGGTAGCATAACACCTTCCGATACTTCTTGGGTGGTTTGTGGCAATGACCAAACCTACATTTTTACTCCGGATGCGGGATGGTTCGTACAGGAATTGTTTATCGATGGCCAGAGTATGGGCACCCCGACTTCCGACAGTTACACTTTCTATAATGTGTCTGACAATCACACAATTGAGGTTGTATTCGCTGTAAATGAATACATTATAACTTCAAGTGTTGAGCCGATAAATGCAGGACAAATCAACCCGTATGGCACACACTTCTATGCGTATGGCGACACGGTGACCTATAACATCATGCCGTTCCCGAACTATCGCATTGCAGACGTTTTGGTTGATGGTGTGAGCGTCGGTGCGGTTTCATCGTATGTGTTTGAATTTGTGGATGATAATCACACAATTGTCGCCTATTTCGAAGAAAACATTGGCATTGTTGAGATTATGGCAGATGAAAATGTGACGGTTTATGCATCTTCAAATACGGTATATCTGCGTGCTGATGCCAATAAAACTATACGTCGCGTTGAGATTTATGACTTGCGCGGGCGTTGTGTTGCCCAAACCAATGATTGCTCGAACGATATGCAGATGACGTTATCGGTCGCGCCGGGTACATACGTTGTGCGCGTGCTTACCGAAAACGGGCTGCTGACACGTAAGGTGATGATTACCAGAAACTAAGAAGACTCTGATCCCGCACTGAAATTTTGGCGTCATATAGACGGAAAGAGCGAAGCGACCTTCGTCTGCGTCAGATGCTGAGAAAACATATCGCGAAAATCGGCGAAAATCGCGCAAAGGAGCGAAGCGACCTTTGTCGGTGTCAGATGCCGAGAAAACATATCGCGAAAATCTGTGAAAATCGCGCAAAGGAGCGAAGCGACCCTTGTCCGTGTCAGATGCCGAGAAATATTTCGCGTTAATCTGTGAAAATCGCGCAAAGGAGCGAAGCGACCCTTGTCGATGTCAGATGCCGAGAAAACATATCGCGAAAATCTGTGAAAATCGCGCAAAGGAGCGAAGCGACCTTCGTCCGCGTCAGATGCCGAGAAATATATCGCGAAAATCTGTGAAAATCACGCAAGGAAGCGAAGCGACCTTCGTCTGCGTCAGATGCCGAGAAAACATATCGCGAAAATCTGTGAAAATCGTGCAAGGGAGCGAAGCGACCTTTGTCCGTGTCCGAGGCCGAGAAAACATATCGCGAAAATCTGTGTAATTCGCGGTTGTTTTACAAACAGAATCAGCAATTCGATTAAAAGTTGTATCTTTGCAGCCTAAAAACCAACGCCCATGTTTAAAACGTATATGGCATCCGCGGGTGCCGGTAAGACCACGAACCTCGTGGCAGAATATCTTTCCATCTGTCTGTGCGACGATAAGTCGTTGGAGCAGTATCGCTCCATTTTGGCTGTGACTTTCACCAATAACGCCACCGCCGAAATGAAAGAGCGTATCGTGCAAACACTCAATCAGTTCGCCTTTCTCCCTCCAGAACAATGGGGCGGATCCGAGACGGCCATCTTCCACATGATACTCAAAGCGCAACCGCACCTCGACCTCGCTGTTGTACGCGCCCGCTCTGAACGTCTGCTCGCCGATATACTTTACGATTACGCCAACTTTAGCATCAGCACCATCGACAGTTTCTTCCAGCGCATCGTACGCGCTTTCGCTTACGAACTGGGCATCAGTATGAGTTACGAGGTAGAGGTGACTCTTGATGACTGCTTCCAACAGACTGTTGACCTGCTGCTCGGACGTATATCTAATGAGGAACCGAAACTGCGCGACCGCATTCTGGCGCTCGTGGAAGAACAGATGGCAGAGACCGGCCGTTGGCGCATCGAAAACCAGCTTACCTCCTTGCTTTACACCATTTATGGCGATGAAACTGCCGCCGTGCCCCTCCATGCACTTTCTCAGGTAGAAAACCGCGAAGAACTGCAGAACAAGATGGCCAAGGCACTTAAAACGGCACGCGAGCATCTGTTGGAGGTCTCCAAAGATGCAAATGCCTTTATTGATTCGCTTGGCCTTGATCCCGCAGACCTGGTAGGAGGTAGAGGTAATGGCAAAATATACAAGTGGTTTGAGAATTATTCCCCCTTCGCGCCCAAATGTTATGACGCAGTAACCAAAGCAATTGATAATAAAGAGAGTTTTGTTAAAGCTGGGGTCGTGAACGGTGATGAACTGAATGCGAAAATTGTCGCCCGCTACAAAGAACTGACGGACGCGTACGACGAATATGCATACCACAAGGAAATTACCGGCAAAACACGAATGTTGTCGCTGCTGTTTGATTTGAAAGCTATTATGGATGAGATCCGTGAACGCGACAACAAATTTTATCTTTCTGATACTAACTTTAAGATTTATAGTGAGATACAGGGCTCTGATACACCTTTTATTTATGAAAAAATAGGCAATCGTTATCGTCATTTTTTCATTGATGAATTTCAGGACACCTCTCACATGCAGTGGGATAATTTGGTCCCATTGCTTCAAAATGCGCTGTCGTGGCCCAATGGTCAAGTGATTCTGTTCGGTGACGTGAAGCAGGCCATCTACCGTTTTCGCAATGGAGATTCAAAGCTGTTGAGCGACCTCTCGGCTCCCGAAGCGAGTAAGGAATACCTGAAGCTGCTTCCCAGTGACCCGCATCGCTCGCGCTGTGTTGACGTGCCAATGGATACAAACTATCGCTCTGATGGTAATATCGTTGAATTCAATAATGCGTTCTTCTCCGCTCTTCCGTCGTTGTCTGCCTTCTCTGCCACTGCCGCCGATGGCTCGGAAAGTCGTCTAAAAAAACTGTATAACACTTATTATCAGAAAGTTGTGCAAAATACGAGCGGCCGTAGCGATGGCATGGGAAGTGTCTGTATCCAGTTTATGGACAATAGCAATGTGAAATTCGACTACTTTTCGGAATATGTGACTGAATTTGTGCAGGATGCGCTGAATAAGGGCTATTCGCAAAAGGACATCGCTGTGCTGACGAGCTCAAATGCCGATGGCTCCGATTTGGGCCGCGTGCTTACCGAAGCCGGTTACCGCGTCATCTCCTCCGATTCGTTGCTGCTGAGCACATCGCCAGAGGTCAACCTGCTGGTGGCGGCTGTCACTTACATCGCACATCCCGACGACCGCCTTGCACGCTTCGTCATCGCCAATTATGTGCTGCGAAAACATTCTGGAAATAATGACGAATCAATCGGTCAAGTTATTGACCAACTGATAATTGAAAGTGATTTCTTAAAGCTTTTGTCGAAGTATGGAGTCAGCTTGAATCGCCACGATTTGGCGAACAAACCGCTCTTTTCCATATTGACCGATCTGATTATAACGTTCGGTATCAACGATGCGGATTCGTTCGTTATCGCATTGATGGACAATGCTTTCGATTATCTCCAGAAAAAGAACGGCGAAATCGTCTCTTTCTTGGATTGGTGGGAGCAAAAGGGGAGTGGCTTGGCACTGAAATCCCCCGAAGGCTTGGATGCCATCACCATCAATACCATCCACAAATCTAAAGGTTTGCAGTATCCCGTTGTCATTCTGCCATTTACACAATATAAACGCGGCAATACCAAGACAGATTATTGGTATCGGACAAAGCCCGAAGATGACGTGGAATTGCCATATCTGTTGTTGGATATGAGCGTTGGCTTAGAACGGTTGGGTTGTGGTGACGTGTATGATGATGAGGTTGCAATGAGCGAGATGGACAACCTCAATAAGATTTATGTCGCCCAAACGCGTGCCAAACATCTGATGTACATTGTTACTGGCAAAACCACGGAGAACTCAAAAAACGGCAACTATAACATCTTTTTAGATGCTTTCGTCCAACAAAATAGTGATTCCTCTGCACCGTTGCATTTTGTTAGCGAGTCCGAAAATCCACTTCGGTTTTGGTGGGGCGATAAGGAAGAAAAGAAGCGTGAGGTTAAGCTGGAAAAGAATGATAATGAGTCAATTAGTCAATTACACTGCACGAGGTTCGACTTGCGCGCGCTCTCGTCGCACCTGCGTAAGTCCGAAAGTCCTGAACAGGCGGTCGGTAACGCTGTACACGACTTTTTGGCCGCCATGGAGCACTTCCCTCAGTCGCTGGAAGAGGTGGAACAGATGCAGTTCGCGCCCGGCCAGATGTATGTGGACGATATCCGTGCGGCATTGCGCAAAATCGTCGGTGACACACATTGGCGCCCCTATTTTGCCGATGGCGTGCGCGTTCTCAACGAAACCGCCATCCTGCCGACCCGCGCCATGATTGAAGAGGCCAGCCAAAACACACTCTCGCGCCCGCAAACTACCTACCGCCCCGACCGCGTAGTGATGCTCGAAAACGAAACCCTTGTCATCGACTACAAAACCGGCCACCCGACAGAAAAAGCACGTGCCGCCTACGAACGCCAAGTCTCCCAATATGTTGATTTGCTTACGCAAATGGGCTGCCCGAACGTTCGCGGTGAAGTGCTCTACCTGAACAGTGATGAGTGAGCTGCTTTGTACGCCGCACCTTTGCGGCGGCTTTCCTTAGTGTGTCGCCCGCCGTTAAGAGTTAAGAAACTAAGAAATGAAGAAGTGAAGAAATGAAGAGCCCTGCCTCACTTTATAAACTTTATGAACCTTACAAACTAATTTTCAATTTTCAATTAAAAAAATCCGCTTTCAGCTCAGAATCGTACGTTCATCCCAAAATGGATTTTCCCTGTCTTGAACGAAATGGGACTGTCGTGCTGTTGTCCGAGTGCGTAGCTGATGTATAGGTCGCCGGCTTTTGTGTGGAAGGTGGCGCCAACACCAAAACCAAACGGCCAGTCGCTGGCATAGGCGCCCGCGACGTTGCGCTCGTACCATGCCGCATTGAAAAAGAGGTTGATGTACGACAATTTGGCGAAGCGAAGCCGAAATTCGGTGGTGGCAATGAGGTAGGTGGATGCGTAGATGGGCTGTGCGTCAAAGCCTTGCAGCGTGCGCGGACCGCCAGTGCGGAAGAGGTCGTTATAGACCGCGGGACCGCCGAATTGGGGGGCACCAAGCACACCACCTGCCCACCCCCAGCGCTTCCCGATGGGGACATACCCGGCTATCCGCCCCTTCAAAATATAGTTCGCCGTTTTCAACTCGCTGGTCTCCAATAATGTTAACGGCACTTTCGCTGACGGAAGCAATGTGCGCGTGCCTGCCGACAAGTCGAATTGCGCCGAAACTCCGCGCCATGGTTGCATCATGTTGTCCAACTGATTGATATTGAGTTGAATGCCGTACATCGCTTTGCGGTAGTCGGTTGATAGCGTGTCAAGCGCCACAATGTAGTCGGGATTGACCGACAACACCGAAGATGTCGCATATTGAAAGTATGTGCGTAGGTCGTCGTTGCCGGAAAACGAATATTGCAACGCCACCAAATAGTTCATATTCAGATAAGTAGTGTCTTTTTTGTCCAAAATGAAGGAGCCGGAAATGCCAAACGGAGTCCCGAAAAGGTAGGGAAATTCCACCGCTACATTCAGAAACTGCGAATAGCGTTCGGGAGCCTTCCACTGCAACGAAATACGCTCGCCGATGGTAAAGAGGTTCTGAAGGTTGAGGTTGACTTCGCCGTTGACCGCCACTTGGCCCGTCGCATCGCTGACGGGTACCAGCCCGATGTACCCGTCGAAACTGTTTACACGTTGTCTGTCAATAAAAAGGTATAGGAAAGCGCGGTTCCCGACAAACTCGACGCCTGGCTCGCGCACCACCGAAACGAACGGAAGCCGCGACAGCCGCTCGGGGATTTGCGAAACGCTGCGCTCGTTGTATTTTTTGTTCCGACGCCAGCTGAGATAGGGACGCAGGAATGCTCCTTTCAGCTTCGCGGTGCCGCGTACGATCACCGAGTCGTAGGTGACGACGGGACCAGGCTCAATGCAAAGCGTGCCGGCGGTGTCTTGTGCTAAGTTGACGTCCTGAAGTGAAACGGCGCAAAACGGATGCCCGTTATTCTCATGGCGCATTATGACCTTTTCGGCAAAAGTACTATAGTCGGTTAATCGTATTGCGTTGTTTTTCAAATAGTTGAGCGTATTCCCATCAATATGGATTCGTGCGGAATCGGGCACGCGGATGAGTGCGTCGCCATAGTATGGCCCCATATAGCAAAACACCGCCCAGTGGTTTGCAAGTTCCGACACGCTGTCAATGGAAAATGCTGGGTAGCCAGCGGCGTGACATTGTTCGGTCAGCAGTTCCAGGCGGGTGTATAATGTGGATGAATCAGCGATTTTTTTCAGTAAGCCAGACGTGCGTAAATGACGGTTTGATGGCGTATCTTTGGAGAAAACAACAGTTTTTTGCGCCGAAATATCAGCCCAATGAAAGAAAATCAATAATCCAATAAAAATTATTTTCTTGATATTCAATATTTTATCTTCTCTCAAAAAATCACAACACAATATTATTAACTAATTTGTATTTTATTTATTTTTGCGGGTTAAAAAATTTTTGAATATGAAAAGAATAATCATTAGCCTTATCGTTGTTTTCGCAGTAGCCATGATGGTTTCTGCATGCGCCAATCAGCACAAATGTCCCGCTTACGGTCACTATACCGAGGTTCAAACTTCTGTGGATGACAATACGTTAGTTGCACGTTAGTATGTTATGTTGAGAAAGGCGGTTGTAGCATTTCTTTTTATGCTGCCACTTTTTGCTTTTTGCCAAGACGTAGGGGAGGTTGAGTGGAAGAAGGTTATTGTCAAAGAGTGGAGTGTGGATGCTTTTCTCACGACTAATGGTGGCGGCATCGGTTTTGAACATGGTCGTACGCCCAATTATTACGACAAGCATTTCTGGGAAATAGACTTTTTATACAATGCACATCACAAAGCGGTGCGTGCTCATTCCTATTTCGCCAATGCTCGTCCGTATGCATATGGGAAGTTGTGTGACCTTTTCTTCCTGCATGCCGGCTATGGCTACCAGCGCACCATCCACCAGAAACCTTATTGGGGCGGCGTGCGTATTCGCTATACGCTCTCCGGAGGGTTCTCTCTGGGTATGGCTTTGCCCGTCTATCTTCGCATCGCCAAGTTTGACAATGCCACCGGTTATTATACCTCCGAATCAACGGAACGCTATGTGCCTGAAAAACACAATATTGACGATATCATCTGCCGTGCTTCCTTCTTTAAAGGAATTGGCGAAACTTCGTTGCATCCGGGCTTTTATTTCAAAACCGGTCTGAACTTCGATTTCAGCAAAGACGAATATACAATGCACGCACTTGAAGTCGGCGGCCTCATCGACATGGTCTTCCCCTTCGTTCAGCAGATGGCGTTTAACAAAGCCAAACCGTTTTACCTCTGCGCCTATATCGCTTATCACTTCGGAAAAAGAAAAGGAAATTACGAATAAACTATGATTGGAAGTATCATTTTGACGGCAATTCCAATTGGACTGGCGATTTCTTTGTCGCCGGGCGCCGCACTTTTCGGTATTATCCAAACCAGTTTATCTAAGGGCTTTACGTCCGGCATCTCTTTTGCCATGGGCATTTCGTTAGGCGATATGCTCTTTATCGCGCTCTGCATCTGGGGACTTTCCGGTTTGATGGATCACCAGCCGGCCTTGAAGATTTTCGGCTTCGTCTGTGGTGCCGTGCTGATCGTTTATGGGTTGATTACCTTTTTTCATAAAAAAGATACCGTTACCGACAAACAGCGCCAGCAGGTGGCCGACCTTCGCATGAAAGTGGTGGAAGGACACATGCAGGTGATGGACGAACACCAACAGCAGGTCGGTGAGTATGTTCAAGGCGTGAGGGAAAAACTGAATGTCCCTCCGCCGCGCGTGAAGCGCGAACACTCACTGCGCAACAACATCTTCCGCCCGATGGCCAAAGGTTTCCTGTTCAACTTCATCAACCCCTGCGCCTGGGTGCTTTGGCTGGGCATTCTGCCGATTACCGCTACTTATGAACTCTGGCAGCAAATTCTCTTTTTTGCCTGCATTCTGCTCTCTATCCTGTTTATCGATTTGATGAAGAGCTACTTCGCCGGCCGCATTAAGAATATGATCAATCCGAAAATGATGTTCCTCATCAACCGCATCATCGGCATCATCTTTTGCATCTTAGGTGTTGCGATGATCATTAAAATGGGCGTTTTGGCCCACTAATCGCGTCTTTTTTCGGCTTTTTTAACCATAATTAATTATGAAATCTTTTCTTAAAATGATGAAATATCGCCTTCCGTCCATTTTTTTGCTCGCTGCAATTGCGGTAGTCCTTATGGGCGGACGCTGCACCTCATTCGGCAAATTATCTGATACGGTAAAACAAAAGTCTAAGCCTGAACTTGTGCAGAAAGTGGAATTCCCGGCTTTGACGAACGATGACGACGTGATTGAACATTTGGGTTATACCACCGCCTACAACCATAAAACGCTCACTCCCAACTGGGTGGCGTACGAGTTGACCGCCGAAGAGGCAGAAGCGTATATGCCGCGCAATGACGCTTTCGCGCAGGATGAGGCGTGTCATGGGCAACAGGCCGAACTCTCCGACTATCGCCGCTCAGGGTGGGATAGGGGACACATGGCTCCCGCCGCCGACATGCGCTGGAGCGAACAGGCCATGGCGGAAAGTTTTCTCCTTACCAATATGTGCCCGCAAAACTCTGAATTTAACGCTGGCGCGTGGGAAAAAACAGAAAAAATGGGCCGCCGTATCGCAAAAAAATACGGTAAAGTCTATATCGTATGCGGTCCCATTTACGATGAAAACGCCTTCGGCACCATCGGCGCCAACCACGTCGCTATCCCTGATGCCTTTTTCAAGGCCTTCCTCATCGAAGTTGACGGCTCCTACGCCGCTATCGGTTTCAAAATGAACAATGTTCCCGAATGGCAGGAATTGAAAGCCAGCTCGATGTCGGTTGACTCGCTCGAATCCATCATCGGTCGCGACCTGTTCCCCAATCTGCCCGATGATGTCGAAAACGAAATCGAATCCAAAATCGTAAAAAAATACTGGGGAATATAGTTTAATTGGGAATTATTAATTAGAAATTAGGAATAGTTAGAAGTTAGTAGTTGCCTGACACAGATTCCTGAAAATCCCTCAACTTTCAATCCTCGGTTCTCAATTTTTTTTCTCGTGCAATTTAAAATCAACACACATCTCGAGCATTATGACGCTACGGTCATCGCGCAATGTCTGACGTGGTTCCCGTTGGAGCGGAAGGAGAATGTGCTACGGATGAAAACCATTCAGGGCAGGCGCGAAAAAGTGGCTGCATACGAACTGTTGGTGGAGTTGCTGCGAGAAACGGGCCGTCTGAAAGAACTTCCCACATTCGTCTATAATGAATTTGGAAAGCCGGAATTGAGCGGCTATCCCGGACTTTTTTTCAATATCAGTCATTGCAGAAATGCAGTGGCGGTGGCGTTGAACGATGCACCGGTCGGCATCGACGTGGAGTGCCGCCGTAGGGTTGCACGCGCGGTAATTGAACGTGTTTGTTGCGAAACGGAAATCACCGCCATTGACTCCGCTCCCGATTCTGTCATGGAATTCATCAAAATTTGGACACAAAAAGAAGCTTTGTTGAAGTGTATCGGAACGGGAATTCGTGAAAATATGCAGCAAATTTTGATTGAAAATACAGATTATCAGATTTTTACAAATCCACTGCCGGATGTTGACGGTTTCGTTTCAGTTTGTGCTCCAATTGTGAAATGATTTTTTTGTTTTTTTTGAGAAAACAGTCGTTTTTCTGCTAAAAAAATGTAATTTTGCAAGCTCATAATTAAATGTCAAGATATGAGCACTATTACTTGTGGCGATAGAAAATTCGTCAAGTACATCTCCGAAACAGAAATTGATGCCGCAATCGAAAAAGTAGCGGCCATGGTTAATGAGGAATACAAAAATGATATTCCTATCTTGCTGTTTGTCCTTAACGGTTCCGTTATTTTTGGCGCTGACTTAATGAAGCGTTTGGATATCCCTTGCCGTATGACTTGCATCCGTCTGAGTTCTTACGAAGGAACGAAGACTACGGCACAAGTCAAAAACATGATTGGCCTGTCAGAAAATTTGGAAGGCCAGCGCGTTTTGGTGATTGAAGATATCATTGACACGGGTACTACCTACGCCTACATCACCAAAATGTTGGAAGAAGCTCATGTGAAGGATGTCAAAATCGCGACATTGACTTTCAAGCCGGATTCATACAAGCAACCTATGCCGATTGACTTTGTCGGCATTTCCATCCCCAACAAGTTCATTTTGGGACGTGGTATGGATTACAACGGTTTGGGACGTAATCTCCGCGACATCTATCAAGTCGTTGACGAATAATTATTAATACTTTTTGTAATGCGAAAAATCAACATCGTTATGCTGGGCGCGCCCGGCTCCGGAAAAGGTACGCAAGCCCATAAGATGGCTGAAAAGTTTAATTTGGCCCACATCTCTACGGGAGATTTGTTCCGCAAGAATATCGCTGCCGGCACTCCGCTCGGCGTAGAAGCACAGTCGTATATCAATCGCGGCGCACTCTGCCCCGACTCATTGACCATCGACATGCTGCACGATTCCCTCTCCAAAATGCCTGATATCAAAGGTTGCATCTTGGATGGCGTGCCGCGTACCACCGCCCAGGCCGATATGCTGGAAGGTAAAGGCCAAAATCAGCAGCTTCCCGTGGATCTGGTTATTAACCTGAACGTGGATCAACAGGAAATCGCTGCCCGTATGCTTAAACGCGCTCAACTCGAAGGCCGTAGCGACGATACCCCGGAAATTATTGAAAAACGTATCGCCAACTACTTCGCCCAAACCAAGCCGCTCGAAGATTACTACGCGCAACGTGGCGTTCTGCACCAAATCAATGGAATGGGCTCAGTGGATGATATCTTCGATAGTATCTGCAAAGTAATCGAAGCTCACCTTTAACTGTTCATATAATGGTAATCGGAAAAAATATTCCGATTACCATCTCTTAATAAATGTTAATATACCTTGTCGGTTGGTGAAAATATCGTATTTTTGCCACTCGAATTTTTAAGAATAATATAAAACAAAATTTTATGGCAACAACTGCAGATTTTAAGAACGGATTGAATATCGATTTCAATGGCGATTTGTGGACTATCGTTGAATTTCAGCACGTTAAACCCGGTAAGGGACCTGCTTTCGTGCGTACGAAACTGAAAAACCTCAAAACCGGCCGTACTTTGGAAAACACCTTTACCGCTGGTGTTAAGATTGATTTGGCTGACGTTGAACGTCGTCCTTATCAGTTCCTTTACAAAGAAGGCGACGATATGTATTGCTTCATGCACACCGAAACTTACGAACAAATCAGCATTCAGGAAGTCCTGATCAACAACCCTGGTTTGCTCAAAGAAGGTCAGTCTGTTGAAGTTCTTTATGACGTTAAGACCGACAATCCGTTGACTTGCGAACTTCCTCCGTTCGTAGAATTGGAAGTTACTTATACCGAACCTGGTATTAAGGGCGATACCGCGACCAACACCTTGAAACGCGCTACTGTTGAAACCGGCGCTGAAGTCTTCGTTCCGTTGTTCATCGAAACCGGCGAACACATCATGGTTGACACCCGCGACAACAAATACTCAGAAAGAGTTAAGAAATAATGAAGCTTTCGAAGCCCATCACGATTGATGAATTGCTCGGCATGCTGAATGTGAATGCCGTAGTCGTGGGTGACCGCAGCAATGTAGTGCTCGGCATCAACGAACTGCATTCTGTGCAACCGGGTGATTTGTCGTTTGTGGACAATGAAAAGTACTACGACCGTATGCTTCGCAGTGCGGCAACCGTCATCTTCATCAACAAGGATTTTGAGTGCCCGCAAGGGAAAACTCTGATTCGCGTTGATGACCCGCTGATGGCTTACCTTACTGTTGTGCGTCGTTACATCGCTTTCCATCCGCAGACAGAAATGATTCATCCGTCTGCGGTGATAGGAGAAGGGACGGTGATTCAGCCGGGCACCTTTGTGGGAGAAAATGTCGTTATTGGAAGAAATTGCGTCATCCATTCCAATGTCAGTATCTATGCCGACACGGTTATTGGTGATAACGTGATTATCCAATCGGGTTCAGTGATTGGCGCCGACGCTTGCTATTTCCAAAAACGTCCCGACGGCTGGCTCAAGTTTGACTCGTGCGGTCGTACCGTTATCGGCAACGATGTGGAAGTCGGCTGCTGCGTCTGCATTGATCGTGGCGTTTCCGGTGACACTTTCGTGGGTGATGGCTGCAAGTTCGACAATCTGGTGCAGGTCGGCCATGACACCTACATCGGAAAACGCTGTCTCTTCGGGGCACAAAGCGCCATTGCTGGATGTACCCGCATGGAAGATGAATGCGTGGTTTGGGCCAAATCCGTGATTAACAAGGATTTGACTATTGCTAAGCGCACTACAATCCTCGCACTTTCCGGCGTTGACAAAAGCATTGCGGAAGAAGGTACCACGGTTTTTGGAGCTCCTGCCTGCGATGCCCGCAAAAAGTGGCGCGAAATGGCCTACTGCAAACAACTTCCCGACTTTATGGAAGATTTTAAGAAACTCCAAAAAGAGGTGGAAGAACTTAAAAAACAGTTGGCCGAAAAATAGACATCCATACCATTTTATATAAAAACGTCTTCGCTAATCATAACGGAGACGTTTTTTTATAATTAGGAATGAGAAATTAGGAATAGGAATTTTGTGAGCACGCAAGCTCCACAGCATCTTCATCTCTGGCCTCCACCCTAATTCTCAATTTTCATCTTTCAAATTAAAAGGTTTTCAGCTCTTCCAGCGTTTTTCTTACCTCTGCTTCATCGCTTTCGTAACCCGCGATTTTGCAGCTGCCGTGCACTTCGTTGTTGCCGACCTCTCGCAAAATGTGCCGCGCATTTCCAGCGTTCACGCCGCTTCCCGCTAAAATGGCAATGCGCCCTTTCGCCTGCTTCTGTATGGCTTTCAATGTGTTAAGTCCTTGCATCGCTGTCGGTTCCTGACCAGAAGTCAGTATGCGATTGAAGCCGCAATCAATGATCTGTTCCAAGGCCATCGGCCAGTTTGCGCAACGGTCAAAGGCACGATGAAAAGTCACTTCCAGCCCGTCGGCAGCTTCGATGGCGCGCCGGCACTGTTCTACGTTTATCGTTAGGTCTGAATTCAAAAATCCAACGACAACGCCTGATATTCCTTCTGATTTGCAAAATCGTATGTCATTGACTATCAATTCAAATTCATCTTCGTTATAGCAGAAGTCACCACCGCGCGGACGAATTAGGACGAAAGTGCGCAAATTCAACTTGCGGGCGCAGTACCTGATGTCGTCGTGGGTCGGTGTCAGGCCGCCTAAATCCAATCGCTGGCATAGTTCGATACGCGGAGCACCCGCTTTTTCCGCCGTGAGGGCTGAATTTACCGAAGCAGCGCATACTTCCAGCAATGGCGGGTAGGCGAGAGCCAATGTCATTTTGATGTATTGTTCGTGAAATGCAATCTGCTGTCTTGTCTCATGAAATCCGATGGCTTGATACAGATTCGCTGCTGCCGGCTTTGTCGGACTTACTATCAATGTAACTTTCTGAATACGAAGATGCTTCGCTTTATCAATGCCATCGCGGATGAGCGCTGTCGCGATACCTTGCTTGCGAAATTCGGGTTGTACGTACAGTGAATCCAGATAGAACTCGCCGGCGCCGGTCTCATCATCCATGTCCGAAAAGTCAGCACCGCACATTTCGTGGATGAGTGGAAAAGTCACGGCACGCATCTTCCGGTAATGTCGGCCGTCGTAAGACGTAAGGCTTCCTGCGATTTTCCCGTCGTATTGTGCAATAGTGGTGTTGCGCCAACTGTAGAGCACATCGGTGCGGCGACATAACGACTGCTGCCGTTCGATGATTTCGGAGGACGGATTTTCAAAGCCGACGGCCTCAAGAATGGCGCGAGCGATGAAAGGAACATCATCTATGGTCGCGGGACGAAGGTGGAGTTTATCCATGGAAATATTTTCAAATAATTGATAATAAATGAGTTATTGATGTCGTATGTTTACAACTCGAATGGATTTTTGGAGGTCATGTCGTATTGGATGGACGCCAATAGGATTTGCAGTCCTAAAACCACGGGTAATACGGCTAACATAATTGTTCCAGTGGGCGCGGCGATGCCCAGCGAGGCGTAATGTATCCATTTTACAATTCCATATATCAAGCCGAATAAAAATAGCGGTGTTCCCGTAAGCAGATATAAAGAATTGATATTGAAGTCATACACGAAATATCGGAGCCACAATCTGCGTACGGTGGCGGTAATCAATTTGGGTGGGAATGTCAAGAGCGTTTTCGTGATTGACAAATTGGATTTTTCGTTGGCGTAAATGGCGGGCATGGGGATTTCGCGAATGCGAGCTCCCGCGTAATAAAGTTCTATGAGCAAGGAACTTTCAAAAAAGAAGCGCTCCGACAGTCGGTTTAGGTCTGCACGTTGCAACGTTGATGTGCGAATGGCGAAATACCCATTCGTCGGATCTGAAATGGACCAATAGCCAGAAGCTCCCTTGATGAGGAAGCCCATCCCGAGATTCCCGATACGCCGTGCTGCCGGCATCTGGCGAAGATGGTTCCGGTCGAAAAAACGATTCCCTTTCACAAAGTCCGCCTCACCACTCTCTAATATGCGAATCATTGGCGGTATGTACCGCGAATCCATCTGTCCGTCACCATCCAACTTGATGATGGCATCGCACGATAAGCGAATCGCTTCCTGAAATCCAGTAGCCATGGCACCACCAACACCTTGATTTTCAGAATGATTTAGTACGACAACTTTCTTGTTCTCGGCTGCGATTTCTTCGATTATTTGACGAGTGCCGTCAGGTGAGGCATCATTCACCAATATAATCACGTCAACTTCGTCAGGCAGCGAGACCACTACATTGTTAATATGTGATTCTACTTTGTAGCATGGAATTACGACCGCTGTTTTCATCTCTTTTCTCCTTTTTGTGCTGCCTCATAATCAGGCCAATCCAATTTATTCCAATATGTGGACGATGGCTTTACCCGCCAAAACGAATCTTTGTAGGCCTTTTTCGACATGGCTTCATAATGAATTGCTCCATGAAAATATTGGATGATATGGAATCCCGATTGTGCGGCGAATAGCGTAACGACTACCATCAGTGATATGCGCCACCGACGGCTGCATTCCGCAACCCAGGTCAGAAATGCGGCTAAGGGAAGAACCAAAATCGGGAAACTATCTACTAACGAACGCATTCCGAAGCTGCCGCCATACCACCAACACCACCAGCTTGCAATTACATAAACATTGAATATGCAAAATACAATTGTTGCCCAGAAAAATTCGCGATGCTTCTTCCACACCCAAATCATACCGACTACAGCAAAGATCAGGACGGGGGAGTAGATGAACAAGCCTTTGCGAAAACCAAACAACACCTCATAGATTTTTGGATCATTCCAGAAAAATCCTTCATCACGATAGGAATAGAACATAAAATGTCCTGTGATGAACTTCCAGTAGATGAATTGAGGTACCCACACGAGAAAAACCATCGCCAGCATGACCATTACTTTGGTGTAATTTTTCCCATAAAGGCGGAAATGTTGCGGAACATCGTTCCAACGACTAATTCCATAAAGGAAAAACACAATGATAA
>JAKSMF010000043.1 GCA_024400775.1 Bacteroidales bacterium | reverse complement strand
TCGATCCAACCCGAACGAATGACGGTGACGTGTCCGGTCTTGACGGCGTCCAGTCGAGAGTAAGGCTCTGTTTTACAGAAGGTTTCTTTATCTTCTTCTCTAATGAAGATATATTCGGGATTTTGTTGAAAAAGAAATTCGCGGCTGACGCTCCACGTGTCGAGGTCTTTGCCGATGTTGCGGCCGCCCGCGAGGGTGATGATGTCGTGAATGAAGGTGTTGCCGGCCGCGGTGAAGTCTCCGCTCGCTCCGTAGCCAACTACGTAATATACAGACTTTTCGTTAACGGAAATCGCTTGTCGGTATGCGCTTATTTGTTGTTCGAAACTGCGTGCCAGACTGTCGGCTGCGGGAACGCGGTTTACCAACTTTCCTAAGGTGCGAATCAGTTCCGGAAGGTCGGAGAGCCGTTTTTCTTCCTTGAGGCAAAAAACCGGCACGTGCGCTTTTTCAAACTTTTCCACCGTTGCCTTGCTCACGATGGAGCCCACAATGATGAGGTCGGGATGTTGCGCCAACACGCTTTCCACGTTGATGTTCAGCAGGTCGCCGACTTTGGCAATATTCTTTGTCTCAGGGGGATAATCGCAAAAAGTGGAAATCCCCACCAGTTTGTCTTCGGCGTGAAGCAGGTAGATGCCTTCGGTGACGGCCTGCGAAAATGAAACAACGCGAAGCGGTTCGCTGTTGAGCACCACTTCGCGTTGGTATGAATCTTTTCCTTTGAAAAAAATGTCGCTGCTCTTCTCCTCTTTATGTCTGCATGCACAGAAAACAACTGTGAGACAAAGCAATACGATAAATTTTCTCATGGATTATTTCGGGTTGACTTCGATAAGTTCGACTTCGAAAATGAGGGTGGCGCCGGGTTTGATGGTCTGTGCACCGCGATCGCCGTAAGCGAGGTCGGAGGGGATGTAGAGGATGTACTTGGAACCTTCGCTCATCAGCTGCAAACCTTCGGTCCAGCCTTTGATAACGCCGTTTAACGGGAAGGTGATGGGTTCGCCGCGTTCAACGGAAGAATCGAAAACGGTACCATCCAACAAAGTGCCGTGATAGTGAACTTTTACTTGGTCGGTGGGGCCGGGCTTTTTGCCGGTACCTTCTTTAACTACCTTGTACTGAAGGCCGGAAGCGGTTTCCACAACGCCTGCTTCTTTTTTGTTTTTAGCCAGAAATTCTGCACCGGCGGCTTTTTCTTCTTTCAAAACTTTGTTCTGGGCTTCTTTCACCATTTCATCCAAGAAACCAAATGCTTCCTGCATCTGTTCCGGAGTGAGCTGGTTCTGGCCAGCCATGGCCTCTTTGACACCCTTGCTGAACATCTCAATGTCGATGGTGAGACCTAAGTTTTTGAATTGTTCGCCGTTGTTGGCCCCCAGTGCATAACTGGCTTGCTGTTCTTTTGTCATTTCTTTTTGTGCTTTAGTCGTGGCACAACATCCCATCAGGATAGCGCACGCGATGATTAATAATTTTTTGCTCATAATATTACGTTTTTTGGAACTGCAAAAGTACAACTTTTTTTTATACGTAGGATTTATAAGTGTCCCGTTAAATTTTGAAACGGAAATTTTGTCGGGATGTTGCTTTGGCGTTTGGCATAATATTGCTGTGAGATTGCGTAAAAGGTAAGGATAAAGGCGTTTTTACCTTCGATTTCTGCCGCTCGGTCGGATTTTCAACTTTTTGCTTTCCGCTTTCAGTTTAAAAATCGTATCTTTGCACCCCAATTTCGACGGATGAAATCTCGCTGGTTTTTATGGCTTTTATTCTTGTGCGTGTCACCGATTTTCGCGCAGCAGCCGATGGATGGTGCTGAACGCAAGCGTCAGGCCGACTTTATCCGCCACGATACCTTGCCCGTGGAAATCAGCGCTTTACCCGACGAAATCAACACTTCTTTCTCCGAATACAACGGGGTGATGCTGCCCGATTCCACCTTCTTTTTCTCTTCCCTGCGCCCCGAAAGCGAAGATGACTACAGCGAAATCTTCGAACAGTTTTGGACCACCAGCATCTATCGCAGCTACCTGACCGTCGGCGGCTATTCGCATCCTCAATCAATCTCTAATTTGGTGAATGACAATAAGTTCTTTAATTGTAATTTCACTTTTAACGACCCACTTGATATGATGGTTTTTACTCGCTGTCTGCGCGAGTCGGGAAAACAGCTGCAGTGCTCGCTGTGGCGCAGTGACCTGAAAGGCGGGCGTTGGAGCAAACCGCAGCAGCTCAACCGCCGTATCAACTTGCCGGGAACCACCACTACGCAGCCCAATTGGGTTGATTATGAGGATTATAGCGTGATGTATTTCGTCTCCAACCGGCCTCATGGCTTTGGCGATTACGACATTTGGTACACTATTTATAAAAATAACCATTTTGAAGATCCGGTTAACGCCGGCAGCATCGTCAATACCACCGACAATGAAATTACGCCGTTTTACGATAAGAAAAACGGCCGCCTCTATTTTAGTTCCGACGGAACGCACTTGACCATAGGTGGTTACGATGTCTTTTATACGGAGGGCGCACTTTCCAAATGGAGTACGCCTGCCAACATCGGCGTGCCCATCAACTCCGAGGCCAACGACATCTATTTCACGGTTAACCGAGATAATGAGGACGGATTTTTTGCCTCCAACCGTCCGAAAAATCCGGAAGATGATGCCGACACCTGCTGCACCGACCTCTACAGCTATCATTGGCTTTATGAGGAAAATGCTGAAAATGAGAATGATAAAAGTCCTGTGGATTCAAGTACGACCTATGAAAAGGTGACGATGTTGCTGCCGATTACGCTCTATTTCCACAACGACGAGCCGGACCCGCGCACGACGGCAACCACCACGAAGAAAAATTACCGCAACACGTTGGCCGACTATCTGGCACTGAAGGAGACTTACAAAACCGAGTATTCTCGTGGATTGAAAGGGGAGGCGGCGGAACAGGCCCGTCAGAAAATTGAACGTTTTTTTGCTGATTCTGTCGAAAACGGTTTCCGAAAATTGGAAGAATTTTCGCAGCTGTTGTTGTCCGACCTGCAGGCTGGCCGCAGTGTCACCATTACGGTATGCGGTTTCGCAAGTCCTTTACACAAAGCAGATTACAACCTTGCACTTTCATCTCGCCGTATCGCATCCTTCGTCAATTATTTGCAGGAATACCGTAACGGCGTTTTCCTGCCTTATCTCTCTGGCAGCAGCGCCTCGCGTTTGACCATCATCAGCGAGCCTGAAGGTTCGTCGATGGCGAAAAAGGAGGTCAGCGACAATCCCAACGACCAGCGCAACTCCGTCTATAGCATTTCTGCTTCAGTGGAACGCAAAATCCAGATTACGAAATACGAGGTTCGTGAGAAGTGAGGCAGCTGCCGACCTGATTAAAGTTTGGCATCCCTAATTGTGGTAAATGCCTTTCCCAGGTTGTCGCTTATGTCGCTGGCAATCAGGCTCTCTTCGGATTCCCAATCCAGTGCCAGGTCGCCGGCAAGCCCGTGGATGTATGTGCCGAGGATGGCAGCGATTTCCGGCGTTTTCGTTCGTGCTAAAAGTCCTAATAGCAGCCCGGTGAGCACGTCGCCGCTGCCAGCTGTGGCCATGCCCGCATTGCCCGTCGTGTTGAGCCAAAGTTCGCATCTGCGCTCGTCACACGGAACAGCCACCACGCTGTTATGCCCTTTCAAGATGACGATGACGTTGTATTTGCTTGCGAAGTCGCACAACTTCTGTACACGCTCCGCCATGCTTGTACTTGCCCCGGCGAGGCGGTCGAACTCTTTGATGTGCGGTGTGAGGATGGAGCGTGCGGGAAGGTAGGAGAGGAGCGTTCTGTCGGCGGCGAGCAAGTTGAGTGCGTCTGCATCAAAAATGCAGGGATGGCGCACTTCCGAAAGCAGCGCCTTCAGCAACGCCTTCGTCTTAGCCGCTTGTCCGATGCCGGGACCGATGGCGATGGCGTTCAGCCCGTCGATGTCTTCCCAATGGCAGAGAGACACACACTCTTCGCAAGCGTCGGCATCGATGATGGCTTCGGGCAGCGCGATGGGCAATGCTGCCGCCACATTGGGCGTGGTGTGAACCGTGAGTTTGCCGCATCCGCCGCGCAATGCCGCTTTCGCACTCATTACCGCCGCTCCGGGCATCTTCTTCGAGCCTGCAATTAGTAGCGCATGTCCGAAAGTACCCTTGTGGGAAGTGCGTTCGGCGCGAGGCAAGAAGGCCCGCGCCGCTTCTGCTGTGATGATGCGCGTTCGCATCTCATCGGGCAGCCCCCGATTGGATAATTCAACAGGCATCCGCAGACCGATATCCAGCACTTTCACCCGTCCTACTTTGTCATAATTCATCGGAAGCGCAAACTCCCATTTCATGAACTGGAAGGTGTAGGTGAAATTCGCTCGTATGCAAATTGTGCTGTCTGTCAGTGCGTTATCGGCGTACATGCCGCTGGGGACATCCACCGAAACCACAAGATTCAGATTCTGGTTAATGAAATTCACCACCCTTAAAAAGTCGCCCTCTAACGGCCGTGTAAGACCGATGCCGAAAAGCGCGTCAATGCAAAGCGCATTTTTGAAATTGTGAAAATGCGTTGCAAATATATCGAAATCAGAAAGTTCTGTATTTTTCGGGAATATATTCATCACCTGTTGGAATCTTTCCAAGTTGGTGCGAAATTCTTCTGTAGTTCTTTTCCCGAAGATACATTCAACCACGTGTACGCGGTAGCCGCTTTGTGCCAGCAGCCGCGCAACGACTAATCCGTCGCCGCCGTTGTTGCCCGGCCCGCAGAATACATATATGTTATTGATGAGTGTAAGAAAATTCTCTTTTTTTAGATTTTCAAAAAAAACGGTTCCCGCACGCTCCATCAAGTCCAACGAACTGATGGGCTCGTCCGTCATGGTTGTCTTTTCGTTTTCACGAATCTGTGGTACAGTGAGAAACATTTTAAATTGAAAATTGAAAGTTGAAAATTAGAACTTCATCCTTTATCCTTCCTACTTCCTACTTACTACTTATCTCCTTCACTTCTTAGTTTCTTAACTCCTAACTCCCAACTTAAATCAGTCCCATATTTTGGAAGATCACGCGCAGTTCTTCGGCGGTTTTCACTTTCACTTCGCGCACCTTGCTGCCCTGGCTCGGGCCGACGATTTTGAACTCTTCCAGTTGATCCATGATGCGTCCGGCGCGTGCGTAGCCGAGTTTCATCTTACGTTGCAGTAGGGAAGTAGAGCCCATCTGCGTTTCTACGATGAGCGTGGCGGCATCCATAAAGCAGGAGTCGATCATGTTGGGATCGACCGGTTCGTCATCATCGCCTTTGCCCTTGTCGTCTTCCGAATATTCCGGAAGCAGGAACGGTTCAGGATAACCCTGTTGGTCGGCGATGAAGCGGGTGAGCGCTTCCACTTCGGGGGTGTCGATGAAGGCACACTGCAAACGCACCAGGTCGCTGCCGGTGGAAAGCAACATATCGCCCTTGCCAATCAGCTGGTTGGCACCGCTGCCGTCGAGAATGGTGCGGGAATCGACGATGGAGGTGACACGGAACGCGATACGCGATGGGAAGTTCGCCTTGATGATACCGGTGATAATGTTGACGGACGGACGCTGGGTTGCGATGACCAAGTGAATACCGATAGCACGGGCGAGCTGCGCCAAACGAGCAATCGGCGTTTCCACTTCGCGCCCCGCAGTCATGATGAGGTCTCCGAACTCGTCGATAATCAGCACGATGTATGGCAGATAGCGGTGACCGTTGGTGGGGGAGAGCTTGCGCTGACAGAATTTGGCGTTGTACTCTTTGATGTTACGTACTTGCGCCAACTGCAAAAGGTCGTAACGGGCATCCATTTCCGCGCAGAGGGAATTGAGGGTGTAGATAACCTTCTTCGTATCGGTGATAATCGGGTTGTCGGCCCCCGGAATCATGGCGCGATAGTGTTGTTCAATGATTTTGTACAGCGTAAATTCCACCTTCTTCGGGTCAATCAGCACGAATTTGAGTTCTGACGGGTGTTTTTTGTAAAGCAAGGATGAAATGATAGCGTTCAAGCCGACGGATTTTCCCTGACCGGTGGCGCCAGCCATCAGCAGGTGCGGCATCTTGGCCAGGTCGGCCACGAAGGGCTCGTCGCTGATGGTCTTGCCCAAACCGATAGGTAGTTCGTACTTGTTGTTTTGGAATTTGTCGGAATCCAAAATGGCCTTCATCGGAACGATTTGCGGGTTGGCGTTCGGCACTTCGATACCGATGGTGCCCTTGCCCGGAATCGGTGCGATAATACGGATGCCCAAAGCAGCCAGGCTCAAGGCGATGTCGTCTTCCAGGTTTTTGATCTTGCTGATACGGATGCCCTCCATCGGAACGATTTCGTACAAGGTGACGGTGGGCCCGATGGTGGCGTAGATTTTCTTGATGGCGATACCGAAACTCTTGAGAGTCTGTTCGATACGTTCTTTCTTTTCGCGCAGCTCACGCATTTTTTCGCCTTCGTCGATGATGGTTGCCTTATAGTCTTCGAGCAGCGCGGTGGTCGGGAATTTGTAGAATGATAGGTCGAGGCGTGGGTCGTACGGTTCGAGCGGTACGATTTCGGTGGAGTCGGAGAGGTTTTCTGGCGCGACCGAGGCTTCCGCGTTCTCCGTCGGTGTCACGTCGTCCTCAAGGTCTTCGTAAGTGGGCCCTGTCGGTTCGTTCGGTTCTTCCGTGGCTTGGGCGGAAGAGAGAATGTCGAAAGGCACATCGTTCTGTGGCTGAGCGGCTTTCTTGTGGACGGCAGCACCTTCACCGCCTAAATCGATGGTGTTGTTGCTGTATTCTTTGCTAAATTCACCCAGGTTGGCAATGTATTCGTCGGGCAGGTCTTCCGTCTCGCGAGTTTTCTTTCTCCTTTTGCCAAAAACACCCTTTTCGTTAGATTCGTCGTCGTTATCATCGTCATCATCGTCGTCGTCCTCATCGCTATGGCGGTAGGCAGACTTGTGCCCGTCTTTTTTGAATTTCGGAGTGATTTTAGAAGCGGCGGCGAGCATGTCTTTCGTGGAGATATTGTAGCAGAGTATGAGGATGACAAGCAGGAAGGCGAGCAGAATAAAAATGGTGGGTACAAGTTTGACGTGTTGAACGAGGAATCCTGTGGCGAAATTACCGAAGGCGCCGGCCGGAAACATGTTGGCGGCTTCGGCACCCGTTTCGGATGAGACGGTAAAGATTGCGGCGGCCATCGAGAACCACACCATTGAGAATAAGGTGGTTACGGTGGTTCGTTTCAGCGACATCAGCTGTTTGTCGAAAGTGAGATAAACGCCATAGAGGAAGGTCAGGAACGAAATACCGAGCGAGAAAATGCCGAAGAAGAAGTCGCAGCAGAAGTGGCTGAGGTATGCGCCGAAGCCACCACACCAGTTGCCCGCTTCGGTTTCACTTTCCGGCTGCAAATAGGCCTGGTCTGCCACGTGCGTGAACAGGTACGAAAGGATGGAAAAGAAGCTGAGGATTGAAAATAGCAGCAGCAAAATGCCGTAAATCCTGAGCCGCTGTTCGCGCGTAATCGTTGGTTTAGACGACGATTTTGAGCCGCTGTGCTTCCCGGATGATTTTGATTTTCCGCTTTTTTGACCGCCTTTCGCAGTCTGGTTTTTCGTTGTTACGTACATAAAAATGACTTTTTGGCCTTCTATTCAAAATATCTTGCAAAGGTATGCAATTTGCAACTGTATTTCTTCGTTACAAAAAAAGAATTTCAACAAAATGATGTTTGAAAAAAAATGGCTTTTTAAAGATGTAACTGCGTAATCGGTTGTACTTTTGCAACAATTTTAAGCATAAAGTTTATTGTTATGAATATCCCGTTTTTGTTAGATGCCGTTGCTACGGAAGAAAAGGTGAGTTTTTTTAAGTTAGTGTTCGATCCGTCAAGTCTTTGGATTATGATTCCCTTGATGCTGATGCTGTTGTGGGTAATCTATGTTTTCATTGAACGCTGGCTGACGTTGAACGACGCTGCCAAGATTGATCCGAACTTTATGAACCACATCAAGGATTTCATTCACGAAGGTCGCTTTGATTCCGCCCTCGCGTTGTGCAGAGGCAATAATTCCCCGCTGGCCTGTATGATTGAAAAGGGCATCTCCCGTATCGGCAAACCGTTGAACGATATTTCCGCCGCAATCGAAAATACCGGTCAGCTGGAGGTGCAGCGCCTTGAAAAACGCCTCTCCTCCGTGGCCACCATCTCTGGTATCGCCCCGATGATCGGCTTCTTGGGTACGGTTACCGGTATGATTTCCGCCTTCAGCGAAATGGCCGCCAACCCCAACAATGTCAACATCGCCGACCTTTCCGACGGCATTTACACCGCTATGATTACCACCGTCGGCGGTCTGATTGTGGGTATCATCGCCTACGTTTTCTATAATATTTTGGTGGATAAGGTTTCCGAGCTCATTCATCAGCTGGAGGGCCATAGCACCGAATTTATGGATATGCTTAACGAACCTGGAAAATAGTCATTTTAATATCATAAAGTTATGGCTATCAAATCACGTCATAGTAAGAAAATCGAACCCAACATGTCGTCTATGTCCGACTTGGTGTTCCTGTTGCTGATTTTCTTCGTCATCACCTCCACGTTGGTGTCACCGAATATGATTCGCGTTGACCTGCCGTCGAGTGAGGCGGGGCAGCAGAATGTGCCTCGCAATGTGGAAGTCTATGTGGATTCGTTGCGCTATTTCTCTGTGCAGCCGCAAGCGGACAGGGTGGTGGGCACCCGGTCGTTGGATACGCTGGCAGCGCAGTTGCGTGTGGGGGTGGATGAAGGCCAGTCGGAACAGAACGTGGTTATCTTGCGTGCCGACCGCGACGTGCCGGTGCAGTGCATGGTTGATATGATGGGCGTTGTGGCTTCGTTGAACAAGGAACGTCAGGCCGGCAACAAGGAAATGTATAAGATGGCGATGGCCACCGTTTACCCATCTAATTAAAACCCAGCATCATGGCGAAGGAAGATAAAAACATGTACATCTCGGCGGCTGGCACTTTGCTGGCTTGTGCCTTGCTGTTCGTTTTTCTGTTGTTGTGCGGATTTACCTACCAGACACCTCCGCCGCCACCGGAAAACGAAGTGATGGTTGAGGTACAGGAAATTGAGTTGGCGGATAATGGCGGCGGCAACCTCATGGACGGCGGAAACTACAATCCCAACAATCCGACGCCGGCGCCGGAGGTGCGGGAAACGCCTTCACAAACATCGCAAAAAAGCAATACGCCCTCTTCCAATACGGCTACCAGTCCGACCGGACCGAAGGCCAACGTTCCGGAGCAGCCGAAACCGAATAGCTCGGCGATGTTCGGCAGCGACAAGGTCGGCAGCGGGCAGCAGGCCTCCACGGCGGGCGGTACCACTTCCGGACATGGTGGCGCAGGCGGTCATGGTGATGGCTTGGGCTACGGCAATGCGGCAGGCTATGGTGGTGGCACGGGCGGTGGCACCGGTAGCGGTTCGGGAAAACCGGGCTGGTCGGTAGCTCCCAACTGGTACGGCATCAAAGCCGACCACGATTTCGTGTTCACCCTGAAAGTCACCGTCGATAATGACGGGAATGTGACCACAGTAACGCGTTCTAGTAATTGTAACGCTCCGGAATATGTTGTGAAACAAGCGATTGCGCGTATCAAGGCGGCTAAGTTCAAAAAAGGTTTTGCCGGCACATACGACCAGCCCTGCTCTATCAAGAAGAATTAGGTGTGGTGTAGCGGCGAGAGAGTTTTTTCGCTTGCGGTGATGACGATGGTCAGCGTATGGAGGAGAAATGAAACCTTTGATTTTATTTGAAATTAAAGTAATTACAAATCTTGTCTCCAAAGATTAGAGCAGAATCCAGCTTGAGAGTTCTTGAAATCTTTTGTTGTAAATCATCAATGAGTTCCATTGAATTTTGGAAAATGTCTTTCTTGCCTAAACTACCCACATTGATTATTCTTCCGTAAGTGATGTTTTTTTCATTGTTGAAATAATTAAAACTATCACCGCTGTTAATGAGACGGTAATTGGTGAAAATGATTCTGTCGTGTTCGTGCATATCTTGGGGAAGAAGAACAATAGTTACATTTGGGGCTGCTTTGGTGGCTTTTTTCACATTACTTTTGATGGCTGCAGAAATTGTCGTAAGATATTGCTGCAAATTGTTCCCAATATCTAATTGAGGATTATGGGTAATCGTGTTTCTTTTAGACGTGATAATGACGATATTGGGTGCCGCTTGGTACGCTTTGCTGGATAAGACCCGTGTCAGTTCATATATGTTATCCTGTAGTAGTTTTGAGTCAACGATAATATAGGGGTCTAAAATAATGATATCGCTGCAAGGAGTGGTATATTGATCTAAATCTCCCCATTTTTGTAAGTCTTTTGGGTTGATGACCGTCGTAAGGTCGTTGTCGGCGACCATTAGTTGTCGTAATGTGCTTAATTCCTCGCCTTTGCTCGCTAAAAGCATTAGTCCGTTTCTTTTAATGTGGCAGGTCTTCTCATCATTGATGAGATAAATGGAGGAAAGTTCTTCTTTTCTCATTCCTTCATGGAATTTTTGAGGAAGGGGGCGTTGTGGAAAAGAATCACCATTGTCTTCATTAAAATCAATAGCCCCTTTGCATCCTTGTACCAATTGAGATTTGATCCAATTTATGATGGCTTCATTTATGTCCCTTTCACTATCTTTGTCTTCTTGTGAACGTAGAATATCTGCTTTGCTGAAATTGAATTTGAAGTCAAAGTTTTTTTTGAGCATTTGCATACAATCGTCATATCCCTCATCATCTCGGGATAAAATGTACGATGCCAAATTCGCTTTGTCAAAATATATATTCATAATTATAATATTTCAAAAGCTAAATTTGTTGCTTCGTCCAAAAAACCACTCCCAAATTCGTTTGAGAATTTCCCATCGGGACGAAAGACCATTTCATAAGGTAAATTTTCTTCGTCGAAGACACCTTCTTTTCTATTGCTCCATTCATCTTGCGGAAAATAGTAAACTCGGAATGGATTTTTTGAAAATTCACCATAAGTTGCTTCTCCATTGTAAAGTTTGCTCTGGACAAATTTGTGTGTGTTAACCAATACTTGTGCTCTGCGGATGATGTATTCGGAGTGAGTCTCAATCAAACATTGATATCCGTGTTGAACGTATAGCGCGCAGAAGAAGTCGGCGAGTCTGCTTTGCAATGCCGGATGCAGATTCTGCTCCGGTTCCTCAATGATTAAGGTTGTGCCATCATTGAGGAACCCCAGTTCGTCTGCAGTTGCATAACGTTTGTAAGGTTTGACTCCGTGATAAGTAAATATGGTTGCGATTTGGAATAGCAATGTCATTAATTGAATAGCCCCGCGTCCTTTATCGGCCAAATGTACCCATTCCCCGTGTCGCGTTTGGACCATACATTGGTATGCATTATTCCCAAGATTATTTATCTTAAAATCCGTTCCGATTTCAAATTCCCGCATCCAAAAATGAAGGAATGATTCAACGTATTCGATGCGAACTTGGTAGTTGTAGTAAGGATCTTTGTCGGGGTTCCTCGTGCTGAATTTGTGAATGGCCTGAGCCACACAATCAGAAGAGTCATTGGCATTGTAAATAGTCTTGTGGGAGATATTATGTGCGGATAAGTATATTATATTTGAGAATGCCTCTTGATCATGCTCCATACTGGTTCCCCCAAATACATTGCGGCTTATGTGTATCCCTGCGGCATTGAATTCCTTTCCAATTCTAAATGTCTTTATGCATTCCACAGATACTGGGTCAAAAAGTGTGTAATCTGAAAAATCTGCAAGGATTTCCATTATATTCCCGCCTTTTTGAGTTTCTTTCTGAAATGGAATGGAGAATGTGGGTGTGGATGTCCCAAATTTCTGAATGAAATCATTGATTTTGGTGACTTGGAACAAGTATTCTTGTTCTTTTTTATCAATCCCATTAATGAGCTTGGTTGCTTGTTCAATCAGGGATGCTAATTGTTCAATCTTTCGTCTATAGGAATCACTCGCATTCGTTTTAATGTATAAGTTTTGGTTGTGTTCGTATAAAACGCCTTCTGCCAAGTCGTTAGGGAAGCAGTAATTGTACACGAGTTCGCCAAATGCTTCTTCTTCTCGCACACTAATGGTTTCGTCGGCATCAGTTTCTGAAAGTTTTTCCTGAAGTTCGGCGATTTGTTTTTCCCATTCGAGTATGTTTTCCTGGGCTTTGAGGACGCGGTTTTTCTCGTCTTGTAATTGCCTGTCTGCAATCTGTTTTTTTAGGGCTAAGTCCACAGTGATTGAAGTCCGTTGGTTCTTGTAGTCAAAAAGCCAGACATTGTTTCCTTCGGTAATTTTAAGAAAAGAAATAGGAGCGGTTTTTGAGTTGGCGCCCACTTGTCCCGAGACACCGATTTCAATGCCCCCGAAGGAAAAGATGATTTCGTTTTCGGTCGCATTTTTGTTTAGTGCACGGTCGTAGGTACCAACCATAGCATCTTCGCAACTGAAATCGAATACCGGATGCCGGCAGTCCTTACTTTCGACAAATATGTTTTTATAGTTGTCTTTTATCAAGAGCAATCCCTTGATGTATGTCGATTTGCCAGAGTTGTTCTTGCCCACCAGAAAGGTTACGCCATCCAGTCCAATTGGAGGACAGTCGGTGAACTTTCTGAAATTCTTAAATCCTAATTTTTGGTCGATATAGTTATAGTTATAGTTATAGTTATAGTTGCGCATAGTTCTATTTTTTCTATTTCTGCAATTCTCTTGCGTTTTCTATTCTTTCTATAATCTTGTTTCTCAGCGCTTCCGGTTCCAGAACCTTGATTTTGTCGGAATGACTGAAGATGTATGCTTCAAATTCATAATTGGGGATCAATTTGAGTTCGAAAACATTGTCGGCACGCTTTTTCAGAGAGCCGTGTATGGGTTTGGTGAGGAAGTAACCGACAAAGTCATCGGCCACTTTCAGTCGGATTTTTTGCTCAACGCCATCCAGTGGGTGAGTAACGCCGACAATATCCTCAAAGAATTCGTCAAAATCGATGTCGGTATTTTCAACATAGGTGTTTTTCGTTTCTTTCACCGACACAATTCGGTCGAGGGCGTAATTGGTGAGTTTGTCGAACCCTACATCGCATCCGAACAAAAACCAGCGATTGTTGTACTGTTTCAGATAGTAGGGCGAGACAATGTTTTCGTGTGCGTTTCGGTTAAAAGGTTGATATTTGATTTTTGATCGTGCGCTTTGAGACGATGGCAGTAAACAGAGGTGAGAACCATTTAAGGCCTTTTAAGTCAATGTTTTGGTCGAATCCGACGACAGAAGCACAGCTGTGGTTAAGTTGAAAAGATGTCTCCAATTTACCAATCACTTCGTCCATCCATTCGAAATTCGGCATACCCTTAAAGCGACAGAGCATCGCAATGGTATCGGCCAAATTTTGTGCTTCTGTTGCATTGAGTGGCTGTTTGTTGATTGAAAAGTCAGGATCGGAATACCGGAAATATACCTTTCTGCCATCTTTAATTCGTTCGATGGGAGCGTTATAGCCTAACGGGTCCTCCATAAAGTTGATGTCGTTGTAAACTTGGCGCCGTTGCACGCCGAAGGTGTTTGTATCATACTCGGCGAGCGCGTCATTGCAGGCATTAATCAAAGCCTGGATGTCGTAGCGTTTGCGGACATTGCTGAAGCATTTGTCAAGGGCTTGGTAACGAAGAACTGCGTTTTTGTTAGTTGACATGGTTAGTTGATTTTATAGGCCAATATGATGCTTTTTGAAGTATTCGTTTTGTCATTTCTTTAGATATTGGGCTCGTTAAGTCTCAATTAGCGCAGCTAAAAACTCAATTATTATTAATTTATAAAAAAATAAAATGTAAATTAATAACTTAAAACAAAATATCGCAAGTTACTGCAATGACATTTAGCATTGAATCGTGCGAATATGCATACGACAATTCCAAAATCTATAACGAATATTTCAAAGAACCGATTGCCAATTATTTTTTTGACGCTGCAAAGATACATTTTATTTGTGCAATCTATCTGCACAGTCAGTTTTTTTGTTAACTTTTTTCTTGTATTAAAATGGCGCAGAATTTTTGTCCGATTTTCCAATATTAATATTTAAGGAATAGATATGATTCTCGGGCATTTGAAACAATTCATACTAGGCAAAAGTCCTGTTTTAATAGAAGGTCATATCAAAAATTTCTCAGTATGACCTTCTGTTATGCTGAAAATATTCAGCACGTACGTGTTAGGTTAGTTGCTGGGGTGTGCCGGACAACCATAGTTGTCACACTCGTCACAGGAGAATCCTTCCCCACAGCCACCATAAAAATTGATGTTGAGTATCATCATAAGGCATCGGTTTTGTGGATTTCTTTTATTCCCCATGCGTCAGTCGCGAAATCCGTTGCGCATACGCTGGTGTCTTGTAGTTGTAGATGGAAACGCTTTCGTCATCTCTATTTTGTTATGCAAAAATACATCAGACTTGTGCAGCCTATTTGCACAAAATAATCATGGCTTTTCTCATCTTTTTTTTCGCTCATCATCCCCATTGACAGACATCTTTATCTTCACTGAATGTTGAATTTGGAATCTCAATACATTCTGAAATCATGCTAACCGATAGTTTATCTTTTTATGTCTGTTTTCTACGAAACGAATCATATTCGAAAAATCTTCCGTGTCTTTTATTTAAGCATTTGGATGCGTAAACATTCCGCATTGGATTTTTCTCACCATGCGGCTCTGTTTTGTCTGTTTTTTTAGCCTCTCCGTCTTCCGTCCCTCAATCCTCCGTTCGTATGCCCTAACACACTCTTACCGGAATCTGACTTCCTTCATTCCGCAGCACCACTGTTCGCCGGCGCGGCCCTCCAACAGCAGTCGCCCGCAGGCGTCAACGCCCGTGATGCGTGCCTCCACACACTGCCCGCCGATTTCGAACGACGCCCATTCGTTGATACGGTAAAGATGCGAAAGGAATTCGGTCTCCAGCGCGGCGCGGTTTTCGGGTTTTAATAACGACGAAAACCGTTGGCAGGAAGTTAGTATTTTATCGGTAAATTCTAATATATCGTATTGTTCACCAGTGATTTGCGATAACGAAACGGGATTCGGCAGGTCGGCGGGGAAGTCGGTTTCGTTGAGGTTCAGGCCGAGGCCGGCAATCGTGTATCGGATGGCATCACCTACGATGGCGTGCTCGATGAGGATGCCCGCTATCTTCTTGTCGCCCACGTAGATGTCGTTGGGCCACTTGATTTTCACCTCGCCGATGATGTCTGCCAGCACCTGTCGGACCGCCAACGCGAAGTATTCGTTGAAAACGAACTGACGGGCGGCACTTACCGGCGGATGAAAATAGATGGATGCCAGCAGGTTCTGTCCGGCGGCACTGTGCCAGAAGTTGCCCTTTTGTCCGCGGCCGCTGTCTTGAAAATCCGCTATAATCGTTTGATATTCAGTAATATCTTTCCCATTCGCCATGGCTTGGCGAATTAGGTTTTCCATGTCTTGGTTGGTGGAGGCGGTGCGGTCTTTTCGTTCAATGCGGAACATTTGCGTGCGGCTTTTTAATGTTGCAAAAATACAAAAAAACCGTCTCCGCTCGCGCCGCCCACCGTCTTACGTGCCGTTACACACGCCGTTTTGTGATGGCTATTGCAATAAAAGTGCATTCTTTGCGTTACCTTTTTTGTAAAAAAAATAATGTATGGAACAAGAACAACTTATTCGTGTAGAGGGAGTTACGAAGACTTTCCGGCTTACGCGCAAACAACAGAAAACGGAAGGCACCGTCCGCAAGGAGATTGTGGCGGTGAATAATTTGTCTTTTACCGCCAACCGTGGCGAGATTTTCGGACTGCTCGGACCGAACGGAGCCGGCAAAACCACCACGCTTCGCATGCTGGCTACGCTCATCGCGCCCGACAGCGGCGATGCTTTCGTTGACGGACTTTCCGTGCTGCAGTCGCCCGAAAAGGTGCGTGCCAAAATCGGCTTCCTCACCTCCGAACTGAAACTGGAGGATTTCTTTACCCCGGATTATCTATTCGACTTTTTCTCAGGACTTTACGATATTGCGCCCGAAGTGTCGCGGAACCGCAAAGCGGAACTTTTCGAGCGCTTCGGCATACAGAAGTTCGCTAATGTGAAGGTCGCCAACCTTTCGACCGGCATGAAGCAGAAGACTTCGCTCGTGGTGTCGCTCGTCCACGATCCCGACATCATCATTTTCGATGAGCCGACGAATGGACTGGACGTCCTGACCGCCCGCACGGTGACCGACTACCTGCAGGAGTTGCGCGCC
>JAKSMF010000042.1 GCA_024400775.1 Bacteroidales bacterium | reverse complement strand
ATGGAAGCCATCGCCGAAAAGGCCTATCCGATGCTCTCGCAACATAGCGACAACATCAGCCTCAACGCCAAACTCTTCGCCCGCGTTAAAGCCGTTTATGATAAACGCAACTCGCTCAACCTTACCCCTGAACAGTTGCGCCTGCTCGAAGTCACCTACAAGGATTTCGTCCGCGGCGGCGCCAACATCCCCGCTGAAAAACAGGCCCGCTTCCGCGAAATTAACGAACAACTCTCCGTGCTCACTCTCAAATTCGGCAACAACGTGCTGAAAGCCACTAACGACTATAAACTGGTGATTGACGACGTGAAAGACCTCGCCGGACTGCCGCAGAGTCAGATTGATGCCGCTCGCGAAGCCGCTAACGCCGATCCTGCTACCAAGGGCAAATACGTCTTCACCGTTCATGTGCCCAGCATGGAACCCTTCCTGATGAACTGCCGCAACCGTGAACTCCGTAAAGAACTCTGGACCGCTTATGCAATGCGCTGTACATCAGGAGAATACGACAACAGCGAAATCATCAACCAAATCGCCAACCTCCGCCTCGAAAGAGCCCAGATGTTCGGCTACAGCTCGCACGCCGCTTACGTCCTCGACGACTGCATGGCTAAAACACCCGAAGCCGTCAACAACCTGCTGATGCAAGTCTGGACACCCGCCCTCAACAAAGCCAAACAGGAAGCTTACGAATACCAGCGCATGTTGTTCGCCGACGGCATCAACGAACCACTCCAGCCCTACGATTGGCGCTACTACAGTGAACAACTCCGTAAAGCACAATACGACCTCGACGACGACGTGATTCGTCCCTACTTCTCCCTCGACAATGTCACCAACGGCATCTTCACCTGCTGCGAAAAACTTTATGGCATCACCTTCCGCCGTAATAACGAAATCCCCACCTACCACAAAGACGCCATCCCTTACGAAGTAGTTGAAAACGGACAGGTTATCGCTATCGTCTATGTCGATTACTTCCCGCGCGAAAGCAAGCGCAGCGGCGCCTGGATGACCAACTTCCGCGAACAGGAAATCAAAGATGGCAAAAACGTCATCCCGATTATCTCCCTCGTCTTCAACTTCTCTAAGCCGACCGCCGACAAGCCCTCACTGCTCAACTTCGACGAAACTTCCACCTATTTCCACGAATTTGGTCATGGTTTGCACAGCGTCTTCTCCAAATGTACCTACAGAAGCCTCTCCGGTACCAGCGTCTCCCGCGACTGTGTGGAACTGCCCTCACAGTTCTTTGAACATTGGGCTTGCGAACCCGAAGTAATGCGCATGTACGCCAAACATTACCAGACCGGCGCCATCATCCCGGATTCTTTGATTGAAAAGATTTCTGCATCATCAACTTACGGTCAGGGCTTCATCAATGTTGAACTGCTGGCCGCTTCCTTCCTCGATATGGATTACTATAGCATTACCCAAAAACAGAACATCAACGTGGCCGAATTTGAACAGAAGGCACTCGACAAAATCGGTCTGATTCCCGAAATTATCTCGCGTTACCGCAGCACCTATTTCCAGCATGTCTTCACCACAGGCTACGATGCCGGCTACTATAGCTACACTTGGGCAGCTGTCCTCGACAACGACGCTTTCGAACCGTTTAAGGAAAAGGGCGTTTTCAATCCGCAGGTCGCTAAATCGTTCCGTACCAATATTTTGGAAAAAGGAAATACAGAAGAATCTATGATTCTCTACAAGCGCTATCGTGGCGCCGAACCTTCCATCGACCCGCTGCTGAAAAACAGAGGCCTGAAATAAAATTGAACTTTGAACTTTGCAAATTGCGGTGGCGGCGACGTTACCGCAATTTTTTTATTGCTGTCCGGTAAACATTTCTTTTCGTTTTACCGTTTCTTCGGTAAAGATACGGACAGAAGAATTGACTTCCGATAATGGCGATTATAGAGTTGAGATCTAAAAGTTCTTTTAATTGAAAAATATTTTCCGCCTTTGGCGTGAAACAAGAAATGCGCAGGAAATTTTGAGGAAATTAAAAGGAATTTTTTTTCTTTTTTTTTGTTTTCCTGTCGTTTAATTAGCTGGTAACTTGTGCGTTACCATCTGCTGAAAGCGTGAAAATAAGGTCTATAGGTCATTTTGCAGGCTGACAATGACGTTTTCCCTTAGGGGGATAAGAGTTTCCGTGCGTTGGAAATAATTTTCAATTTTCACCTTACAATTTTCAATTAAAAGATCTCGCATCTCTCAGCTCTGACGCGATTTCGCCAAAATTCTCTAGAAAAGCGCAATGGAGATGCCCAATGACATCGGGTTCATCTTTGGGCCTTTGCCGGTTTCGAAAACCTTGTTCAACTGGTAGGAATAGTATATGCCGAAGCTCTTCCAGCCCATGCGCAGATATACGTCGGCACTGAATTTCTGCTTGTTGTAGAAATCACGGTTTTTGTAGTTCAAATATTCGCCTTCAACACCGTTGTAGTTTTCGCCTTTGTAGCGATGGGCAAAGCCTGCGACTAAGCCGACGTGTACGCCTATATCCAATTTGAAACCGCTTTTGTGGCGATAACGGATTTCAATCGGTATGTTGCAGTTCATATAGGAGACACGGCTGTATTTGAACCGTTTCTCGTCGGAGGAGGTGAAGTCTTCCGGGAGAATATAATAACGTGCGAGGTCACTCGCTATATCGTGTTTGATGATGCAGTCGGAGTATTGCGTATAGTATGTGAAGCCAACGCCCAAACCGAACGATATGGATTTATTCTGCGGCAGCATGAAGTCCCACATCGCAGACACGTTGAAGCCGGGGTTGAATTTTTTGAAGTTACCCTGTGACGGTGTGCCCATCCAGAAACTGTGGTATATATCGAAAATCAGTCGGTCGCGTACAACCAATGGCTTTTCCGCCTTTTCGGTGGTGGCTTTTTCTCCCTTTTCCGTTGCCGTTGCGGGTTCGGTTTGCGCGCTCAAACCAGTAAAAAATGCGCAAAAAATGACGATGACAAATAATTTCTTCATTTTACAAAATTAGGGCGCAAAGATACGAATAATTTTAAAAAAGCCGCTGCATGGCAACGGCTTTTTTCAATATGTAAAGCGTTTTTTTTATTCTTCGTCGGCGGCTTCTTCAGCTATCGCAACAGCTTCTTCTTCAGCCTCTTCCATATTCAGGTCGGTATCTTCGCCGAGCGCGTCGCCGATAGCGTCTTCATCCATGCCCGACCAATCCATATCCTCGAAATTGAACGGTTGCGCCTTTTTACCTACAAACCATACATCACCGACTTTGGTGAGATGC
Source organism: Bacteroidales bacterium (assembly GCA_024400775.1). Classification (GTDB taxonomy): domain Bacteria; phylum Bacteroidota; class Bacteroidia; order Bacteroidales; family WCHB1-69; genus UBA1756. The sequence continues at coordinate 13,705 of JAKSMF010000042.1, read as the reverse complement.
ACGAGTTCCATTTCGTCGCCAGTGGCTTCGCTAAATGCGGTTTTGTATTTTACTGCCGCAACAGCTTCTGTTTCACTGATCTGCTCAACACCAAGAATGCGGAAGTGTTTGAGGATCTTGCCGTAACGACCACGCAGCTCCTGCGCCTTGGCGTCAGCATTGAAGTTTCCGTCCTGCAAACATACGCAGGCCGCTTCATAAAATTCCTCATTTTCAATTGCGTTGAAATATGTGCGGACTGCACTCTTCGGATCTTTTTGAGAACTGCAGGCCACCAGGAGAACGGCGAGTACCGCCACTATAATGATGCTTAATCTTTTCATGCTTCTTTTGTTTGATGTTATTGCAAATTGATGTACCAACTGCCTTCGCTTTTTACCAACGGAATAATCATCACATCCTTGGCACTCATGCCCTTAGGCGCTTTGGCAACTTCGGTGGAAACAGCAACTTTGGCTGCGTCTTTCGTACTGAAGGCCGCACCATAGACATGAAAGTTGATGATGGCATTGTCGCCTTTGTAAATGTCTTTCAACATTTTGGTGTATGCCGCCTGCTCCTCTGCATTTGTACTGAGAATGTAACTGGCCGCTGTGCCGAAATCCTTTTCGTAAATGGCTTTGTGGAAAGCCTTCACCGTCTTTTCCGGGTTGCTTTGCTCGCCGCAACCAGCGAAGACAATCGCTAAAAGCCCGATGATTAATAACTTGATTTTTTTCATAACAGACAATTTATTTTTTTTTGTGTTATTATTTCGTGTATATAAGAGGTAATGAGGTTATTAGATTATTAGATCATAAGATTATTAGGTTATCAGATTATTTGTTTATCAGATTATTTGTTTATGAAGAGATTAGGAATAAGGTTGTCCAATTACTACCTCCAGAAAAATTAATTTTCAATTTTCCACTCTCCACTTCCCACTTTCAGCTCCCTACCGGGAAATATTCAATTCCGTGCGCTGACGCGTCATCACGGTTGTAGATATTACGGCCGTCGAAGATTACGGCGTGGCGCATGCTGCTCTTCACTTTGTCGAAGTCCAAAATACGGAACTCCGACCACTCGGTGACCATAAACAGTGCGTCGGCATCCGTGTAAGTCTCGTTGGCATTGTTGCAGTAGGTGACACTGTTGCCGATGCGTCGATAGCATTCGTTCATGGCCACCGGGTCGTAAACCTTCACGGTGCATCCTGCTTTCAACAGTTTGTCAATGAGTACCAGCGCCGGTGCCTCCCGCATGTCGTCGGTGTTCGGCTTGAATGCCAACCCTAAGATGGCTACCGTCTTGCCCGCAATCTTATTGTCGTAATATTTTACTAACTTGTTGAAAAGTAGTGATTTCTGACGTTCGTTGATGGCTTCGACCGATTTCAGAATGTCCAACGAACAACCGTTTTCCTCACCGGTGTGGATGAGCGCTTTTACATCTTTGGGAAAACATGAACCGCCGTAGCCGATGCCTGCGTACAAAAACTTGCTCCCGATACGCGAGTCCGTGCCGATACCCCGACGCACCATGTTTACGTCGGCTCCAACCTGCTCGCACAAGTTCGCAATGTCATTCATGAAGCTGATACGCGTGGCCAACATCGCGTTTGCCGTGTATTTTATCATCTCCGCTGAACAAATGTCCGTGAAAATCAGTGGATGACCGTTGATGACAAATGGTTTGTAGATCTTTTCCATGATGTTCTGCGCCCGTTCTGAATCTACTCCCACAACGATGCGGTCGGGTTTCATAAAGTCACTGATGGCATCGCCCTCCTTCAAAAATTCAGGATTGGAGGCGACGTCAAACTCAATGCTTACGCCTCGTTTGTCAAGTTCTTCTTGCACTGCCGCCTTCACCTTTTTCGCCGTGCCAACGGGTACCGTGCTCTTGGTGACCAACACGAGATATTTGCTCATCGTGCGGCCTACCGTATGGGCGACTTCCAACACATAACTTAAATCGGCGCTGCCATCTTCATCCGGCGGCGTGCCGACGGCCGAAAAAACTACGTCAATGTCCGAAATGACTTCGGCCAACGATGTGCTGAAATGCAAACGACCAGCACGCATGTTGCTCTGCAACATGTCCTCTAAACCAGGTTCGTATATGGGACAGCCACCATTCTTTAATAGCTTGATTTTCTGCTCGTTGATATCAATGCAGGTGACGTCCAACCCCACTTCCGATAAACAGGTTCCTGTAACTAGTCCGACATATCCGGTGCCGACAATCGCAATCTTCATATTCTCAAAATATTAGCGTGCAAAAATACAATTTTTTTTCACCACTTGCAATAGGTCTCCGTTCAACGTGAGCTCCTGTGCAATTTCGCCTTCAACATGCGGCGCCGCAAGCCCTTTGCCCCACCGTACGTTACCCGTCAATATACGCGCCTCATCCCACAGCCCGTGCGTAATGAACAAGTCTAACGTCTTACGACCGCCTTCCACTATCACCGATTCGATTTTGTCATCGTAAAACTGCTTCATCGCATTGTGCAAACTATTGGTAATCAGCGAAAACCCATCAATCGGGGCAAGCGCCTCAGGCTCGCGTGCCATAAGGTACCGCTTCGGACTTTTGCCGGGATAAAGGCGTGTCGTGAGTTGCGGATGGTCGTTCTGATATGTCCGATAACCGACCAAAATGGCTTGTTCCTCGCTCCGCCATTTGTGCACAAGTACGCGCATTTCCTCGTTCGTAATCCAATATTTGCCATCCGGATTTACTGAACGGTCAATATCCATATAGCCGTCTGCCGTTTGTGCCCACTTCAAGATGATGTACGGCCGATGCTGCCGGTGATAAGTGAAAAACCGACAGTTCAACGCTTCACACTCTTCTCTCAAAACACCGGTAACGACTTCAATGCCAGCGGCTTTCAACTTCGCTATTCCTTTGCCGTTTACTTTGTCGTGCGGATCGGTCGCCCCAACAACCACACGCGGAATCCCCATCTCAATCAACTTGTCGGCGCACGGCGGCGTCTTCCCGTAATGCGAACAGGGCTCCAAACTTACATAAATGGTGGAACTTCTCAGTAACTCTTTGTCTTCTACCGAATTGATGGCGTTGACTTCGGCGTGTGCTTCTCCGTATCTGTGGTGATATCCTTCACCAATAATACGCCCGTTATGCACAATTACAGCACCCACCATCGGATTCGGCTGCACTTCCCCCAATCCTAGTCGCGCCAACTCAATGCACCTCCGCATATATGCCTCATCAACTTCCATCATCTGCCTATTCCCAATTATTTATAATGATTAAATGATAATTTAACTCCCAACTCCCAACTCCCAACTCCCAACTCCCAGCTTTCAACTTTCAACTTTCAACTCCCAACTTCTAACTTCTAACTTCTAACTATCAAAGTGTCTTCCCATTCTCCAGCACCCACTTCATATAAAGCAGCGCGGCTACACTCCAAGCCTGCGAAATACAGCCGTTGGCTTTGTGCGGCGGCGCACCGTCGTAAATTTCGCTAATCGTGGAAATGCCGTATTCTTTGATGTCGCTTTCGAAATCGTAAAGTATTCTTTCTAAAACCGGGAACGCCTTTTTCTGGTGTACGGCCACCATGCCGTTGGTGAACGGTATCAACAGCCACGGCCAGCATGTGCCTTGATGGTAGGCCGCGTCGCGCGTCGCTTGGTCGCCTTCGTAATACCCCTTGTAGTCCGGATCGTTAGGCGACAATGTGCGCACACCTTTGTTCGTCAACAACTCCTCCGTGCACTTTTTTAAGATGAGCTGACGAATCTTCTCACTGATGGCAGAGTAGGGGAGCGCAGTGGCTATCAGCATGTTAGGTCTTACTTGGAAATTCTTGTAGTCGCCATCCACGTAGTCGGCCAGCCAACCCTTCTCTTTTGACCAGAATGTGTCTTTATATATTTCCGGAAATCCCTTGATGGTGTCTTTCCATTCATCTATGAAAGCATGGTCTTTTGCGTGGCGCGCCATCTCGGAAGCAAAGCATAATGCGTTGTACCACAGTGCGTTGATTTCAACCTGGCAGCCCGTTCGCGGCGTAATCGGCTGCCCGTTCACCACCGCGTCCATCCATGTCAGCGCTTTCCCTTCACATCCGGCATAGATGAGGCCGTTGGACAGCATCTTGATATTGAACAAAGCCCCATCGCGGTAGGCGTTCAAAATGGAACGCATCGCTTCGCCATATTCCGCCCATATCTTTTTCTCCGTATGCGTGTAACCGGCATATTGCTGCAATGTGCGGAAAAACCACAATGGCGCATCAACTGAGTTGTATGCGTTTGCACCACCATTTCCCATGTTCGGGAAAAGTCCGCCTTGCAACTCCTGCAACATGCTGTCCATGATTTCTTTACATAATTCCGGCTTGCCGAGCGCGAGCGTTAGTCCAGGTAGCGCGATGAAGGTGTCTCGTCCCCAACGCCCAAACCACGGATAACCCGCAATCACTTCTGTTTTCCCGTTGCGTTTGACGATGAACTGTTCCGCCGCATTCTTCAGACAGTTGAAGTAGGTGCTGCGGTTGGTGTGCCCCTTTGTCTCTTGGTCGTAAAGTTCCGGCAATGTCGATGTTGCTATCGGCTCCGTGCCCAGCGTGATATATAGCACTTGGTTGGTGAGCTTTACACTTATTTTCCCTGGATTCAATAGGTCTTCGTGCCCGTCGTACCCGCGTGCAATTTCCTCCTCATATTCGAAATTTTCATACCAAACCGGTCGGTGCTCGTAGAATATTTCTTCCGAACATTGTATATATACTGGTGTGTAATTTTCATAAAGACAATATTTTACACCATTTTCACACCATTCGTAGCCCGTATTTGCGGCGTCGTTTTTGTGCGTCAGGTTATGTATCTGCCGGAAGGCCAACAACGGCTGAAACTGGAAGGAAACCGATTCCACATCATCCAAAATAGTGTATTTTATGATGAGGCGGTCGCTGTTGTTCAAAAAAAGAATCTCGCTCTTGAAGTTGAACTTCCCGACTCGAAAATAGTACGTCGGCACCGGCTCCGCCACAAAACGCTGCATGTATTTGTTCCCCTTCGGATCAATAACGCCACCCTTGTACTGATGAATGCCGAGCCGAAACTCCATGTCGTTCATCACCACGCTCTCGTTCAGGTTGGATACCAAAATGTGACGCTCGTGGTCAATCTTATCCTGCGGAACAATAAACAGTCCGTGATATTTACGCGTGTTGAGTCTCAACAGTGACGTCGTGGCAAATGCTCCCGTGCGACTGCATCGCAATAGCTCGCGCTTCTTGGCATACGAAATGTTTACCAACTTCTCTTTGTCAAATTCAATGTAGTTCATCTGTGCTTTTTTTCAAGCCGCAAATATACAATTTAGTTGTCATCTACGCACTATAATCGCGAACTTTTTTCGCCTTTTTGTGACGGTTTCGTCGTTCCTTCTCAATAGAATTATTTTTTTGTGTTTGGGCGGCCGTCGGGTGCTCCGCTTTACCTCCTTCGCGGTAGCGTACGGTCGCCCTCTGCCGCATTTTTAGTGTCAGCAAAAAGTACTCAGTGAACAGCTTGCGACGCCGTTACAGCTAATGGAATGAAACATCTGTATTCCGAAAAAGAGAACTCAAGTCCTAAGTCCTAAATTCCTCTCGCTCTATAAATCGTCTGCGATAATTTCTCCGCGCGGATTGCGAACCGTGTATTTGGTGAATTTTTCATCCGCGTCAAAGCCACTGCCGATATATACGGCTCCGTCGGCGCGCGTCTGACGTACCGGTACGTCGGAGTAGATTTTGTGCATGCGTTTGTCCCAGATGATTTTTTCGGTCGTGATCGTGTCTCCTTTTTTCAGATTCGTAATCACTACGTTGCGCTGAGCCTCCATGCGCATTTCGCCTTCCGCATTGATGGCGTAATCGGCTTTTAACATTGATTCGGGGTTCCCCCAGTTGTCGTAGGAAATAATGGTGATTCCTTTCGGACAGTCCATATATCCCCCTACATTGCCGTATTTGTTGAGCAACGGCGTGCTCAGTTTGAAGTTGAGTCTCCCCGATTCGCTGAACGTCAGATTGAGGTTGCTGGTGGATTCGTCGGGTGCTTTGCCATTATAGGTGTACAACGTATCACGTGAGAACTCGTCATCTTTGCAAGATGTAAAAAGCACCCCCGCCATCATAAGTGCGAGGGTGCTTTCGAATAATATGTGTACCAGTCGCTTCATTAGCGTACGGTAGTGTTTTCGTTAATCCAACCACCTACATGGTAGCTTTGTCCAGGAGTCAGGTTGTTTTCAACCAACGTCTTACCGCTTACAGAAGGCAATTGAGCGCGTTTTCTTGCGCATTCTCCAGCCAGTGACGGATCAACGGCTTGTGCTCTGTTGTATTTGTCGGCTGCTGCCCAATATACGGCACTCGGAATAACGCCTTCGCCACCATTGGTGAATTGGTTGAATGAGTTGCGGTACATGTCGCCAATCAAAATGTACGGACGACCGAATTTCGGATTGCAACGTGCAGCGTCAAGAGCGTGACTACGAGCAGCTGAGAAACTACCTCTTACAGATTCAATCGTAGCGATAAAGTAGTAAGGTTGTGCCTTTTCTTCGTTGGTCTTGTATAAGTTAATAGCTTGGTTGAAGAAGTTGATTGCTTCGTTGTAGTTCTTCTTTTGGAATTCTTGGATGCCTAAGAAGAATGCGACCTTTCCAGTCGGTTCGTCTTTGTAGAGGATGAGAAGAATGTCGCTGTACATTTGTGAAGCACGGCACAAGGAGTCTTTGTTCAAGATACCGAGCATCTTCTTCAAAGCGGGAATGTTATTTTTGTTTGCTTCAAATTTCTTTTCATATAAAGCAAGAAGTACACTGCCGTTAGCGTAGGGGGCAAACTTGGATTCCAGTTTGGTGCTCATCTTGTTGTAGTTGACAATAGCTTTTTGCAACGTGGTCGTGTCTTTCACGAGTTTTTCCATCTCTTTGTCGTATTGCATTTTGCCAATCTCACTCTTGTCGAATTTCGCTTGCAATTCTTCGAATTTCGGAAGGTCTTGTTCAAATAATTCTTGATTTGCAATAACGGCATCGTCAATGTATTCTGTTGCACGTTCGTATGCTTCAACAACATACGTGGTGTCTTTCGTGCTTTGTGTCTTGAATATAGCCAGTTGGAAGTACGTATCCCAAATAGCAGGTTGTGTGTTCTCCTTTTCCAATTCTACTGATGTGACAAAGTCTTGGAAAGATTGTTCGAGCACATTTAGGTCTTTGCTGCGATATTTTGCTGAGTAGTACGCTTTCCATCCCAGGCCACAACCGTATGTACGCTTCGTGGGGTGATAGGTGTTGTATGCGGTTTGTGACCAAACGAGCGAATCAATCAAAAGCTCGCGACGTGCGGAGTCTTTTTCAACGGAAATAAGTTTTTCCAACATTGTGGTCGCATAAACGAAAGCACCATTCCATGCGCAAGGACATTTCGTGACGATGTATTGCCATGCCGGATATGCTTCCGCATATTGCTTTTGATTGTAGTAGGTTTTAAACAATGTGATTTGTTCAAGACTTCTTAAAGAGTCTTCCTCTGTTGCTCCGTATTTAAACGGGCAAGGGCTTTGTGCAAACGCAACAAGTCCCATAATTGCTATGAAAGCGGTTAATAAGATCTTTTTCATCGTAGTATGTTTTTAATTATTCTAATTTCACTCTTTGATACCATTTTTCTTGCAAAGTAAAATGTACTGAAAATCTAAAGTAATTTTCTTTCAACAAACCGTCTGCCAGGGTGCCCATCTGACCGTATTCAAACATGAAGCCGAGCGATGGATTGTTATTGTACATTTTAAGCGGGAATCCTAACCCAACAGCCACGCTGAAATCTTTGATGGCGCGGTCGCTTATATATATTTGTCCTGTAGTGTATCGGAAGCCAGCACGAAAACGAATCTTATTTAAATAATTGGTTGACATTGAATTGGGAATGAATTGCAGACCGGCGGAAACGGTAATCGCATTTTGGAGATTCCCGTTGTCCTGCCCGTTGAGGTAATAGTGAGCCCAATTCTGCCATGTTACATCGGCACTGACCAACCATTTATCTTTATATTGGTATGAAATGCCGCCGCCAAGACTTTGCGGTGTCTGCATGTGGTCTGGGCTTTCCATGTTGTGTACGGTATCGTTTAAGGAAATGTTAGCGCCCGTACCGGTGTAATTATAGGTGAAGGTCGTCTGCTTCGTCCAAATGTAGGCGCTGTTTTCATATACAATGCCAAAACCAAGTCTGTGCTTGTTTTTTATATTGGCAAAATATTGTAAACCACCTGAAAGATATATCCCATCAACCAGCGTGGTGTTATCGACCATCGTGTTGAAGAAGTTGCTGCCATCGAATTCCGCGGACTTCGTGTAGTCAAGTCGGCCAAAAAGATAAGAGACATTCAAGCCGATGGAGAGGCCTTTGCAGATTCTGAATGCGTTACCCCAATATAACTGCATGAGGCCGCCGTCACCTTGGTAGGAGTAGTTGACGGTTACGTCGTTGGCAACGCGGGTATCAGCAATGTTATACCCTAAATTGCTGAAAGGCAAAATACCGGCAGACATACGCCAATGGCGCGTAACTGGCAGACCGATTGTGAGGTATCCAGGGCGTGCGTAGGTGGATTTCTGCGAAATGTCGGAAGTTTTGAGTGTGCTGGAGTAAATGCTGAACGCGGCATCAGCGATGAATGAGAGTGAGTCGAAAGCAACGTAGGAGGCTGGGTTTTTGAAGTTGATGAGGTGAGGATTTTGCATTGCATATCCCACTTTGCCCATCGCGTCGTAAGCTCCTGAGGTGATGTTGCTGGGAAGACCGTATCCGTATTTTGAATAAGGAGAACTGATATCGTTCTGCGCTTGAACGAAAAGGCAGAAAACGGTAAGCATTACCGTCAGCAATATCTTTTTATGGTTCGCCTTTATCATTGAATTTCAATATTTTATAAAGTCCGTAGAGGACAACGTTAGCGGCGGCAAATATACTATATTTTATTGAATTTTGCAAATCACTGCAATTTCCTCCCGTCATCATTATTTTTATTTCTCCAAAATCGTCTTGATAACGTTGGATAGCGCCGTTGATTTCGTCGCACATGCCGTTTATAACGCCACTGAGAATGCTCTTTTCCGTTGTGTCGCCGATGTAGAAATTGATGGGGCGTTTCTCGATTTTAGGAAGTCGTTGGGTGTAGTGTTGCAGTGCCGCTAATCGCATTTCCAGTCCCGGCGCTATTGATCCGCCCAAATAATGGCCGTCTGCGGTGACGAAATCCATTACCAGACAGGTTCCGCATTGGATGGAGAGCACGTTTTGCGTTGGAAAAAAGGAGTGTGCCGCCACCGCGTTGGCGATGCGGTCCAATCCTAAAGTTTCGGGTTGTTTATAACTGATTTGTATGGGAAGCGGAGTGTCGTGCGTGAATCTTGTGTATCGTGTTCTCTTTTCCAAAAAATCTTCAATATCAGTGCGTTCGGTCGCGACGGAAGATAAAATTGAAGATGTAATATGGTAATGGCATACCAGATTTTCCAACTTTTGAATTGGAAAATCTGGCTGCTCATCCCATGCTACAATATCGCCTTTTTCAGAAAATACGGCGACTTTTTGCAGCGTGTTACCAATGTCGATACACAATTTGTGACTCACAGGTGCCTGCTTTTTATCGTTTGGTATGAAACCGCTACATAAATTGCTCAAGCACCTTCTTTGCTTCTGCCATTTTTGCATCCAGCAATTCTTGTGATTTTGCTTCCATCAGAAGACGGAGATAAGGTTCTGTATTAGAGGGTCTTACGTTGAACCACCAGTCGGGGAACTCAATGCGGTAGCCATCGAAGTCCATAAATTCGGTTGCTTTTTCAGCACCCATGAAGTGCTCTTTCATGGCTTCCATGGCCTCTTTTTTCTTCTCAATCTTGAAGTTTACCTCGCCCGAGTTCGCGTATGTGGCGATTTGTGCAATCAGTTGTGAAACGGAGATGCCTTTTTTCTTCATTTCACTGACGACATGTAAGATTACTTGTGAGGCAATCATGGCGGAATCGGAATAGTAGAAGTCGCGGAAATAGTAATGGCCTGCGAATTCGCCGCCGAAAGCACCGTCGATTTCACGGAGTTTGAGTGCGGCGTATGCACGTCCGACGCGCCAGATATAGACCTCGCGGCCAAGTTTGTTAATGTATTCCGTTACCGACTTGGATGTTCTAATGTCTTGAATCACTTTGCCTTGCACGCCCTTTTCGTTGATGAAGTACATCCCGAGTACAGCAATCATCAGATCCGGTGGAATGAAGGTGCCTTTTTCATCCACGAACATAACGCGGTCGGCATCGCCATCGTAGATGACACCAATATCAGCTTTTTCTTTCAATACGAGTGCCTGTAAATCCTTGACGTTCTGTGGCTCCAACGGGTTGGCTTCGTGGTGCGGGAATGTGCCGTCGAGGTCATCGTACATATACACCGGAGCGTTTCCGAAAAGGTCTTTTACCAAAATGGAGGACATGCCGTTGGAGCAGTCCATAGCGATTTTAAGGTTGCTGATGTCGTAGGAGAACTGTCTTTGGAATTCAAGATATTCGGCTTTTACGTCGTGGGCAATCACCTTCCCTTTATTTTCAACGGGATGCGGGGTTTCTTTGATCATCTGTTCTAATTTGCCGAGGCCGGTGTCGTATCCGACGGGGAGGGCATTGGTAGTAGAGACTTTCAGCCCGTTGTGTTCTTTGGGGTTGTGAGATGCGGTAATCATGACGGAAGCATCGAAGCCGTGTTTTGCGGTGAAATAATATACCATTGGCGTGGTAGTCAGGCCCATATCGTAAACATCGACGCCGGCGTCGGTGATGCCGCGTGTGAGGGATTCGAAAATCGCAGGAGATGAGGTGCGCATGTCACGACCGACAAGCACTTTGTTGACATTCAATAATTTAGGAAGAAAAAAACCGATTCTGTAAATGTCTTCCAAGGTGAAGTCTTTTTCAAAAACACCTCTGAAATCATAAGCTTTAAATGCTGACATATAGTTGTTATTTAAGTTATAATTGTGTGATTATCAAAATTCTATTCGTTTTTTTTCACCAAATTCTCCCAGCGGCAGAAAGCGTAGGATTTGATGTCGAAAAGCACGTTGTAAAAAATTCTGGCCCAATAATTTTTGACGCCGAAGCCGCTTGGATTCTTGATGAACTTTTCGCAAAGGACGGGCTCTTTCGATGATGTTTCGGTAACGACAACCCACACGGAGCCGGTCTTACTGTTGGTGTCAAAGGATTCCACGATGAACATCAAAGCGAAACGATGCTGTTGCGGCATTTCCAGCGAACGTACGTAATTGCAGATGGATTCTTCGCTCTGCAAATCGTTCAATGTGATGTTTTCGTGCAGTATATTGTTGATTTTTACTGTTTTATTGCATTTTGAAATGAGGGATAGGTCGTACGACATCACGGGTTTGCGGAAGCTGAGTCGAATGTCGTATTTCTTTTGGTCGGAGATGATGAGCAGATTCCATTCGTTGAGGTAATAGCGAAGCACTTCCTGCGTGATGTTAAAATCCTTCTTGGTGAATCGGGCTTTGGAAAAGTCGATTCCCAACCACAGGATTTCGCGGTCATTCAGAAAATCAGTGTATAGCGCTTCGTTTAGGTACATACGATGTATTAAAGTCTTTTGAGCCAGTCGTTAGGATTGATGTAAACGGTGCCTTTCGACATGATGAAGGTCATTTCGTAGGTGTCGGATTCGCTCTTTTTTGCCACGCTTCCGATTTTTTGTCCCGTGGACACCTCTTGTCCGGTTTTAACCGTAACGCCGGTAAGATGCTGGTAAATAGTAAGATATTCACCGTGTCGGATGATGACGAGTTTGGCGCCGTCGAAGTCTTTGACTGTGGAAACGGTGCCTTTGAATACGGACTTGACTTCTGCGTTGGCGTGAGTGAGCAGTGTGATGCCGATACTGTTAATCATGACGGAAGGTGCATCGGGGTGGGGGTGGGAGCCGTAGTCTTGGATTTTGGCGCAGGCGCTCACCGGCCAGGGAAGCTTGCCTTTGTTGCTGACGAAGGTATTGCTCAGCTGTTGTTCGGCGGGGGTGAGGACGATGGATGTGCTGGGTTTGGAGCTGCTGGACGAGCTGCCGCTTGAGGAGCTGCCGGTTGTGCCTTTGTTGTTTTTGGCGGCGGCGGCTTTCGCTGCGGCGGCTGCGCGGGCGTTGGCGGCGGCGATTTCGGCCTCAATCGCTTTCTTGATGGAGGCGTCGAGGCGGGCCTGCTCCTGCTTTTTCTTCTTGATGTCGGCCTGCAGGTTGGCTTCTTTTTTTTGCAGGGACTTCGACAGCTGTTCGACCTCTCGCTTCTGTTTCTGTTGTTGTGCGTTAGCGGTTTCTTGTTCGCGCATTACACCTTTTTTCTCATCTTCAATGACGGTGAGCTGTTGGCATTTTTGGTCGATATTCTGTTGCGTGGAGGTGATTTCCTTCACTTTTTTCTCCACATTTTGAGAATATTCGGTAAAGAAGTGGATGCGGCGGAACATCATGGAGTAGTCTTCGGAGGAGAGGATGAACAGCATCGGGTCGTTTTGGCGACGGTTTTTGAAAGTGTTATAGACGACGCGCGAGTAGTCTTCTTTGAGGCAGGTGAGTTTGCGTTGGAGGCGTGAGGATTCGGCTTCGTTCTGTCGGCGTTCGTCGGCGAGCACATCAATCTCGCCCTGTAGTTCGGTCATGTATATTTCGCGGGTTGCGATTTGATCGCGTAGTACGTTGAGGTGCTGCTGTGAGGCCTTTTTGTTCTTTCGGGTTTCCTCCAGCAGTTTCTCTTTTTTCTTGATTTCGGTCTGTACCTTCTGCTTGTCCTTTTTCAACTGGTCGCTTTTCTTGCTTTGCGCAACTAACCCCGCATAGGCCAGCGAAAAAAACACGAAGATGAGCAAAAGCGTTATCTTTTTCATAATGTGCTTGTTACACAATAAATCTAATATAATAATCAACTTACAAAGATAGAACGATTTTGCTGATTATATTATTTTGTACTTTGTTTTTTTTGCACAATTGATTGTGAAAAAAGATGTATTTTTGCAGCCAAATTTTACGGATGAAAAAACACATACCCAATATCATCACTTGTGGCAATCTGGTGTCTGGCTGTCTCTCGATTTTGTTCGCAACAAGAGGCATGCTTGGCGTCGCGTCAATGCTGATTTTGCTGTCGGCGACGTTTGATTTTTTTGACGGTTTTTCGGCTCGCATGCTGCATGTGCAGTCGCCGATGGGTGTGGATATGGATTCGCTGGCCGACGTGGTTTCGTTTGGTGTCGCTCCGACGACGATTGTGTTTGTGTTCTTAACGCAGTTGTTAGGCACGCTACCACCCGAAATCCGTGACGGCTGGGTGCAGTATCTGCCTTTCTGCGTGTTCGTTGTGCCGGCGATGTCGGCGTTCCGTTTGGCGAAATTCAATCATGATGAGCGCCAACACGAGGAGTTCCGCGGACTGGCGACGCCAGCAAACGCGCTGTTTATCGGCTTTCTGCACTTTTCTGCCCGCGCCATCCCCATCTTCAATCATTTTTGGTTGGTCCTGGCTCTGGTGCTGATTTTCGCAGTCCTGCTGCTGACGGATGTTCCGATGTTCTCATTGAAATTCAAGAATTTCCACTTCAAGGAAAACATGGTGCGATACATCTTTTT
>JAKSMF010000041.1 GCA_024400775.1 Bacteroidales bacterium | reverse complement strand
GGAGAATGATATAAAATCATTGCAAAGCCATATTCCTGAATATATTGAAATTGAAAGGAAAACGAAAGCCGATGACACTTGGCTCAAAATGCCAGATGGGTCAGCTTGGTCGGGAGATCCAAGAAGTTGGGTGCAACTGATGTCTGTGAATGGGAAATATTATGACAATAATATCATATTTACTGGCGTGCGAGGACAAGTCAATCCTGAATATAATGGTTTATTTTGGGGTATTCAAGGAAATGGTATGCTTCCTGCACAACAAGCTAGACGCTATTCGTGGGGCGATAATAATGTTTTGCAACTCGTAGTTCCCCAAAAGTTGTTCACGTATGATTTTAATGCTCAGGGAAGAAGATGGTTTGATATAGAAATGCCACATAACCTACCTGTTAAAGGGTCTAAGTCAAATGATTTAGTGAATTATCTTTTAGGAAAACAATTCTATGATAGAGTGAATATGTATTCTATTCTTGATCCAGGGGAACAAATAGTTCCTAAATCAAGTAGATATTGGACAGAAGAAGCTCTTTGGAATACTTTACAAAACAATGTCATTATTAATGAAAAAGTACCAAGAAAATCAATAGTAGGAGGAAATGGTGACTTTAATTTTGAAGATAAAAATATGTACAGACAATTAGGTGGTAAAATAAATTAAAAAACAATTATGATGGAAGACATATTCAAAGATATTGATTTACGAGTAGTAATTTGGAATCTTGACGGATTAATGGAAACCCAGAAAAATCTCTGTTTAAAAGATGCTTTTGATTTATATTGTCAGCATATTGCAGAACGTACCTTATATGAAAATCAAAATTATTATAATGCTTTTTATGAGTTTGTATCTTCAACTCCAGAATTTCAGGCATTGAAAGAAAAGTACAAAGACAGATTAACGAAACCAACAGAGAACGACAATGCAAACCAGAACAACGAACAGAAATGAATTCTAAATTCAACAGATAATAACGCATACAAATAATTGAGTGTTTTAAATAAATATAGAATACTAATACCTTTTATTTTACCTTTAATTAATAAAAACAATGAAAAAAATAATAACCAGAATTAGAAACAAATTTCATAAATCATACGCTTTTTTTGGTGATGAAAAAACAACATTAGAAATGGTTACGGAAGATATTGAAAGGATTTTAGAACATCATCAAGTATCTTTCCAAGAAGCAGTTGAGATGGTAAAAACACATTGTGAAAATTGGGCATATACTTCTTTAGATGAAAAATTCGCATTGATAATGAAAACGAAAGAGATGAGGGTATTGAAAGAAAAGTACAAAGACAGATTAACGAAACCAACAGAAAACGACAATGCAAACCAGAACAACGAACAAAAATAAATTCTAAATTCAACAGATAATAACGCATACAAATAACCCGAAACAAATGTTTGAAAATGGAGATCCTCGTATTGCTAACAATAATATGAAAGATTTTTTTGAAGCAATAATGGATTGGAAAGCAGCTGCTAAACTTTCAGAAAAATCTCTCATTGGTGCTGGAATAATTTATAATCTTAATAATAATGACAACGAATCCAAATAAAATTACTGTAATCAAAGATGAATATGACATAATCCCCCATTCGTGGTATAAGCATATATGGGAACGTATTGTTTCAAAACTTTTGGGAAGTCACGCTATTTACGAAAAGAAAATCTTATATACCATTAAAATTCCTTGTGGCATAAAATATGAACTTAATGATTTTATTAAAGAATATAATCCGGAATATCGTTCTTATATTGATGTCGTACAATTCCATTCAGAAAATGTGTATGGTCCAATTAAAAGATATGCGTATTATGGGGAATTTATTTTATTAGAAGAATTAATGGGAAACTAATGAATAATAATGCTTTAATAGATTTAAAACCAGAGAATATGGGCTATACGGTTGATGGTAAATTGAAATTTATAGATGTGGATTTAATTAAAAAACGATGAAGAATAACAAATGTAAACTATATCTCGACATTGATGGAGTCCTTTTAACTACTAAAAATATTAAAGCAGTTGACCATGCAGAAATATTTATAGATTTCATTCTTGAGAACTTCGATTGTTATTGGCTCACAACACATTGTCGAGGTGGAAACAATGATAATTTATTAAAAATGTTATCAGAATACTTTCCCAATAATATCATAAAAAAGATTTCAAAAATAAAACCAACACTTTGGGATACATTAAAAACAGAAGCCATTGATTTTAATTGTGATTTTTTATGGTTAGATGATTATGTATTTGAAGCTGAAAAAAAGGTTTTAAAAGAAAATAATTGTTCTGATAATTTATTAATAGTTGACTTGAAAAACGAAGATGAATTGTCTAGTACAATTTGTATTTTAAAGGAAAAATTAACGCATAATAATAATCCAGAATAACAATGAAAACCAATATATTAAACATACAAAACCATTACCGAACTGCGCTGAAGCAGCAACAGGGCGGAGATTATAAGCCGCCGTTTGAGGAATACTACAAAACCGTTCCGCAATACAAGAACGACACCACCCACTATGAATAAAGGTCGGCATATCAGTAAAATGAGATGCCATACATACATCATTATACGTCCACTTCCGAAAGCAGCATGGACGACAATGAAAATACAAGGGTGGTCCGGCTACTCCAAACTGTCGCGCAATGCCAGCAGTTTGTCCTTGATTTTCAGTAAGGTGGCCACCGCTTGCGCCTGCGATGCGTGCTTGCCGTACGCCCGCTTCAACTCCGCTTTCGCCCCCTGCAACGTATATCCCTGCACCTTTGTCAGGTTGTAGATGGTCTGTATGGTTTCAATGTCCTTTTGGGTAAAATAACGATCGCCCTTTTTGTTTTTGTAAGGTTTGATTTGCGGGAATTCTTTTTCCCAATATCTTAACAGAGAGGCGTTTACGTTAAACATAACCGCCGTCTCGGTGATACTGTAATAGGGCTTGTCCAATTCCATAACCGTTATTTTTTAGTGATTATGGCCTCCTTGCCATCAAAATTCACCCAATAGGTGCCTTTTGCGAGGTCTGCCACATTAACCTTCTGCGCCGTACCGCGTTTCAGAAACGCACCGTTGGCGTCGTAGAGCTCATAATGCGTAACTGCCGTAAATTCAATGTATTCCTTCACCTTGTCCGTCATCATCATCACCTTCTGGTTCGGGCATTTCAACTTGATGACCGGTGAGGCGAGTTCGTTGCCCGACCCATCCGACTGCACAATGCGGAACATGTTCATCCCGGTGATTTGCACGGGCAGAAATGTTTCCGCAATCATCTCGTCGGGCCGCCCCAGCTTCTTCACGGTGATCCATTTGCCATAAAGCATCTGCTCCAAACGATAGGAACAGCCGGCATCCATCTCCGAAGATTTCCACTCCAACAACTTCGTCTTTTTATTGAAAATAAAGGATGGAAGCGAAAACTCGGATTCGCGAACCAGACTCTCGGCGTTGATAATCAACGGCTGCGTGTTGGGCAGATAGGCGACTTTGACAAACACGAAATCGTTGATGGCGTGGTCGGCCAAAGAAACCTCGAAGGCGTTGGATTCTTTGTTGAAGGCGTACGGCTTGCCGTCAACAGTCACCTCCTGCACACTGAAACTGCCGTTGACAGAGGGATTTAACACATACACGTTTTCGCCTGTGTATTTGCCCCATGCCGACAACTCTTCCAATGCCGTGGCGTCGCTCTCCTGGCCGAAAGCCGTTCCACAAAGAAGAAAAAAGATGGGAATCAACAGTTTTTTCATCGTAGTTAGTTTTTCAAACGGAGATTCAATGTCTTTACAAAATCCACAAAATCAGGATTTTGCTGGCGCAACGTGTCCAACTTGTCCTGTTCGTCCAAGATGAATTTCTTGGCTTCGCTGGTAGTATCGATGACGGGAATCACATCATCAATTTTATTATCGAAATTCGTACGTAAATATTGTAAAACTGCAATTTTCTTCATGGAGAAATTCTCCATTTGAAGGTCATTTCGCAAAATCAAATGCACAATATTATCCTTTACTTCCACGGGATAATGCTTGAGTGGGTTTTGCAATGTGGGAATTTTGTCGAAAACGATGTCCAGCATTTGCAGCCAGCACTGTTGGAAGGCTTCCTGGTATTTGGCTGGGTCGGTCGGCAGGGCAGAAGCGGCCACGGGTTGCGGTGCGGGCTGTTGTGGCTGAGCTTCAGTGGCTTGCGGCGCTGTAGATGGCACCTCCGGTACAGGTACGGGTGCGGGCTGCGCGGCAGCAACAGGCGCAACTTCCGGCGCCGTTGGTTCTGCTGGCCGAACGGGCGCCGGTGCGGGTGCCTCCGTCGGCACTTGCGGCGTGGCAGCAGCTGCAACTACCGACACGGGTGCGGCGGCAGCGGGTAACTCGGAAACGGGTACGTCCTTCACCAGATTTTTAATCGAAGGACTCTGTTTGACAATGGCTTCCGGTGCAACAAAGCCCATGTTGGACTTCACCGGGGTCCGCGTGTCAGGCATACTTTGTACCTGCGCGGTTGAATTCGGATTTTCAGCACTCCCGTGATTGCCTCGCTCCAGCAACAGGCGCCATCTTGCGCTGCTTCATCCATACAAAGTTGGTGTTCATCTGCATCAGGCAAATCTCCACCGACAAACGCTTGTTGTTAGAACTCTTGTAGTTGAAATCACAGGCACTGGTTAATTCCAACGATCTGAATAACAATGACTTGTCGGCGCTCTGCGCCTGCTCGATGTAGCGCTTCTTGACGGAATCCGAAAACTCCATCAACTGCACGGTGTTGCTGTTTTGCGCCATTAGCAAATTACGGAAATGGCTTGCCAAGCCAGCGATAAAGTTCTGCCCGTCAAAGCCTTTCGACAATACTTCATCGAAAAGCAACAGTGCTTTGCTGGAATCTTCATCCATAAGGTAATCCACCATTTTGAAGTAGTTGTCAACGTCCAACACGTTGAGGTTGGTGATGGCGGATTCGTAGGTGATGTTGTTGCCGGAGAAACTCACCAGCTGGTCGAAGATGGAGAGCGCGTCACGGAGGGCGCCGTCGGCTTTGAGGGCCACAATGCGCAGCGCCTCTTCATCAGCGGTAACGTTTTCATTCTTAGCCACATACTGAAGATGCTTGACAATATCGATTTCGCGGATGCGCTTGAAGTCATAGACCTGACAACGTGACAGAATAGTCGGGATGATTTTGTGTTTCTCGGTGGTTGCCATAATGAACTTGGCATACGCCGGCGGCTCTTCCAACGTCTTCAGAAATGCGTTGAAGGCGGCCGATGACAGCATGTGGACCTCATCGATGATATATACCTTGTACTTGGCCCCGACAGGAGCGATACGCACTTGCTCCACCAGGTCTCGCATATCTTCCACCGAGTTGCGCGAAGCCGCGTCAAGTTCATAGACGTTGAACGATGCCGACTTGTTGAAGGCCTTGCAGGATTCGCACTCGTTGCACGGCTCGAAATCCGCAGTCGGGCTGTCGCAGTTAAGTGCCTTGGCGAAAATACGCGCGCAGGTGGTTTTCCCCACACCACGCGGACCGCAGAACAAAAAGGCCTGCGCCACCTGCTTGGTCTTGATGGCGTTCTTCAGCGTTGAGGTGATGTGCTCCTGCCCCACGACGGAGTTGAAGGTTGAAGGACGGTATTTTCGTGCTGATACGATGAAATTATCCATAGTGATATATGATTATCGATGATTGTTTGTTTCATAAAAAGATGTTTATAACACCTTGTTATTCAATTTATTAGTCGCCAAATGAGATGCCGACGCCGCGGGCGGTGCGTACCAGGTCGCTGGTGGCGGGTTTGACGAAGTTGGGCGTCGCAAGAGCTTTTTCCAAAGAAACATACGAGATTTTCGGATGGTTATAAACCACCATGTTGCCGTATTTTTCTTCCTTGATGAGTTCGACGGCCTTAACGCCGAACTCCGTGGCAAGTACGCGGTCGTAAGCGATAGGTGTGCCGCCGCGTTGCAGGTGCCCGAGTACGTTGACGCGGATATCGTGCTCAATGCCAATGGCTTCGAGTTCGGCTTTCAACTTTTCACCGACACCGCCGAGTTTGATGTGCTGGTCGCCGATAGCGGTCGGAGCCACACCGGTAACTTTGCCGTCGAGCGCTTTGGCGCCTTCGGCAATGACGATGTTGCAAAAACCGTAGTTGTTCTGGTAACGCGATGCGATTTTGTTGGCGATGATGCGCGGGTCATACGGAATTTCCGGGATGATGCAGACCTCGGCGCCGCCCGCAATCGCGGTGTTCAGCGCAATCCAACCCGCGTCACGCCCCATCACCTCCATGATGAATACGCGGTTGTGGCTCGAGGCCGTCGTCACCAACTTATCGAACGCTTCGGTGGCGATTTCTACCGCAGTCTGGAAGCCGAAGGTGAAGTCGGTGCAGGCAAGGTCGTTGTCGATGGTCTTCGGCACACCAACCACGTTGAACCCCAGCTTCTGGAGTTCCAGCGAGATACGTTGTGAGCCGTCGCCGCCGATGTTGATAATGGCGTCGAAGCCCATTTCGTCGAAGCGCTGCTTCATCAGTGCCGAGCGGTCTTCGATGGTCCAACTTCCGTCGGGCTGGCGTACCGGAAAATGGAATGGGCCTCCTTTGTTGGTGGTTTTGATAATGGTGCCACCTTGAATATGGATGCCGGCGACATCGCTTTCCGTCAAGCGGCGGATGTCGATATTGTCGCGCAGAATGCCGTTGAAGGACTCTACGCAGCCATAAACTTTCATATCAGGTTCTTGCGCCGCACGTTTCACAATGCCGCGAATTACGGCATTCAAACCGGGGCAGTCGCCACCACCGGTGGCCACTAAAATTTTCTTTCCCATAGCTTAATTGTTATTGACGTGAACCGTCATCTGGTTGAACGGAATTTCGATGTTGTGAGCGTTGAGGGTTTCATAAACGGCCTGCGTGAGAGCGGATGACATCGGCCAATAATCGGCAGAGTCAACCCAGACGCGCAGCTGCAAATCGACGGAGCTGGAGTTCAGTGCGGTGGTGACGACCACGGGGGCCTCACTCTCTTCCTTATGCACTTGCGGAAATTCCAACGCTTTGGCAATCAGCACTTCACGTGCCTTGTCGATGTTTTCGCCGTAGGCAATGCCGACGGGAATGTCCAAACGGCGTTTGCCGCTGCGGGCGTAGTTGGTCAGCGTGGAGGTGGCCAGCTGGGTGTTCGGAATTACCACCACCTTGTTGTCAACGGTCGTCAAAACGGTGTTGAAGATCTGGATTTCGGTGACGGTACCGGAAATAGCGCCCTGCTCAATGAAGTCGCCAAGGCGGAACGGTTTGAGAATCATAATGATAACACCACCGGCGAAGTTTTGCAGCGTGCCTTGCAAAGCCATACCAACGGCCAAGCCGGCAGCACCCAAGATGGCGATGAATGAGGTCATCTGAATACCGATCATGCCAGCTACCGTGATGATTAACAGGGTTTTAAGCGCAATGTCAATGATGGAGTGGAGGAACGACTGCAGCGAAACATCGAAGTTCTTTTTGGCAAAGATGCGATGTAATAAGGAGGTCACCCATTTGATTAGTTTCCAACCAATCCATAACACCAAAAGGGCGATAATAATCTTCGGAATGTTTTGAAATAATACGTCAGTGCAGAATGATTTGAACGCTTCTAACAAATGTGAACTTTCTTCTTTCATTTTTTAAATTTAAAATAATTGATTATCAACACTTCCCGTTAATAACGGAAGATTGCAAAAGTACATTAAAATTTTGAAAAAATGGGCATGACGGTAAAATTTAATTCAAGAAATTCCCGTACCTTTGCCGCCGATTTTATTTATAAAAGATGAAAAAGGTTTTTGCGATTTTAGGACTGCTTGTCGTGCTTTCCATCTCTACCGCTTTTGCACAAGGTAAAGCCGATATTGAACTCAAAGGGAATCAAATAGATACGACCACGACGATGGTTTGGGGAAGCGCCAGCTTCGGTTACCAGTGGCCGTTCGGAACGCTCAAAGAAACCTTCAAATCCAATATGGACCTCGGCGTTGACGTTACCTTGAAAACGAAATCCAACTGGACCTACAGCGTCGCCTTCAATTACTATTTCGGCGCCAAGCTGCGCGATCAGGCCGCGGTCGTCGGCCCCGACATGCTGACCTCCAACCATGACCTTATTGATGGCAACGGAATGAAGGCAACTATCTATTTTGAAGGACGTTACTGGGGGATCGGCGCGGGCGTCGGCAAGATATTCCCGGTGGGAAAATGGCGTAATTCCGGCTTCTGGGTCAAAATCAATGCCAGCTATTTCGAACACAAAATCCGCATCAACGACCCCGACAACCAGATCCCGCAACTCGCCGACCCCTATCGCAAAGGGTACGACCAGTACAGCCGCGGCTTCTGCCTCTCCCAGTTCGTCGGCTATATGTTTATGCGCAAAGTCCGCGTCGCCAGCTTCTATGCCGGCATCGAAATTTCCGAAATCTGGTCTAAAAGCGGGCGCAACTTCAGCATACCGCTTATGCATAAAGACGAAAGCAACAAGTTCAGCGTCCTCCTCGGACCTAAAGTCGGTTGGATTATCCCTCTTTACGAAAAACGGAAAATTCAGACCCTATACCGATATTAGTGACTGCTAATTATTGATTTTCAGTTGGTTATACTTAAATAAAATGCGTTTTCTCTATACCGTCTTCATCCATCTCTATAATTTCGGCATTGCCGTTGCCGCACTTTTCAACGAAAAGGCAAAACTTCTATACCAAGGTCGCAAGCAGTCGTTCCGCATTCTGCAAGAGCAGTGCGCCGACAAAAAAATCGTGTGGCTGCACGCCGCCTCGCTGGGCGAGTACGAACAGGGAAAACCGCTCATTCAAAAGCTGCGCACGCTTCATCCCGAACTTACCTTCCTCGTCACTTTTTTTTCACCTTCGGGTTATGAAGTGAAGAAAAACGACAAGGATATCGACATCGTGTGCTACCTGCCCTCCGACACCCCGCGTAATGTCAGAAAATTCCTTAAAATCGTTCAGCCGAAAGCCGCTTTTTTTGTGAAGTACGAATATTGGTACAACTATATTCACCAGATCAGCAACCTTCAAATCCCGCTCTATTATCTATCCGCCATCTTTCGCCCGTCGCAGTATTTCTTCAAATCGTACGGCCAATGGTTCGCTCGTCAGCTGCAACGCTGTACCCACTTTTTCGTTCAGAACGAGACTTCCGCAAAGCTCTTGCAAAGCATAGGAATAGAGCAGGTTACCATCGCTGGCGATACCCGCTTCGACCGCGTTTTCGCCATCGCGCAACAAAACATCACGCTTGATTTTATGGACGAGTTCAAAGGCGATTCCAAACTGCTCATCGTTGGCAGCAGCTGGCAGCCTGATGAACAGGTGGTGGCGCGGATTTTTAGTGATTTCAAGACTGATTACAAACTTGTTTTCGCCCCTCATTTAATCGATAAAGAGCATGTTAATGGCATAAAATCGCTTTTTTCAAACGAAAAAGTAATTTGTTATACCGAAAAGGAGGGAGCGAATTTAGCAGATTTTAACGTTCTTATCATTGACACCATCGGGCTGCTGAGCAAGATTTATCGCTACGCCGATGTGGCGATGGTGGGCGGCGCTTTCGTGACGGGGCTGCATAACACTTTGGAGGCCGCCGTTTTCGGAATCCCCGTCTTCTTCGGACCACATTACTCCAAATTCAACGAAGCTATCGAGTTGGTCAACCGCAAGGGCGGCTTTTCAATCCAAAATGCTGACGAGATGCGCCTCATTATGAAGAGATTTGAAAATGCCCCCGAATATTATCGCGAAACCTGTCGGATTTGTGCCGATTTTGTGAAAGAAAACCTCGGCGCCTGCGATAAGATTGTGGAAAAAGTCTCAAAATCAATATTTTAGTTATGCGAAAAAGTCTGTTCTTTTCCCTGTTTCTGACATTTATATGTATTGACATTTTTGCCTCGCCCGTTGACACGACTACGGCCAAATTGGCAGCGACGCACTTTTTGGCACAGCATTCCGATGCCTCCCGTGCCGCCGCGCCGTTGCAGTTGTCGTATCAGCTTGACAACGCCGCGCAACAGGCATGCGTCTATGTTTTCAACCGCGCCGGCGGCGGTTTCGTTATCACTTCTGCCGACGACCACGTTCTGCCCGTACTCGGTTTCAGCGTTGACGGTGAGTTCCGTACGGAAAACATGCCTGAAAATATCGCTTATTGGCTTCAAACCTATTGTGATGCCGTTACCGACCTCTCCGCTGGCGACCGCGCCTATCCTTCTATGGATGCTGCTTGGCAGGAGTTGCTCAACAATGAACTCCCGCACCCTACTCGTGAGGCGGTGGTCTTTCCGATGTTGGCGACTACGTGGGGGCAAAGTCCTTACTATAACGCACTATGTCCGATTAGCAGCCAGGGACAGGCCATCACCGGTTGTGTGGCCACCGCTATGGGCCAAATCATGCGCTATTGGCAGCACCCGAGCCAAGGTCACGGCCACCATTCGTATGTGGATAACTTGGCAGAATGGGGCTACGAAGATTACGGCACCCTCTATGTTGACTTCGGCGCAGCCACCTACGATTTCAGCTTGATGCCCGAAATGCTGTACTTTTCCAGCAGCCAAGCACAAATTAACGAAGTCGCTAAGTTGTTGTACCATTGTGGGGTAAGTGTAAATATGATGTATGGCACGGACGCCAGTGGAGCCAATAGTGCAGATGTCCCGAATGCCATGCACAAATATTTCGGCTATACGTCCAGTACCTTTTATTATAAAGGAAGCAATGAAAATGGTTGGATCAATCTGCTGAAAGACGAACTTGATGCCGGTAGGCCGGTTTACTACAGCGGCAGCGGTGATGATGGCGGTCACGCTTTTGTTTGCGATGGCTATAACGATGAAAACTATTTCCATTTCAATTGGGGGTGGCAGGGAGCCGCAAATGGATATTTTGCAGTAGCGAACCTCAACCCGAGCAGTTACGAGTTCAACGAATTGCAGGGTGCCATCTTTGGTTTGGAACCTGACTCGTGCTATCCTTATCCTGAAATTCAAATTTCGGGTAATACGGTTATGGCAGATGCCAACAGTAGTGTCACCCTCACCGCACCCGCAGGCGAAAGTTATGCTTGGACTGGTGGCGGCACCACGCAATCCATCACCGTTTCACCCACTGTGCCAAAGTTTTATACTGTTACGGTTACCGATAGCGAAGGCTGCCGAAACACCGCTTCGACCTGGGTGACATTTGCCGATGGATGCGAAATCAACTGCCACCTGCACGACAGCTACGGCGACGGCTGGCAGGGAAATGCACTTCAGGTTTTCAATCGCGTGACGAAGATTGCCGAAATCACTTTGGAAGAGGGGACCGATACAACCATTACGTTGCCCGTTATCGATGGTGAACTTGCGCTGCGCTGGAAGCTGGGCGACTATCCCGAGGAGTGCTCCTACAGCGTGAGCGGCCACTGCTTCGAATATACGCAAAATGTCATCACTTCTGGTGGCGTTCAGCTGGTTACTCAGCTTTATTGCGGTGACATCGCCACCGAATTTGACATAACGACGGAAGAACCAAGTTATACTTGGAATGACGTTACTTACACGGAATCAGGCGATTATACACAAACTTTCAGTAATCATGCCGGCTGTGACAGCACAGTCACGCTCCACCTGAACCTGCCCGCCGGTATCAGCGATTATGGTGATGCCGACCGGCTGCGCGTGTATCCCAATCCGACGACTGGCGTTCTTAATGCGGAATGCGATTGGCCGAACTGCGAGCTCCGTGTATTTGATGTGTATGGTAAATTGCTTTTTATCAATAAATTAGATAAAAGTGAAAATAGAGTTGACCTCAGCGATTGCGCCAACGGAATCTATTTTCTGCATGTTTTTGCCGACGGCACACGTGTAGCCACTCGAAAAGTGGTGGTGGAAAGATGAAAGTCGTGAGAGAGAACGGGACCATGTTGTGCGAGCCCAAACTTGCAAAACGGCGGCTTGGCAGTCTTCCGTTTTGCTTCGGACACGGCCTCGCACGGGCACTTCGCAACTCCTCGATTTTGTAAGGAGCACCGAGCCAAAGGCGGTCGCAGCCGGAAAATGTCCTGCAAATTGGCAGAGATCAAAGAAAAAATTTCCTTGTGATTTCCTTAAAATTCCTGCACATTTCTTGGTTTACGCCGTAGGCGGAACAACTTTCAATTTTAATAAAAAAACTCTCAGCTCTCAACTTTCAGTTTGTCTCTGCCATTTTGTCAGTATGATTCGTTTGGCAAAGTTATTGCCCTATAGGGCGCCGTCAAACAAAATTTTCTGTCATGAATTTAAATAATCTTACTATCAAATCACAAGAGGCCATTGCGAAGGCTCAGATGATTGCTGCCAGCAACGGCCAGCAGCAAATTGATACCTGTCATATTCTCAAGGCCTTAATGGAAACGGATGAAAACGTAATTCCCTTTTTGCTCAAAAAACAGGAAGCCAATCCAAAGTCAGTCGCCCAGGTGGTGGACCGCCAGATTCAGAGTGTTCCCAAAGTCAGTGGCGGCAACATCTACCTGTCAGGCGGCGCACAAAACGCCTTGCAGAAAGCCATTATTTTCGCTCACGAGCAGGGTGACGAATATGTTTCGTTGGAACATTTCTTTTATGGGATTCTGATGGCAGGCGATGCCACTGCGCGCATCCTCAAAGATGCCGGCGTGACCGAAAAGGGCACGGTGCAGGCCATTCAGGAACTGCGCAAAGGGTCGAAGGTGACTTCCGCCGACAGCGAAGAGACCTACAACGCGCTCAACAAATACGCGACCAACCTTAACGAGGCCGCCCGCAAAGGCAAACTTGATCCCGTAATCGGGCGCGACGAAGAGATTCGCCGTGTATTGCAGATTCTTTCGCGGCGTACCAAAAACAACCCGATTCTTATTGGAGAGGCGGGCGTCGGCAAAACTGCCATCGCGGAGGGCCTGGCACACCGTCTGGTTAGCGGCGACATCCCGGAAAACCTGAAAACCAAACAGTTGTATTCGCTTGATATGGGTGCGCTCGTCGCTGGCGCCAAGTACAAAGGAGAGTTTGAGGAGCGTTTGAAAAGCGTGATAAAAGAGGTGGTGAACTCCAATGGTGAAATCATCCTCTTTATTGATGAAATACACACGCTCGTCGGTGCAGGTGCGTCCGGCGAAGGCGCCATGGACGCCGCCAACATCCTCAAACCGGCGCTGGCACGCGGTGAACTGCGCTCCATCGGCGCAACCACCCTCAACGAATACCAGAAGTATTTCGAAAAGGATAAGGCCCTTGAACGCCGCTTCCAACCCGTCCTTATCAATGAGCCTGACAAATATTCCGCCATCTCCATTTTGCGCGGATTGAAGGAACGCTACGAAAACCACCATCATGTGCGCATCACCGACGACGCACTCATCGCCGCCGTCGAACTCTCGCAGCGCTATATCACCGACCGTTTCCTGCCCGACAAGGCCATCGACCTGATTGACGAAGCCGCCTCCAAGTTGAAGTTGGAAATCAATTCCAAACCTGAGGAACTTGATGAGATTGAACGTAAAATCCGTCAGTTGGAAATTGAACGCGAGGCCATTAAGCGCGAAAATGCCACCGAAAAAATCAGCACGCTCAACAAAACCATTTCGGAACTGAACGATCAGCGCAATTCTTTGGAAACAAAGTGGCGTGCGGAAAAGGATATCGTGGATAAGATTCAGTCTAACAAGAAGTTGATTGAAGATTACAAACTCGAAGCCGCCAACGAAGAGCGTCAGGGAAACTATGGCCGTGTGGCGGAATTGCGTTATGGGTTGATTAAAAACGCGGAAAATGAAATCACACAGCTGCAAGATGACCTGGCCATTGTGCAGGGCGACAAGGCCATGATTGACGAGGAGGTAGGGGAGGACGACATCGCCGATGTGGTTTCTCGTTGGACTGGCATCCCGGTGAACAAGATGATGCAGAGTGAACGTGCGAAACTGCTCAATCTGGAAGCCGAGCTGCACAAGCGCGTGGTCGGACAAGACGAAGCCATTACGGCGGTGGCCGACGCCATCCGTTGCAGTCGCGCCGGCTTGCAGGACAGCAAAAAGCCCATCGGTTCGTTCATCTTCATGGGCACGACCGGCGTCGGCAAAACCGAGCTGGCGAAGGCACTCGCGGAGTACCTGTTCAACACGGAGGAAGCCATCATCCGCTTCGATATGAGCGAGTTCCAGGAGAAACACACCGTTTCGCGCCTCATCGGAGCGCCTCCCGGTTATGTCGGTTACGACGAAGGCGGGGAACTTACCGACAAGATTCGCCGTCGCCCGTACGCCGTCGTCTTGTTCGATGAAATCGAAAAGGCACATCCCGATGTGTTCAACGTGCTGCTGCAGGTGCTCGACGACGGCCGCCTCACCGACAACAAGGGGCGTGTGGCTGACTTCAAGAACACCATCATCATCATGACCTCCAACCTTGGTTCCGACATCATCCAGAACAACTATTCGGATGCGGGTGCTTATAGCGACGAAGAGGTTTTCGAACGTACGAAGGCGGAGGTGAATGCCCTGTTAAAGAAGACATTACGTCCGGAATTTATCAACCGTATTGATGAAATCGTGATGTTCCAGCCGCTGTCGAAGCGCGAAATCCGCAACATCGTGAAGATGCAGATCGAGCAACTCAACACGTTGCTGTCGCAGCAGGGCTTGCAGGTCGAATTCACGAAATACGCGATGGACTTGCTGGTGGATTTGGGTTACGAACCGTTGTACGGTGCCCGTCCGCTGAAGCGCGTCATCCAAAAACGCATCCTCAACGAGCTTTCGAAGTTCATCCTCGAAGGCAACGTAAAGAAAGACGGCGTCATCATGGTCGATTCCGTTGAGGAAGGCAAGTTCGTCTTCTTCAATAAAGAAAGCTAATCATTCGAAAGAGGTTACCTCTTGCCGAAACTAAGGAATAGATTTCGCTTATTTTTGCTTGAAAATTACTTTAGGTGAAAATAAGCGAAATTTTTTATGGACAAAAATCCCAGTGATTTGCGATTCATCCTTCCTCACAGTCTTCTGCCTTTCTCCATCACCAACTAATCAGCTTCCTACTCTTTCACCACTTTCTGCACGAAATTCTCGCCTTGTGCGTTGATGACTTTCACCATGTAGATGCCTTTCGCGTAGTTGGAAAGGTCGATGGTGGAGGTGCCGTCAATTTTGCGGGAGAAAAGCAGTTTGCCGAAGGCGTCGAAGACCTGCATCTCGCTGCCGGGTTGTGCGTTGCGGAGCGTGCATGCGCCGTCGGTCGGATTCGGGTAGAGAACGATGTCGTTTTCGGTATCGTTTTCTACGCCATTGGTGGAGGTGCGGGTGATTTGCGTGGTAATCAGGTAGGTGCCCATCGGATTGTTGTTGCTGCTTTTAGGATATACCTTGTAAACGAGCGGACCGCCGTCGTCGAGCACAAATGCGTCGGCGATAGTGTCAATGGCCGCACCCCAGCTGCCACCGTTTTTCGAAATCTTCATTATGGCATCGTTGGTGTATAATTGCCCGTTGCCACTGTCGGCTGCATCATGCAGACGGATATTTACCGCGTAGCGATAACCGCTCGGCAGGTCGATTTTGTAATAGTCGTATTGGTCGCCTTCGTGGAAGTTAGAACCAGTGGTGCTGACCGTCGTTTGGTTGTTGCTGAAGGTCGGTGTGAAGACGTATGCCGTACCAGCCGTGTTGTTGTTTTCGTACATATCGGGATTGAGCACGACGGTTACGTTGAGCAGGTTGGTGCCGTTGCCAATGCCAGCATTGATCCAATCGTTGGTGCCGTTGGGCTTGTATTGTAATGCCAAACGGTATTCCCCGGGCATAACGGTGATGAGCGAAGAGACGTTCTTGGTGCCGATGTTGTTGGCAACCAGACTTGCAGAAGCTTCTGTACCAATTACTTGCGCGACAGTATTGCCTTTCAGCAGCACCAAACGTATGGAGCCGGAAAAGGATGATGTGCTGATGTTTTTGTAGTTGACGCTGACCGACAGAGTGCTGCCGTGTTGGATGGTGGTGCTGTTGGGGGTAAGACCGAAAGCGGCATTAAGAACCAGCGCCGGCGGTTCAACGCCGAACAGGGCCAGCTGTCCGTAGGTGAAGTTATAGCTGCCGCCGCCCCAGCCGCCGCTGCCGGGATTGAGGGAGGTGAGCAGAAAATAACCGTCGTTGCTGCCGCTCCATCCCCAGTTGAAATGGAAATAGTTGCTGCTGTTGTAGCCGTCGCATACAAAGGCGTGTCCGCCGTCTTCGGCGTCTGGGCCATAGCCAGAATAAAGTACCGGGCGGCCGGCATTCAATTCGGTTTTCAGCATGTTTTGCCATTCGCTGTCGGTAAATGCGGCCTTTTGTTGCCCGTTGAGCGTGTTCTTGTATCCGAAAAAGTTGTGGAAGGCAGTTTCTGCACTCGCATATCCGTAGCCGTAATCTAACACCTGCGCTCCTGACCCCGAAGTCGTATAGTTCATTTCGGTGGCTACACCGCAATGAAACATAAGAGTGGCAACGTGCGTGTTGCTGCTGCTGCAATAGTTGGGCATGCTGCTCCAGTTGTAGGTGGTATTGCCAAAATTGGCACTCAGCGTGCCATAATTGTCGCAGACGTATGAGTGCGAACCGCAACCTTTCGGAGGATATGCCCAGTATTTCATCACTTGTGCCATGGCGGTGGCAACGCAGCCCGTCGGACAGCGGTTCCAACTGCTTCCTGGACACATGGCGTTGTACGGACTGCCCTGGTCCCAATAGGTGCTCAGTAGGGGATTCACAGCCGTCGGCGATTTCGGTGCCATCACTTGTCCGTGGGCAATGGCCGTCCATTCGGCTGCCGTCGTTTCATCTTGTGCAATATTTTGACTTACAGCATCTTCAATCTCGCTGTCAAATCCTTGCAACCAATAAGCGAAGTTGCTGGGAATCTGGTTTACATCAATGTGCCCGTTTTCAGAGTAGCCGAGAATCGGGTGTGCGCAGTC
>JAKSMF010000040.1 GCA_024400775.1 Bacteroidales bacterium | reverse complement strand
AGATGAAGATGTTTGCCAAATTGATGTTTCGTGCGATGCCGGCCTTTGCGACGGTCGCTAAAGGCATTCCGTAATTCGCATTGGTGCCGTAAATTGCATCGTCTTTTACAAAATCGCGGTCGCCCATATACGATTTGTGGTACTGCGGCTGAGTCGGTAGAACCGTGTGCCGGATTCCCGCTTCGAAAGCCGTCATGCTGCGAACACTTCCCGCAGTCGCTGTTACGTGAATATCGCTGCACATCGGAATTTCAATGGTTTTGACCAACATCGGAAGCTCGGGCTCTCCCACATTCTTTACTGTGTTGGTCATGCCCTCCATGGTGATTTGGGAGTAAACGTTGCCAGCAATGGTGAGATCGTTGACCTGTAATTCCCCGGTTGCAACCGCCATGGTAAGACTTTCAGCATTGTTGCTGATAACGCGGTGCGTCTGTGCCTGCAGTTGGCAAATGCCTATCATAACTGCGATGACGAAAAGAAACTGTTTTTTCATACTTTTATTTTTTTATTATTACTAAATTTCTTTGCATAATTATTGTTGTTGATATGTATCTATCAGATTCATAATCATCGGATTCCTTTCAAAAATGGGGGAGAGGGAAAGAAACATCTCATGACCTCCGTAGTTGATGAGTAGCGCGTTTTTTAGGTAATTGTTTCCTTCTGAATTGTGGCCGCAAACATAATGTAATGCCGCTAAAAGATAGGGAAGCGTCATCGTTACTTCTTCGTCATCCAGATATTCCTCCAAAAGTTCAATTCCCATCTCACTTAGTTCTTTTGTGGCGGCACAATAAGCGGTGAAGAATTTAAGAAAATCTTCTTTATTGCGTAACTGGTTGACTGTGAGTTGAAAAAGTTCTTTCATTTTTTGAATTTGTTCTTCTTCTTCATAAAAAGGAAGAACACTGAACAACAATTCGAAGCTTTGGGGATTGAGGGTGAACGACTTTTTGATGAATTCTTCCGCCTCATCGTCGCGCCCCGTTTCTTTCAAAATGGTGATGATGCCCATGATGGCATCCATTGTGTTGGGCTCAATCAGCAAAGCGGCATGGTATTTTTCCAGTGCCAAATCGTATTGCTGGGTCTCCAGATAGCAGTCGCCGATGCCCGACAATGCGTGATAGTCTTGGTCGTCAAGACGATAGGCCTCTTCGTAATAGTGCAACGCTTTTTCGTAATCTTTTTCTTCGAAATATACGTTCCCGATGTTGAAGTAGGCCGTTGAGGCTTCTTCGTCCAAGCTGATGGCATTTTGGTAGGCGTCAATCGCATTTGCGTTGTCTTTAACCCAACTGTAGGCCAACCCCAGCGCAAACCAACTGCTCCGGCTTAACGGGAATTTCTCCGTCAGCCGTTTGAAGAAATCAACCGCTTCGGCAAAATGCTTGTCGTCTTCAAAAATGTATGATATCGTAAATAACTGATCGTCAATTAAATCGTCAGTTTCTAATGCGTAGCTTACATATTCAAGGGCCCGGTGATATTGTCCTTTCTTGACATATTCACCGCCCAGCATAAAGTTGATTTCGGGGTTTTCAGGGTCCAGTTCGTAGGCCTTTTTCAACAATGGCAGTGCGTCTTTGTCCATGCCCGACATCTTGTAATAAAAAGCTTTTTCCAAATAAAATTCTGCGTAGGGCGGAAATTCTTCTTCGATGGCATCCAACTCCTTGCCGGCGGTCTCAATGTCCATTTCCATAATGAGTTTCTTGACTTTCAGAATCCGAAATTCAAAGGAATTGGGATAGAGGCTGAGCCCGAGTTCGATGGCTTCCGTCGCATATTGGAAATCAAAACACGCGATAAGTTCCTCAATAATCAACTCCAAATCCTCCGACTCGTAAAATCCTATGTTCCCAGAGTCCGCACGCACTTTGAATTCATCTACTAACTCGTTGATTTCCTCGCTGTTATATTCTAAATCTTCGTCCATTTCACCAATTAATATTAGCTGGCAAATTTACGAAAAAATGTAAAAAAAAAAGCGCTCTTTGTGGGAGCGCTTGAATTTTTTTTGAAGGATTTATTTGTCCTCTTTGCCCGGAATCGGGTTGAATTTCGATTTCAACATAAAGCCTGTTCCGTGTACGTTCTTGATTTCAATGTCAGGCTCGTATCCTTCTACGTATTTGCTGCGTTTGGAAGGATCAGTGTTCAAATATTTCGGGTCGATGGGCTCGATGGCGAGGTAAGAACGTAATTTAGTGAGAAATACGTCCATGCTTCGACCGGAAGCGTAGTCGTCGTTGCCCCATATTTTGCGCAGAATCTCTTCGCGTTGCACCAGACGGATGATGTTTTCGCACAACAAACGCATGAGTTCGGCCTCCTTGCGGGTGAGTGTGCGCGTTTTCAACGGATGCGAAAGCTCCAAGTTGGCATGGTCGAAAGTAAACTGACCAAAATGATATACTTCGTTGGTGACTTTGTAAACCGGTTTCACTTTGGCAGGTTGGCGCGTGCGTCGCAAAATCGCTTCAATACGAAGAATCAGTTCTTCTGTGCTAAACGGTTTCGTGATGTAGTCATCGCAACCGATCTTGAATGCCTTGATCTTGTCCTCTTTGTCAGTACGAGCGGTCAGGAAAATTACGGGGACGAATTCATCTATCTGACGAATCTGCGTCAACAACTCGAAGCCGTTTTTGCCTTGCATGACAATGTCAAACACGCAGATGTCATAGCGGTTTTTTTCAAATGACTCTGACGCACTTAAACCATCACTGAAGTCGGTGACGTGGAATTTTAATGTCTCTAAATAGTCTTTTAGTACTTTGCGCAGATTCTGGTTGTCTTCCACCAGCATGATTCTGCCTTTGCATTCTCTTGATGATACGCTCATATCGTTCAGTTTTTTTAGTTTGTGTTTGTTCGGGGGTGCAAAATTTTACTTTGGGATTGGGAACTTGTAATTATCTAACGTATCTTTAACCAAATTGTTGTAAAAATGTTTGATTTTTTACCGTTTTTTTTAATAAAATTGCACGGGCTTGATAATCAACCTATTGAAGGACAACTTGTGTCAATTATTTTGCGAAAAATGCTTGTTTACTCATATCTAAGCGCTGTTATGGGGTCCATATTGGCAGCTTTTCTTGCAGGATACCAGCCGAAAAACACACCGGTTGCGACGCATACCAAGAATGATGCGCCAATGGCCGCCTGACTGATGGCCGGAGGCCAATGCAATGCCGATGAAACCACAAACGCTAAGATTACGCCGATGATGATGCCGATAATGCCGCCTAAAAGACTGAGAATAACGCTTTCCGACAAAAATTGCAGCATTACATCTTTGCGCTTCGCACCGATGGCCATGCGTAAACCGATTTCTTTCGTTCGCTCTGTTACAGTTACATACATGATGTTCATGATGCCGATGCCACCCACTATCAGCGAAATGGCGGCAATGGCGGTGAGCAGGTAGGTGAGCAGCTGCATTACATTGCTCATCGCCGAAAGAAGTTCCTCCTGCGTGCGAATGTCGAAGTCGTCGTCGTCGGGATTCTTGATATTGTGGCTGTTACGAAGTAGATAGGTGATTTCGGTGGCCGCCATCTCCGATTCCGCTTCACTCGGCGCCGACACGAAAATCATGTTGAAGTTGTCTCTGTTTTTATTGCCGGAAAAGCGCGTCATGACTGTGGTGTACGGTGCCAGCACGATGTCATCCTGGTCCTGCCCCATTTGGTTTTGGCCTTTAGACTCCAGAACACCAACCACCTTCATGGGCACGCGCCCGCAACGGATGGTCTGGCCGATGGGATCTTCGCGGTTGGTGAAAAGCGCATCTACGACGGTTTGGCCGATGACGCACACTTTGGCGTTGCTTTTCAACTGCTCTTCCGTAAACATGATGCCCGAAGCAATCGCATATTTGCGGATTTCCAGATAGTCGGCCGATACGCCCTGCAAACTGCCGGAGTGGTTGTTCGCGCCAAACACCAGCTGTGCGCCCGTGCTGACCGACGGAGAGATGTATTGAACGTATTTGGTATTCTCTTTTAATAACTTCAAATCCTTTTTATTCAATGAGTTACCGCTACCGACATCTACACCGCCACGCCGTTCGTGTGATGGCATAATCATAATCATGTTGGAACCCATCGATGAAAGTTCCGAGCGCACGCTTTGCGTTGAACTTTGCCCTAAACTGACCATGACGATGACGGATGCGATACCGATGATGATGCCGAGCATGGTGAGGAACGAACGCCCTTTGTTGCGTGCCAGCGCTGTGAGTGATATTTTGATGAGATTTAATATGCCCATTTTTCTTTTTTATTGATGAACGGGAATTTGGTCCATTCCCAATACTACTTCGTCGCCCTCTTTTACTCCTTGTGTGATAATCGTGCGGTCTTCGTCGGCTTGAATACACCGTACTGCACTTTGTGTGAATATGTTGTCTTTTTTGAGCCAAAGCGTCTGCTCGCCTTTCTTAAGGCTTGTGACGGGGTGAAACTGAAATCCTTTTTCCTTGAAATCTTCGATTTCTGTGCTGTCGAAATCAAATTCCAACGCATCGTTATACACCACGATCCCTTCCACGCCTTTAATTTTTTCACGTGTGGCATCTATCGTGTGGAAAACGGTTTGATAGATGATGTGCTCCGTTTTATGCTCCCGTTTCGGGGGCTCATGGCGGCAGGCGGAAAGCAAACAGACTGCGCTGAAAATCAAAATCGGAAGTAACGCGCTTTTTTTCATATCATGGTGTGTTTCATGTTCTTTTCGTATTCTGCAAGTGCTTCTGCGGCAGAACATTGGTTGTTCATTTCATCTAAAACGATCTGTCCGTCGCGCAGTTTGATGGTTCGCGTGGTGAAGGTGGCTATGTCGGGCTCGTGGGTAACGAACGCGATGGTTTTGCCCTTGCTGTGCAATTCTTGGAAGAGCGTCATGATTTCGTAAGAGGTGCGGGTGTCGAGGTTGCCCGTGGCTTCGTCGGCAAGGATGATGACCGGGTCGTTGACGATGGCGCGGGCGATGGCCACACGCTGCTGCTGACCGCCGGAAAGTTGGTTGGGAAGATGGTTCATGCGCCCCGTCAACTTCACGGCTTCCAATGCCGCGATGGCACGTTCCTTGCGCTCTTTGGCCGAAATTTCAGAGTTGTACATCAATGGCAACTGCACATTGTCGATGGCGGAGGTGCGTGCCAACAAGTTGTAGTTTTGAAACACAAATCCGATCTGTCGGTTGCGGAGCGTGGATAACTGATTCCTATTCAGAGAATTAACGGATGTTCCGTTGATGATGTATTCTCCCGATGAAGGTTTGTCCAGACAGCCGAGGATGTTGAGCAAGGTCGATTTGCCAGAGCCACTGGTTCCCATGATACTCACAAACTCACCGCGCCGAATGCTGAAACTGACGCCGTTGAGGGCGTGTACCGTTTCGCTGCCGACCAGAAATTCGCGATGCAAATCTCGTATTTGGATAATCTCTTCCTGTTCCATGACTTAGCGTTTGGTCTTGGCGGGTCTTCCGGGCATAATGCTGGCCGCTTCGCCTTTCTTATTGTCCTTGTTGAGCTCTCTTACTGACGTAACTACTTCATCACCAGCTTTTAACCCTTCCATTATGATGCAGTTTGCGCCATCGTTCAGTCCGGGTTTCACTTTGCGTTGTGCGTATGTGTTGCCGTTTTTAACCCATACGGTTTTGGTAGTGATGTCTTTCAACGCATCAGTTTCCTCTTTTTTGTTGTTGTAAAGTCCGTGAAATGAAGCTCCGGTCTTCGTGAGTTGCATTTTAACATTCTCATCCAGTGTGAAATAGAGCGCTTCCATCGGAACAATCACACCGCCCTGCTTGTTGACGATGATGCTGACGCTGGCGGTCATGCCGGGCATCAGCTTCTCTTCCGGGTTCGGTGCGTCAATGATGACCGTGTAAGTGACGACGTTATTGGTGACGGTCGGCTCCAAACGTTTCTGCTTCACCGTTCCAGTGAAAACATCATCCGGATAAGCATCAACAGTGAACTTAACTTGCTGTCCTTCTTGTACTTGTCCGATGTCGGCTTCGTCAACGTTGGCTTCCACCTGCATGCGGGTGAGGTCTTGCGCAATGGTGAAAATGGTCGGCGTGCTGAAGGAAGATGCCACCGTCTGTCCCTGTTCAACCGATTTGCTCAGTACGATGCCGTCAATAGGGGAGGTGATGGTGGCGTACGACAGATCCACTTCGGCACTGCGAAGGTTCGTTTTCGCCAATTCCACCTGACTCTTAGCTTGATTGTATTGGTTTTCAGCCGATTCTAAGTTTTCTTGCGTTTCTGCTCCCTGATTGAATAGCGCCTTGATACGTTCATAACTCAACTTGGCCTGCGTGAGGGAACTTTGTGCGCTCGCCAAACTTGCCTGACATTGATTGATGCGTTCCTGTAGTGTCGAACGGTCAAGTTCGGCCAGCAATTGTCCTTTGGTGACGTGTGAGTTGTAATCAACGTACAACTTTTGAACGATACCGGAAACCTGCGTACCGACTTCTACTTTCGTTACGGGCTGGATTTCACCCGTCGCAGTGATGGTCGTCTCCAAACTGTCCATGCGCGTGCGGTCCGTCATTAGTGCGTAACTGCTTTTGTCGCTTTTGCAGAATTTGAATAACAACGGTATTGCAATAACAATGGCGACTATGATGACGCCGATGGTGATTCCTCTTTTTGCTTTTTTTGTCATTATGATGATTTTTTTATTATTCTATTGTCTATTAGTGCTTTATAAAGTAATTGACTGCCCGGTATAAACATCCAACACCTTCTTTTGCAACAAGAAATTGTACTTGTTTTGCATAAAATTGTTCAAAATATTCAGGTAGTTGGTTTGCTGTTGCAGCAATTCCACGGCGGTAATCGTGCCGAACTGGAATTTCTGGTTGTAGGTCATATAATTGAGGTAGTAGGCCTCTTGTTGAAGTTCCGAAAGTTCGTAATTGTTGTATGCTTTTTTTACGGTAAGGTAGAACTCTTCGATTTCACGAATCACCTGGTCTTCGGCATTTTGAAGTGCAAGTTCTGCCTGCTGAACCTGTATCTCTTTTATTTTGACGTTGTTACGAACACTTCCCTGACGATAGATGGGGATGCTGACATTAAGTCCGACGCTTTCGTTCAATCCTTTGTAGAGGCCTGAGGTGAGTCCGTCGTGGCCGTTTCCGT
Organism: Bacteroidales bacterium; assembly: GCA_024400775.1. Lineage (GTDB taxonomy): Bacteria > Bacteroidota > Bacteroidia > Bacteroidales > WCHB1-69 > UBA1756. The sequence continues at coordinate 10,080 of JAKSMF010000040.1, read as the reverse complement.
AGGCGGCATTGTAGCCGGTGCCAATGCCGGCGCTGGCGGATATGGATGGATAATATGCGCCTTTTGCGATCTTAACGTCGTATTCCGCAATTTCCACTTGGTTTTCTTTCATTTTCAACTCGGGCAAATACCCCAATGCTTGCTGCATTACGGTTTGTAATTCAGGTACTTGCATGGATTGCGCCAATTGTGCGCTGTCGGGAATCGTCACCAACAGCGTTTGCCCTTTGTCAATATTTAGCAGGTTGCGTAAAGCGACATATTCGTTGTCAATGGCTATCTGTGTGTTCTCAATATTCACTGAATCAGCGAGATACTGCGATTGAAGAAGTTTGAAGTCGCTTTCCAGAATGCGGCCGGCTTGGTATCTTTTTTCGCCCTGCGCCACCTGCTCGCGGCTCGTGTTAAGCACGGTTCTTTGATATTCCAACATCTCCTGGTTCATCAGGATGGTAAGGTATGAGCGGATGATTTCGATGCGAACTTGATTCTTTGCCTGTTCCACTTGCAACTGCGTCTGTGTCAGCATAATCTGACTTTGCTTGATGCCGTTGCGGATACTGAGCCCGTTGAAAATGTCAACGCCGGCATTGATGTTGTAGTTGCCGCCAAGCGTAAAGGCCCCGCTGCCGTGCGAATAACCGAAATTCTGCCCCAAACCTGCGGATACTGTGGGATATTGTTGCAATTTCGCTTGCTTTAACTGAATTTCTGATGTGCTTACGTCCAATGCCCCACTTTGTAGCGTATTGTTGTGCTGTTCAGCATATTGCAAACATTCTTGCAGGTTCATCTGCATGGTTTGCCCCCAAAAGGGAACGGAGCATAGCATGATGATGGTTGTTAGCAGTATTTTTTTCATGCTTTATTTAATTATTTATTCAAGTTTCGTAAGTTAACAAGATAATTATTACAGACTTATGACTTGAGACTTATGGTGGAGAAACGAGAATGACGAGAATGAATGGATTTGCCATCATATTTCCAATTCCGACTTGGAAGGTCGTAAGTCAAAAGTGCAAGTCTCCATTGCAGTAAGAAAAAAACGGCTTGCGAAAGTTGAGTTATGTATAAAAAACAACGAAAATCCATGACTTTTGTTTAGAAAAATGGTTTAATTTTTTTGCAAAAATGATTTTCTACGTGGTTAATTTCGTCTGAGTATGTGCTTCAACGACGTTGATGGCGTAATCGCCGATTTTTTCGCTGTCGCCGATGATATCCATGTAGTTCACGCCCGTTTGATAATCGTATTTCTGCTCGTTGATGTCGATGACGTTGTTTTCTTTGAGTTGAGTACGGTAGTTGTTGATTTCCAGCTCGATATTGAGAGAGGTGTGCGGATTGATAGCGTTGTCGCTGTCGTGTAATACACGCTCCATTTGTGAAATCGCTCGTTCGCAAAGTTCAAACATGTGATGGATGTGTTGGAGTTGTTCGTCGGTGAACGTCTCTTTCATCTGGAATTTACGGTTGATGACGCGGCTCATATTGAAGCAGCTGTCGGCGATGCTTTCCAATTCTGAAATTTCGCGTAACATAATGCGTATCTGGTTTTTACTGTCGATACTCAAACGGCCTTCCGATACGCGGTTGAGGTATTTCGCAATCTCGATTTCCATATTGTCGCTGATGCCTTCGTACTTTTCAATGCGAGAATAGAGCTTGGAAAATTCGTCGGTATTGGTGAGTTTGAGCAACTCGGGCACAAAGCCGAACATGCGGTGAACGCGTTTCGCAAAAACGTTGATTTCTTTTCTCGCCTCCAAGATGGAGAGTTCGGCGGTAGAGAGCAAGCCGCCTCCGATATAGCGTAAGCGGGAATCTTCATCCTCCTCTTTTCCATGGATGACCCTGCTCACAAAGCGTTCCAACTGCGGGACGAACCACACCAAAATCATGGTATTGCAAACGTTGAAGGCGGTGTGGAAGCCGGCCAAGGCGTAAGTGATGCGGATGCTGGCATTCGGATCTTGCGACATGTCGGCGTGAACGTCAAAGCTGACGATTTTACATACTAAATTGATAAAGGGTTTGAAAAGGATGAGCACCCAAATCACACCGAAAAGGTTGAAGGTGAGGTGCGCCAATGCTGCACGGCGCGCCTGCGTACTGGCTTTCATCGCTACAATGTTCGAGGTGATCGTGGTGCCGATATTTTCGCCTAAAACCAACGCAATACCTTGGTAAATATCGGCGACGCCCGTTGAACACAGAATCATCGTGATGGCCATAATCGCCGCTGATGACTGCACGCACAGTGTTAGGATTCCGCCCAACAATAAGAAAAGAATGTAGGTGATGAAACCGAATTCGCGGCAGGCAGTGAAGAAGCTGATGACGGTGGGGTTTTGGTCCAGCTGCATCGCCGTCGCGTTTTCGCGCAGCGTTACCAACCCCAAAAAAAGGAATGAGAAACCAAACAGGAATTCACCGAAGGATTTGGTGCTGCTTTTTTTGAAGTAGGAAAGCGCGATGCCAAGTGCGAAAAGCGGGAAAACCACGGCTTTCATGTTCATCTGGAAACCGAAAACCGCCATAATCCATGCCGTCGCCGTGGTGCCGATGTTGGCCCCCATGATAACAGAAATGGCCTGCGCTAAAGTGAGCAGGCCAGCATTAACAAAACTTACAGTAAGTACAGTGGTTGCGGTAGAAGACTGTACGGATGCAGTAACAAACGCACCTGTACAAATGCCGGTGAAGCGGTTCGCCGTCATTGCGCCCAACACCTTTCGGAGGTTGCCGCCCGTAAGCTTCTGCAACGCTTCACTCATCGTCTTCATGCCATACATCAACAATGCAAGGCAGCCAAGTATCATCAAAAAGTCCATTATAGTCATAGAGTAATGCGTGTTTAGTTACGGAATTATAGCTCTTTCAAACGCGAAACCACGTAATCCCGGTCGGCTTGATATGTGACGCCAAACCATTGGGCATCACTGTCCAAAATGTTGATGCAGGCGGCTCCGCTTTGCAGAAAATAGTTGATGACGGTGGGAATTTGGAATTCCGACTTCGGATTTTCGTTGTTGGCTGCCAAAAACTGACAGAACATTTCATCGAGTTTTTCGAAGAATAGGGGAGTGAAGCCCCAGAAATTCATGGATACCGGCGTGCGACCATCTAATTCAGTGACCGTGCCGTCAGGGGCATTGTTGCGGATGACACCGTCTTCGCGTTGGATTTTGGTCATCTCGGTAATGCTCACCAAATGACCGTCTTCGTCGGCAGTGCAAACGCCGCGAGAAACAGTGCCGTTTTCGGAAAGCGTGTTTTCCAAACGGTAGCCGACCATGGCGAACTGCGGTGCGCTTGCATCTTGCGGTTGACGCAGAAAGTCGGCCATCACGCGGAATGCGTCGCGTCCATAGAAATCATCCGCGTTGATTACTGTAAATGGCTCTTTTACAGCGTTTTTTGCGACCAAGATGGCATGTGCTGTGCCGTACGGCTTGACGCGCTCTGGATTTACGGTGAAGCCCGCCGGCAGCACGTCCAATTCCTGAAATACGTATTCTACCGGAATGCGGTCGATGTATTTGGAAAGTATGTGCTCGCGAAAGTCGGCTTCCATACTTTTGCGAATGACGAAGACGACTTTGCCGTAACCTGCTTCAAGAGCATAACTTACGGAATAATCCATGATGGTTTCACCGTTGGGACCAAGGCGGTCCAACTGTTTCAAACCGCCATAACGACTGCCCATGCCGGCAGCCAATACTAATAAAGTTGGTGTCATTGTTTTGATTTCTATTCGGATGAGATATCCGTATTTTGTTGATAAATATTATTTTAGAAAATTATTTCTTTTTCAGTTCGATAACGTTGCCGCCACCATACGGACTGGGTTCATAGAAGAACAAGCGCCCGGAACGGCTCAGCGAAAGCTGGCAGCCGCCATTGATATCGACGAACGCCATGGTATCTTCGATTTTGACGTTCATTTTCCCTTGGTACATTTCGCTGCCACGCATGATGCCGACGCATTGCTCTTTTGTGCGGTCGGTGACGATTCTCGATTGTGACATGCCGATGAGTTGGTCGTTGCCATCGGTGTAGCCGATGACGTTGTAGGTGGTGCTGTCGTGCAGTTTGCTGCCTTGGAAACTGGCATCTTGCGTGGTATAGAAGGTGTTGTTGGTGATGTACTCTCTTACACCATCTTCAGTCATCTCAACCACACCTTTGTTTTCTTCTTTGTCGGAAAAATGGTCAAGAATCGTTTTTTGACCGATAAATACCAGCGCACCAGCAATATAGCCGGATAATGCCAACAATGATATTTTCTTGAAGTACCAGATGAAGTCGATTTTCTCCAAGCCCATCACAGCGACGCCGGCGGCTGAACCGATGATGAGGATGCTGCCGCCCGTGCCAGCGCAGTATGCCAACATGGACCAGAAATAGTGGTCGGTCGGGAAATTGTACATGCCCATCGCACCTGCTACCAACGGCACGTTATCTACAATGGATGAAAATACACCAATGATGACGTTGATGACGTAGTATTTGCCCGGTTCGTCGATCGGCAGCGAGTCCAGACCGTTTGAAAGCATTGATAAATGTCCAACGGTCTTTAATGCGTTGACTGCCAATAGAATACCTAAGAAGAAGAGGATGCTCGGGATGTCGATATTGGAAATAATGGAGAGAATGGAGTATTTGGATTTGACGATGTCGTCATCGTGGCGATGGACGATTTCAGACATTACCCACAGTACGCCGAGTGCGCCCAACATACCAATGTAGGGCGGAAGATGTGTGATGGTTTTGAAAATCGGAACACAGATCAAACCGCCGACACCGACTACGAGGAAGCCGATACGGTGACGCTTGGTGGTGATGAAGGCGGCATCTACATGGTGACGTTCCTCTTGTGGGCGCGTGATTTCTCCCTTCATGAGGAAGGTGAGGATGACGAGCGGAACAATCAGACAAACGAGGCTGGGTAACAGCGTCATAGCAATAATGCTGCCTGCGGAGACGTTTCCGGCAATCCACAACATAATCGTGGTGACATCGCCGATGGGCGACCATGCGCCACCGGCGTTTGCAGCCAAAATCACCATGCTGGCGAAGAACCACCGCTCGTGACGGTCGCCAATCAGTTTGCGCAACAAGGCAATCATGACGATGGAGGTCGTCAGGTTGTCCAAAACAGCCGACATGAAGAAGGTCAGAATGGAGGCGATCCAAAGCAGTTTCGTCTTTTTGGTGGTTTTGATTTTATCCGTAATGATTTTGAAACCACCATGGGTGTCCACGATTTCCACAATCGACATGGCACCCATCAGGAAGAATAGGATTTCGGCAATTTCGCCTAATGCGTGGAGTAACTCGGAATGCACCAGCCAATCGGTGAAGGTGCTGCCGGGGTTCTGCGTCAGGTAGTCGTGCAATGGTTCGGAATTGACGAGGATGCCTTCTCCTCCGATTACCGCGCATGTCCATAGGATAACGCCGAGCAGTAATGCCGTGGCTGTTTTGTTGATTTTTAACGGGTGTTCAAGCGCAATAATCGTATAACCGATGATGAACGCGATGAGCATGAATGTGAAAATGAACATGTGTTTTTATTTTGTTTGTTAATAAAAATATTATTTTGATTGATATATAATTGATTTATAATTATTTATGTGCATCTTTTAAGATTCTGTTTTTTACCTCCTCCATGAGCCACATGGGGGTGGAGGTGGCACCACAAATGCCAATGGTGTCGTCATCGCTGAAGCCGATTTGCGAAAGCTGTTCCAAGGATGTTACGAAATGTGTGTTGGGATTGCTTTTTTTACAAATTTCGTAAAGATAAAGCCCGTTGGAACTTTTTTCGCCCGACACGAAGATGATGTGCGAGAATTTCTGGGCAAAATTCTCAATCTGTCGGGCCCTGTTGACCACGCTGTGGCAAATCGTATCGCTGTAGGTGAAGTAGTTGGGATGCCCATTCTCGCTGTATCGCTCGCCGATTTTGGCGATGAGCGTGGCGTACGTTTCGGAGCCTTGCGTGGTTTGGGAAAAAAGATGCGAAGGCCGATGAAAGTCGATTTTGTCGATGTCGTTTATGGATGATAACACCAGTCCGGCGCCGTTGGTTTGTCCGAGCAGCCCGACTACTTCCGCATGACCCTGTTTGCCGAAAATCAGAATCTGGCAGTCGTCGCCGTGTTCTTCAAATTGACGTTTGATGGTTTTTTGCAAATTGAGTACGACCTTACAGGTGGCATCGATGATTTCGATGCCGTTGGATTTCGCAATTTGGTACGTTTCCGGCGGCTCGCCATGTGCGCGAATCAGCACGCGGACATTGTGCAACTGACGGAATTCTTCGTGTGAAATCACTTGTAGCCCCATCGCGGTCAGGCGCTGCATCTCTTCGCTGTTGTGTACGATGTCACCCAAACAATAGAGACTGCCCTCGCTTCGAAGCCACTCCTCCGCCGTCTTGATGGCGTTGATTACCCCAAAGCAAAATCCTGAATTCCCGTCAATCTCTACTCTCATTTAGTTAGAAGTTAGTGGCTCGCGATGCCCGTTTATTATTTTATTAAAACTCTCAATTTGCAATCCTCAGTCCTCATCTCTCATCTCTTATCTCTCATCTCTTATCTCTCATCTCTTATCTCTTATCTCTCATCTCTCATCTTACTTGTCCCAGCTCCATTTTTTGTTGAGTTTGAACTTTTCGATGGTGTAGGTTTTCTTTCCGCTCATGCCGAAATAGATGTCGTCGCCGTCGATGAGCCATACATCATGGAAAACCTGTCCGGCTTTGTTGGGCAGAAAGACCACTTTTTTGTCAACGCTGTAGTCAACGCGCGTGACGACCACGCAGTCTTCAGCGCCATCTTCAATGGTAGTGGCTTCCCATTCGGTATTGTTTTCATCAAAATTGGAGAATTTATCGGTATAGATGACGAAAATCTCGCTTCCTTTGACCACGGGGACGTAGCCCAGACCGAGGTTGTAGAAGGTGGGCGATTTCTCGCGAGCCGTCTTTTCCACCATGCGGAAGCCACCGATGCATTCGCCATCGTCGTGTGTGGTGACGATGCTGCCGGCTTGTGCGCTAACGTGCTTGTTTACTTTCACATATCCGAGGTCGGTACCACTGAGGGTGAAACGGTTGCAGAAAATGTCGTTGGTGTGATGACGATAGGCGACGGAACTTTTTTCGCTGTGCTGCATTATGCTTGCATATTGTTCACCCAACATTGCGATGATGTTGTCGGGCATTTCAAACAGGTAGTCGCATTTTACGTAGTAGTCTTTGTCGCCCAACCCTTCGTAACGCACGTCGCTGCTGTAGTTGAATGCCGCGTGGTTCTTGGCCGTGATGCGCAGCGGATCGTCTTTTACGATAAAATTGAAATATCCGGTTGTATTGCTCTGCGGCGTCTCATCGTAATAACCGCCGATGAAGAGGTCTTTGTTCTTCAAACGGAGCATCTTCATCGAATTGATGAAGCCGAAAGGAATTTCTTCGGTCACCGTGTTCAAATTGCCGCGTGTGCAGGAAAATAACTGCATGGTCGGACTTTGTACGCTGGCGTTTTTGCCTTTTGTGGCATAAACTAAAAGTAAAAGTTCGCCTTTGTCGCTCAATTCCAAGTCCTGAACCGAAAATTTGTTTCCGGCGATGGTGGGCAGGAATTTGTCGTACCAGAGCTCTTTCCCGGTGTTGTCATAAATGAAGCAGTAAAAATAGGCGGCCTGGTTGCGGTCGTTGGGAACGATGAAGGTGACCGCGTATTTGGATTCATCTGGGGAAACAGCTACATATTTGTGGATTTCGCCGCGGCCTTCCAAGTCGATGGAGATACGGCTTTCAGGATTGATTGCGCGTACGCCGTCGGTGCTCTTCTTTTGCGGATATTGTGCAATGGAATACTCAAATGACTGCTTTTCAGGATTATAACGATAATAATAACCGAAATAATCAGTGCCGATGGCACGAGTGTCAAGGTGATGATAGCCAGCGGGCAGAATCATGTCTTCTTCAAAAGCCGTCCCGGTGGACTTGTTGTAGGTGACGATCCCCTGATATTGGAGCTTCGGATTCGGACTGTAAGTCTCCATGTAGAAGACCGCCGATTTGTCGTCATTACGTAGTAAAGATTGCGTAGAGAGTGGCGCACTGCACTTTTCGATGATCGGTCCACCACCTTCGGTTAGCGGCGTTTGAGCCTTTGTGGGTTGAATAAAAAATACCGTAAGTGCAAGAATAACAATGGAAAAGTAGCTTTTTTTCATAATCTCCGATTTGATTTGCCTAAAACTTTTTAGCCAATTTCTAACTTTAAAAATTTTCGTGCAAATTTATAAAAAAAAGTGCAATCGGAGATAAAAAAATGCACTTTCTGAAAATTGTATTTGAATTGTGTCAGGGTTTTGTCAAGACGAAGTCTGTCTCCGTCTGACGGCAAATGAAAAGTCATAGGTTAGAAGGTCTAAAGTCTAAAATCACCACGATCTCCGACTTCCGACCTTCCTACCTGATTTTCGACTAACGAGTTAAAAGCTTTCAGTTTTTCTCCACTGCCTCAACAAATTCCAGCGCGTCCTTGGTGTATCCGTCGGCGTGGATTTCGTCGGCTAAGGCTTGATTCAGCACAGCGCCGCCCACAAATATCGGTGTGGTGACGCCATTGGCTTTCAAAAACGCTATCGTTTCTTCCATCGACAAGACTGTCGTCGTCATTAACGCACTCAAACCCACAACTTTGGGATTGTGTTGGCGCACGGCGTCAAGAATGGTTTCCTTCGCAGTATCTTTGCCCAAATCGACAACGTTGTAGCCGTAGGATTCGAATAGCACTTTCACGATGTTTTTGCCGATGTCGTGTACATCGCCCTTGACCGTCGCCAAAACCACCGTCCCTTTCGCATTATCGCCTTGCGCAAACTGCTCTTTGATAACGGCAAAAGCCTCTTTGCAGGCCTCGGATGCCGAAATCAATTGCGGCAGGAATATTTTCTGCTGTTCGAAGTCGCTGCCCACCACGTTGAGCGTCGGTATCAGCACCTCGTTGATGACCGACATCGGTGCCTGTGTTTGCATTGCCTCTTTCGTCAGGGCAATGCTGTCTTCCTTTAGACCGCGGCGTACGGCTTCGCCCAGCGACATTGTGGCGGGTGCGGCGGCGGGAGCAGACTCTTGCGCTACGGATTTTTCTACAAAATAGTCCAAATCGGCCTTCTCGCCACGTAATGCATTGAATGACAGTACGGTATTTATCATTGCCGCATTGCACGGATTGATGATCGGCATGGTCAGGCCGTTTTCTAACGCCATCGCTAAAAACGTGCTGTTGATGAGTTCGCGGTTCGGCATACCGAAGCTGACGTTTGAAACGCCGAGTGCCGTCTTTACACCGAATTGGTCGGTGACCATCCGCAACGCTCGCAACGTCTCTTTGACCAATGGCTGTTGGGCGCTGCAAGTGAGCGTGAGCGTGTCAATCATCATGCGTTGGCGCTCAATGCCAAAGCTTTCAGCACCTTGTATGATGCGTTCCGCAATCGCCGTGCGCTCTTCCGCTGTCTGCGGAATGCCGTTGTCGTCCATCGTCAAACCGAGCACAACTGCACCGTATTTTTTCGCAATCGGGAAAATGGCGGCCATATTGTCAGCGTTGCCATTCACCGAGTTAATGAGCGGGACACCGTTGTAATAGCGGCAGCCGGCTTCGATTGCCTGCGGGTTGGATGAGTCAATTTGCAACGGCAAGTTGGTGATTTCGTTGAGCTTGACAACAACGTTGCGCATATTGGCCACGTCGTCGGTCTTGGGTACACCGAGGTTGACATCCAGCAGGTTGGCGCCTGCCTCTTCCTGCTTGATGGCCTCTTTGAAAATGTAGTCGAAGTCGCCGTTGATGATGGCCTCTTTCAACTTCTTTTTGCCCGTCGGATTGATGCGTTCGCCGCAAATCTGCACTTTGTCAAGCACGACCGCGCGTGTCGCAGAGGTGATGACGGTTTCTTTAATAACGTGTCTGTCAGTGACTCTCTTGCCTTTGTTGGCAGCAATCGCATGGATGAAGCCGGGCTTAGTGCCACAGCAGCCACACATGATGC